>JAFWRL010000214.1 GCA_017520105.1 Fibrobacter sp.
AGACGATGGCAAGAAAGAAGAAAAAGTCTATGCAAAACCGACATTCCGCGTCGTGATGACTGGACCGTTCGAATTCACCATCGTCATGGACGAATCGCTACCGGCCCGCGCCAAACGCTACGCCGTCTTGGACATGAAGGGGCAGGTTGTTTCCACGGGAACGTTAGACAGCAAGGATACTCGTGTGAAAGTACAAACCACAGGCTCGTACGTCGTCAAGGTCGGACTTGGCTATAGACGCGTCAATGTGAAGTAATAACTGATCCCGGCACAAGGCCGGGATGACATTTTACTATTACTGTCACCCCGGACTTTTCTTACTGTCACCCCGCACTTGTTGCGGGGTCTGTTTTTTATGCTGAACAACCGATCCCGGCACAAGGCCGGGATGACAGCTTGGCAGGGATGACACGCCACACTCAAAGTCTCACCGGAACGCGTTTTCGGTGTTTTTTCGCCTCTTAGTGTATCATGAAAATGCGTTTTTTAGAAAATTGCATAATTTTTTGATATTTTTACACTTTTTCGATAAAAAAGTATCATAGACTATTGCTTTATTCAAAAAGTAAGTATATATTTACGATTACAAGGGGCTTCTACTGGTCTCGACAATACAAGGAGGAACATATGAAACCTTTTAAAACTTTCATCGCAGCAATCGCTGCACTAGGTATATCATATACGTGGGCAGAAACGGTCAAAGAGTTCCACGTTTTTATACCTAACAACATGACATGGAAATCGTCCGTCCCGATGATAAACGAAGACGGCAAGTCACGGAAGCTCACCATCGATCCCGACCATTGCGGTTGGTACTACAGACGCTACGTCGATGAAGCGATTCCGGAAAAAGTATTCATTTACAGAGACGATGATTCCGCCATGGAAGAAGCCATTGGCATGAATGGGACCTGGGAAACAGGCGACAAGGCTCAGCCCATTTCGCTGGACCTTATCTTCGACCTGTATGCAACCGACCCACATTTCAACAACGCGGTTTATTTTGTCGCCGACGCGGAAGAAGCTGCAGCGCTCCCTAGCGACAATATGGGGTGGTATGCAACACAGCCTGATGTCACTGGCAATTGCCGCTTCAACCTCGCCACCATCATCTATGATACAGACGCCTCGTTGCACGGAGCGTTCTCCTGCGCCCCGGAATGGTTTTCCGGGCAAACCGAAGCGCAAGCCAACGCTAACGACTGCTACAGCACTTCAGCCAAATTCCCGGTCGCAACGTCCGCTACCGCCGAAATGCCATGTATCGGCATGACTCAGGGCATGGTCGAATCAACGCTTGACCCGAAAAACAAAAAAATGACGCTTACCGCCAAAGGCAAGCAATGCTTTGGCTCCCAAGCGGACTCAGCCTTTGCAGCCATGTTTAATTACACAAAGGGCGTAAACGAAGAGTCCTGCTTCGACATACCCTTCGCGCAAAACGCCAGCGGCAACTTTGAATTCAACTCCGACTTCTATACAAGTCCAGGCACCACTGTTCCTGGCGGATTCTACCCCGCCGAAGCACCCGACGATATCATGATGATTTCGGAAAAACTTCCGGCTGCAAGAACCAAGCGCGCAGCAGATGCGCCCCTGTTCTTCTGTGCAGACGCCACTCCGAATTCCAAGACACCGCTCGGTCTCCGTACCATCGATGAAAAGGAAGGCGTCGCCAAGAGCAACCTTATCTGTAACGGTCCGGGTTGGACAGGCGGCATCGACTGCGAAGGTCTCTTTGCTAGAGGTTCCGAATTTACAATTGGCGAGAGCACCGTCGCAAAACAAATTTCCAACGCTCTCAATGTCACATGGGACGGCGATGGCTGGGGCTGGTCTTGTCCCAACGACGCCCCGAAGGGATGGACGACTTTCGATCCGGCAAAAGAAAAACGCAATCACCACTTCTGCACCGAATCCCACGCGAACTTCCGCTTTAGAAAAGGCTTGAAATTCAGCGTCAGCGGAAACGACGACATCTGGGTGTTCGTTGACAACAAACTGGCAATCGATATTGGCGGTACTCATCTCGCCGCTCCGGGGCACGTCGATATGGACAAGTTCTTGCCAAATGGTGAAGTCGGCAAGTCCTATGATATCGACATTTACACCTGCAACCGCCGTGCAGCATCAAGCGACCTCAGAATCAACGCCAACTTCACATTCTTTGCAGAACAAACATCGGGAATTTCAGTCAGAAGCAAGTTTGACACGGAAGATTATATCAAAAACGGCAACAACCATATGAAGATTTGCTACAAATCAGCCGGAGGATCATGCTTGTACGCTTTAGGTGGAAGTTCTGAAGATTGCGAAACGGCAACAATCGAAACAACGATTAAAGACAAAATCAAGTACATATTCACTACAGACAAAACCGGTAGCGATTCAACAAAGACGATTATCAGCGAAGCTGAATTTGCCAAGAACCCGATTCAATACAAAGGCGGAATCGATATCACCGACCGAGCCAAGCCAATTGTCAACGAAAACATATTGAAAGAATCCCTCACTGGCGGTAGGTATTACCTTATCGTTAAGATAGGCAACAATTCAAAGGCCATCGAAATCAATATCAAGAGTTCTCTCGCTGTTGCAAATCGCGAGGCAGTCTCCGTTGACGAAAACGGCAAGCCCAGTGCACCAAGCAAATTCAAGTCTATGGCAACACCTTCAACTCCGTTGGCAGATGGCTCTCCGGACATCAATCAGCTGGTTCCGCTCTATATCGCCGCTATCATTGATCCTTGCTCTAGCACGAACTGCACGGATCCTCTCGAATTGCAGCAGGCCCCGGGAACTGCTTACTCATTGCAGGTTTCCAACAACAAGGCAGTCTTCTACGAGAAAAAGAACGGAAAGCTCGTGGCGTTCAACCCGGCATCAAGCCGCACGATTGGCGCAAGCGGAATCGATACCCTTTACGTGACAATCCCATCCGACGAAATGGATTCACAAGAAGAGAAAGTATCCATCAACGTGAAGGGTAGCGCTCGCAAGGCCGAAATCAGCTTCTTTGTGCCGAAACTCGTATTTGTCGATTCTTACACCACGTTTAATGTTGTAACAAAAGACAAGGATACGGACCATCGTATTAAAGGCGGTATTTACGCATTCAACTTGATTGCCCTCAACGCAGACAATACTCCATGCACGGATTGCAACTTCAAGCTCTCGCTGGGTTCCAAGACATCATCCGGTTTGACGATTCTCTCCGATGCCCTGGTAAGGTTCGGCCGCGCGATATTCGAAGTTTCGTCTTCCAAAGTTTACAAGAAAGGCACAGAAGCATCTTGCAATGGGCCTGCTACTCTCCAAGTCGTAGGGCCGAATCCGGCACTCATGCAAGTCTCTTATAGTAACTTGCAGTTCGAGGAACCGCCGATGTCTATACCGCAAACAGGGAATGTCAAGAAATCTACGTTCAGCGTCCAGGCGAACGCTCCGCAGGAAATCTCTATCACCACAAGCAATTTCACGAAGAACGGGACAAAGACATTTGCCGTGATGGACATGAAGGGACAAGTGATTTCTACAGGTTCGCTGAATAGCAGCTCGATCCGCGTGAAAGTTCCGGTATCCGGTTCGTACATCGTGAAGGTCGGGACAAACAGCAAACGCGTGAATGTAAGATGATAAAAAAGACTTGTTGTTAGGAGGAACAGTAAGGGGGAAAAAGATAGCTCCCGCTCCAATTGGGGCGGGAGTTTCTTGTTGAAACAACTGACCCCAGAATTAAATCCGGGGTGACAAGGTAAAAAGAACCGTGACTGGATCCTTCACATTCGTTCAGGATGACGGCGGAGTAGCAACGTCAGGATGACGGAGAAATGGCAGCGTCAGGATGACGACAAGACTAATGCCGGGGTGACAAGGCTATAGGCCGTCGATGTCGAGGAGGGTCGCCATGTCGGTCGAATTGATTTCGAAGTCGAGTTTGGCGTTTTGGCGGATGCGGTCTTCGTGTACAGATTTCGGCAGCGGCAAAAGCCCGAGCTGCAGCACAAAGCGGCTTGCGAGTTGCGGCACCGAAACGTTGTATCTTTCGGCCATCGCGCAGACTTTGGGCACTTTGATGAGGCGCCCTGTCGCGTTGGGCGAATACGCTTCCACCAGAATGCCGTTCTGTTCGCAGAAGTCAATCAACTCCGTCGGAACGTGCCCGATATGGACGCGGATCTGGTTCACGGCAGGCATCACGCGGCCACCCGCCATGATGTTGTTGAGGTCGTCGATTTCGAAATTGGAGACGCCGATTGTGCGGATTTTTCCCGCCTCGTACGCTTCCTCAAGGGCCTTCCAAACTTCAATATTTTCATTGAAATAGCGGTTTCCCGCAGTCGAGGCCATTTCGCTCCACGGACGCGGTGCATGGATGAGCATCATGTCGATGTGGAAAGCGTCCAAGCGGTCCATCGATTCCTGGATGCAGCGAACCGCGTCTGCATAGTTTTTGACTTCGGCTGGGATTTTCGTCGTGATAAAAACGCTTTCGCGATGGATTCCGGTCGCCTTGAGAGCGGCCTTGAGGCCCTCGCCTACGCCCGCTTCGTTTTCGTATGCAATCGCAGTATCGATATGGCGATACCCGGCATCAATAGCGGCAGCCACCGCCGTCACGGCCACATCGTTTGGCGTTTGCCATGTCCCCAATGCAATTTTTGGAACGCGTTGACCGTTGTTCAGCTTGTAAAATTCTTCTAGCACCATATCCTACCTCACAACTTATACTAAAGTAATATAAATTTAAAGTGCTGAAATAGGAGCTATTTTTTTCGGGACTTAGACCACTTTGGAATATTTACTGGTGTGAAAAGACTACGGTTGTATGTAGGTAATGATCCAAAGATAGTCTCCGTTAAAAGTTAGGTATTTTGCTCCGACAAATTCCGCAGGGATGTCAATCTCGTAATTTGCGAAGCATTCACATCTAGAGCCACCACTAACATCCGGCGGGAACTCCCTGTACTCCACATGGACCCATAATGTATCTTCCCTCTTGTCTAGAGAAATTTTGGATACCTCTCCATTTTCAGCGCAAATAGACCCAAAGCGGTCCTTCAAAACAGCAGACCCGTCTTTGTTCATTACAACATGAACAGAATCGGTTTCACTTACGGTTTTCATCAAACCGCGCTCTCCACCACACGATCCTGCACTTGCCATAAACGAGCAGGAATCCAACTTGGCATAAGTCGAATTAGCCGTCGGTGTTTTTTCGGGTGCACTTTGAGCACTATCAGCCCCGGAATCATCGGAGCATGCAACAAGCAAGCTAAAGCTAATGGCGATAGCGGCTAAACTGAACAGAATTTTTTTTTGCATAATAATCACTCCATGATTTACGGGTATGTGGAACATCTATAATAGAACCTAATTCTACATTATTTTCAAGAAAAATTTTAGATGCGTATGAAAGGCATGGAAATAGCTTTTTGTTATCGCCGTCCGATACTTCGCAATAAGCTTCAGCAACACTACCTACTTCAACTTTTTCCATTCTAACCGTTTTTTCCATTCCTCTCTTATTGCGAGTATTAACAGAATCAAAATCTTCTGTCAACAAAGAATCTAGTGTCGCTTCATTTTCAGAGTCTGTTTCATCGATCAAAATACTTTCCGATGTTATTTTCAAATCTTGCAAAGCAATCCTTGCATCTCTCAAGAAACCATCCCTATCTGTACGAATCCTTAAAAAATTGTTTTTATTACGTACTACACGACCATTAAAAACTCTTTTAAAATTAAATGTATAGCCTCCTATTTTCGCACCTTGCGAAACAGAAAAAGAATGATTCTTATCAATAGAGATGAGCCTAAACTGAGTTGCATAGTCGTTTGGCAAAAACTTTTTTAGCATTTCACGAGCACAAATGGCGCGATTAGATTCTACTTCTGACAAGTCCAGCTTCAAATTCTCATTCTTTACTTTAAGAACATTCAGTCTTGTCAGCTTAACGTCATTTGCATTGGACATTTTCATTTTCAAATCGTCCATCGTTTTAAAGGTATTCTCATTAATTTCGACAATATACGTATTCCTTTTTAAATCATTTTGATTGCGATTTTTAAAGAAAGCCTTAGCATTTTCTGTCATAACAAGAACAGGCTTAGCGTAAACAAGCGAGCTAAGCACCAGCGATATAAAAATCAAAAAAAGATTTCTCATTTTTCACTTCCATATTTTAATAAGAATAATATTCTGGAGAGCCATATTCACTATACATTACATATAATTCCAACGTTCCATTTATTGGGATTGGTTCATTAAAAGTGTAGTCAAAACGTTCCATACTTGTGTCATGATAATTATTATCCGCATCATATCCACGCAAAAACGCTATCGCAGGTTTCATACCATAATAATAATTGATTTCAAAAACAAAATCAGCATTCGCCATATCAAAAGAATCCCAAATAGTCTCGCCATCTTCAATAAAATAATAGACAAAATACTTATACAAATCTTCAGTCGCTTTATATTGACCTGCCTCCCAATAAGCAAAATCCCAACTAATCGCATAAAACCCTAAAATAGAATGAACTCCCGCAAAAGCACTCCTCAGTTTATCAACTTTAGAAAAGTCGATAGTTTCTACAGTTAATGGCAAATGTAGTTTATCTGATTGATTCACATTCAACACTAAACAAGCATCAAAAATAACCCACCGAGTAGCACCATTATAAATTTTTCCATATTGATCATCTAGACATGTAGGAGTGCCACAGCCACTAGATACATTTACAGGATAATCATAAAGATATATAAGTTGCGGAGTTCCATGACCAGAAAAGAACACAAATTGAGTAAAATAGGTTAAAGAGTTTCTATAATTATCCCTTGTTGCTGCACTATCTCCATAGTAAGCTGCATTCTTCGTCATTCCAGGATACCATAAATCCAAAGCAGAAAACAAAGAATCAATAAAAGCATCTTTGTGAAAAGCACTTCTCATAAGGGATGGTAAACTATGATCATAATAATGGCTATAATCATTCACAGCAAACGCCATCACATTTACACTTGATGGAGTAGTCCAAGTAGGCGTATCGGCATACGAATACGCAAAGATGAACACACACGCATATACGAATGAAATGAATTTCATGCTACTCCCAAAATTTTGAAACCCATATTAAGTAAAATACTTAAAAAGAGAACCTCCGTAACCAGCAAAATGTAAACTTTAATTTTACATTTCGTAAAAAACTCGACAACTGTGGCCGGGGCACCAATCACTACTTCTCTATCGTCTTGATTTCGTTTTGGGCGGCACGTTTGGCGTTGTACGGGTCGATATGCACCATCGCATCGACGACGTTCTCGCCGGAGTCAATCAGCAACTGTTCGACTTCTTCGGCGACATCGTGAGCGTCTTTCAAAGTCATCTGGTCATCGACGACGATATGAACATCCACATGCAAATCGCTACCGACGTAGCGGGAACGGAACCCGTGCAAACTGATGACTTTCGGGTGCGACAGCGCCTCGCGTTTCAACTTTTCAAGGATATCGGCGCTAGCCCCGTAATCGACAAGCTGGCGAAGCCCAGGCCACGCAATTTCAATCGCGGAATGCATAATGAAAAACGCCACAATCAACGCTCCGACGGAGTCCGCAAACCAGAGCTGAGGAAGCAAAATGGCAAAGACAACCGCCACAAGTACGGGAATCGAGCTAAAGGCATCGCTACGGTGGTGCCAGGCGTTCGCTTCGAGCACTTGGCTGCGAATTCTACGCCCCGCGTTTCGCGTATAGCGGAAAAGAATTTCTTTCACGACGATAGAGGCAAGAGCCATGACGGCCACCGATACTTCCGGGTGCGACGCCTCGCCTGCCAAAAGCGCCAAAACCGCCTTGTAGCCGATCCCAACGCCCACGGCGGCAACCGCAAGACCGATACCGATGGTGACAAGCGTCTCGAATCGCCTGTGCCCGTAAGGGTGTTCCGCATCGGGTGGAGAGTTCCAGAAATGGCTCCCAACAATGACCGCGACATCGGTCACAAAATCGGACGCACTGTGGATAGCGTCCGCAACAAGCGCCTGGGAATTCCCGACGACGCCCACGACAAACTTGGCCACGGAGAGAGCGGCGTTCCAGCCGAGCCCCACCCAAGTCACTCGGCGGACTTCTGCACTGTCATCTTTTTTGCGGACACGAGTCATGCACTTTAAGCTAGTAAAAAGAGTGCACGGTCGGCATGCATCCAACGGAAAATGCAACCAGAACGGCCCCAAAGTCATCAAAATGTTTGTAGTTAAAAAATCAATGTTTCTATTTTTCTAAAGCATATGAAGAAAATCTTGAAATTTATCATCGTCATCGCCGTTTTGGCGGCAATCGCCTTCGGAGTCAAGTCATACTTCTTTGACGGAGCGACCGCCAACCAAGTCGGTTCGCTTATCAGTACCCCGGTGGTTACAGATACCATCAAGACGACCATTTCGGCCACAGGCACGTTGGAACCGGTTGACCAAGTGGAAGTCGGTACACAGGTTTCGGGCGACATCGCCAAAATCAACGTCGATTTCAATTCCAAGGTCAAGAAGGGCCAGGTCATCGCCGAGCTCGACAAGTCGAAGCTGCAATCGACCTTGAAGCAGGCCACCATCTCGTACAACAGTGCCGAGAACGACCTCAAGTTCAAGCAAAGTACATACAACCGCATCAAGAAACTCGCCGAGAACAGGAGCGCGAGCGCCGTCGAATTGGAACAGGCGGAATACAACCTGAACGCCGCCAAGTTCTCGGTGGAACAGCGCAAGAACGAAGTTTCGCAGGCTCGTTTGAACTTAAGCTACGCGACAATCAAGAGCCCGATTGACGGTGTCATCTTGAAGCGAGCCGTCGATGTCGGACAGACCGTGGCCGCGTCCATGAGCACGCCGACGTTGTTCGTTATCGCAAAGGACTTGAACCAGATGAAGGTTATGGCAGCCATTGACGAAGCGGATATCGGACAAGTGAAAAAGGACCAGCGAGTCACGTTTACTGTCGATGCGTTCCCGAACGATGTATTCAACGGTACGGTGCAAGAGGTCCGCCTGAACCCGACGACGACAAGTAACGTGGTGACTTATACGGTTGTCATTTCGGCCCAGAACCCGGAACAGAAACTGCTCCCCGGCATGACTGCCACCTGCACCATCGTGACGCAAGAAATTACTGATGCCGTCACGATTCCGGTCAAGGCGCTCAAGTTCACGCCCGCCGAAGGGACTCCGATGGTGGACCCGAAGGACATGCCGCGTCCGCAGCGCAAGTCTAGCGATTCTGCCGCCGTGGCAGAAGGCAGTATGCCACCCCCGCCACCGGGAATGGGACCGGGCGGGCCAAGTGGTAAGCCAACCGCAGGCGCCAAGAAAAAGAACAAGAAGCCAAGACTCGAAGGCGATCACGTATGGATTAATATCAACGGAAAAGCGGCTCCGCGCCGCGTGAAAATTGGCTTAAGCGATGGCGTGAAGGTCCAGATTCTCAAGGGGCTTAGCGTCGGGGATTCCGTGGTCACAAGCCAGGAAATTATCACCGAAAAGAGCGCCAGCAAGTCCAATGCAGCAAGCCCGTTCATGCCGCAACGCCCGGGCAAGAAGAAAAGGTAAGCTCAGGAACGTGTAAGGTGACCCCGGCACTGTGGCCGGGGTGACAATGTGTTTGCTGTCATGCCGGCCTCAGTGCCGGCATCAGTTGTTTAACGGCTCTGTACAACTGCCCCCGTGACGGAGCACGGGGTGACAAAGCAAAGTGCGGGGTGACAAGGCGTTTGCTGTCAGGTCTGATTTATTCGCCTAGAACATAAGTCAGGTACAGCGCGACAAGCTGGTTGCCCCATAAGTACATGAAGGGGGCTGCCACAGCGAGGAACGGGCCGAATGGAATTTGTCCGACATCCTCATCTTCCGGCACATTTTTATTTTTCGCTGCGCCGTTTTTTGCGCTATTGTTCTTTGCATTATTCTTAATCACGCCATACGGGAGCATCACAATTAGCCCGAGTACGGCGGCGACAATCAGCGTTTCAACAGCACCGGCAAAGCCCATCAAGGCGCCATACCCTGCCAAAAGTTTGACATCGCCAAAGCCCATGGCTTCTTTCTTGAGGACTTTGGTTGCAATCCAGCCGAGCAGATAAAGTCCGCCACCAGCGCCGACAGCACCCAGCAGACTCTGGAGCGGCGAGATACCGCCCGGAATAAGCGAAATCAAAAGACCAGCGACAATTCCGCCCACCGAGATGGAATCGGGAATGAGTTTGTACTCACAATCGACTGCACATACGGGATACGCCCCGAGCAAAAGCCAAAACAAGGCCGCTGCGTTCGCCCAAGCCTGGGGCGCCAAGACGGGCCGCGTAAAATCGGTTCCGAAGCCGACTGCCGCATAGAGAGCAAGGGCGCCGAGCAACCCGCAAAGGCCTTCGCCTATCGGGTAGATGATGCTGATGGGCTGTTTGCAGCAAGCGCTTTTTCCGCGAAGCCAGAGCCAGCCGACAATGGGCAGGTTGTAGCGGATGGGGATTCTCTTTTTGCAAAGCGGGCAGTGCGAAGGCGGGTTGAGGAGCGAAATTCCGCGAGGCATGCGATAGACAATGACGTTATAGAAGCTCCCGACACAGGCTCCCAAGCAAAAAAACACGATTAACCAGTACCAAAGTGGAATTTCTTCCATAAAAACCTCGTCTTTTTACGAATATATTTATAATTTAGTTAAACATTTATCTAATACTGGGAGAACCCTACATGAATATTGAAATTGCCGCTATCTGTGACGCCGCCACCGCTAACGATGCCGGAGGTCGCATGAACATTCTTGGTGCCTTTGACCGCATTTTTGCAAAGTTCCCGCTTGTGATTCCGCAGTGTTCCGCTGCTTTCCGCTTGCGCTACCAGCGTTCCGAGGCTGGCACACACCAGTTGAACTTGTCTATCGAAGATGTGGTAGGCCACCCGATTGTGCCGCCGATGCAGTCCGAAATCGAGCTCCAGCCGGTCGCACAGGGATTCGATACCGCTGCGGTCAACATGATTCTGAACATGCAGCGTTTGCAGTTTGCTCGTCCGGACAAGTACATTGTGCGCCTGATTGCCGATAACGAGGAACTGGCGGCGCTTCCGCTGTACGTGCTGGAAGACCCGCGTTTGGCACAGCAGAAGCAGCAGGAGCCGCAGACCGACGACGGTCCCGTTGACGGAAGGGCTTAGGTAGTGTTCCGCTAGGGGGACTGTGTAAGCCGTTCCCGGCACAGGGCCGGGATGACAGGTTGCAAGGACAACTGCACTGGATCCTTCACATTCGTTCAGGATGACGACGGAATGGCATCTTCAGGATGACTATCGCGAGGCCGGGACTTAGCGCCCGGCTCTTTTGCATACTTTTAAACACCCGGTGTTTTTTTCTATTTTGGGGATATGAAATCCGCATTTTTGAAACGTTTTGCCGTTATCGCCGCGGGCGCATTGAGCCAGGTCTTGTGCGCGGGCCTTACCGCCTGTAGCGGCATCAACGACAGCTGGGAAGTGAAGGGCGGCGGATTCCTCAAGTACAGTATAAACGGCGAAGACGAAATCCAGCAGGAACTCGATCGCGACAACGTGGAAATTCCATACATACGCAACAGACACCATTACTTGCAAATAAGAATCCCGATGGAACACAGCGAACGCAAGGAAGCTCTCGCTGTCATGGTCAACTATCCAAAACTCGGGATGAACAACGTTGTCCCGACTTACACCTGGCTTCAATTCGAAGGCGTCCCCAAAGCATATATTACGGGAGACAGCAACTACGTCCACATCGACCAGAAAGACGATACCAAGTGGACCGCCACCATCAACCTGCATTTTGAGGATTGCAGGCAAGGGAAATGCAACGCAAACCGCGCACCAATCCATTTCAAAGGTCGCATGCACTACTGGATTGCCGAAGACGACCGGTAGTGTTTTTTAGTTGGTAGAGCTTAGAAAAACATCTAAGTTCTAATATACCCTTGACAAGCGGATTTGTTTTTTCTATAATTGGTCTCACCTCGGTCGATTAGCTCAGTTGGTTAGAGCGCTACCTTGACATGGTAGAGGTCACAGATTCGAGTTCTGTATCGACCACTGAAAAATCCTCGCATTTCTGCGAGGATTTTTTTGTAAACTCATATTAAAAAACTGACCCCGGAATAAATCCGGGGTGACAACGCGTTTGCTGTCATGCCGGCCTCAGTGCCGACATCGGTTATTCTGTATAAACAACTGACCCCGGCACAAGGCCGGGGTGACAGAGTAAAAAGTCCGGGGCTTTCTAATTATTTTGCAGCGGCAGGTGCTGCAGCAGAAGCAGCGGCGCTGTCAACAACGACCTTAGCAGCGGAATCTGCCGGGATGGCGACAGTGCTATCGATGGCGGCAGGAGCAGCGGCTTCAGCCTTCGTTTCGGCAGCCGGAGTTGCAACAACTTTTTCTGCAGCAGCAGGAGCGGCAGGAGCAGCGTCAGCAGCCTTCGGAGCCGGAGTGCCAAAGAAGTTGATCTTCGCGAGGAAAATCATCATTGCCCAAGAAAGCACGAGGCCAGAGAGACCCATCACAACGCCAGTTTTCGCCATGCCGTTCGTGTCGGTATAACCCGTCGCATGGGCAAGTGCGTTAGGCGGCGTCGAAATCGGGAGGCTCATGCCAAGAGAGCTTGCAAACGCAACAGACACGAGGAGAGCCGTCACGCCACCGAGGCCAACGAGGTTGTCCTGGCAAGCGATACCCACGGCGCAGAGAATCGGCACCAAGAGCGTCGCCGTAGAGGTGTGGCTCATGAAGTTCGCCATGAAGAGGCAGATGATGCCGCAGCCGACCATCAGCGCGAACGGAGACCAGCTTGCAAACGGAATCGTCTTGATGAGGTGAGCGGCAAGGCCAGTCGCATTGAGGCCCACGCCAAGAGCGAAACCACCAGCCACGAGCCAGAGCACGTCCCAGCTCATCGCATTCAAATCCTTCTTGGTAATCACACCCGTGAGGGCGAATACAGCCATCGGAATCATGGCAATCGCGTTATCGTTAATGCCATGGCCCGGGATAGGACCGATACCGTTCTTGCTGATAACCCACAGAACAACGCAGACAACAAAAGTAATATAGACGATAATGGCCTTGGGGCTCGTATCAAACTTGCCAGCACCTTCAATATTCAAGACCATTTCCTTCATCTTAATCGGATAAATCTTGAGGAGCAAGAGCCAAGCAATCACCATCAAAACAATCACGTACGGAATACCGAAAGCCATCCACTGACCGAAGCTCACCGGATTTGCAACAAGGTCGCCACGGGCAACGGCGTCATTCAAAGCGCCAAGGGCAATAGCGTTAGGAGGCGTACCGATCGGGGTACCCATACCGCCGATGTTTGCGCCGAGAGGAATGGCAAGAGCAAAAGCAGCTTTACCGCGGTCGTCTTCGTCAAAGAGTTTGAGCACCGGGGCAAGGATGGCAAGCATCATGGCGGCGGTAGCGGTGTTGCTCATGAACATGGAGAACACGGCCGTGATGAGCATGAGGCCGAGGAGCACGAACTTCGGGTTCTTGCCGAAGGGCTTCAGGAGCACGCGTGCGAGGTTCAAGTCCATCTTGTACTTGGTGGCGGCGGCAGCAAGGAAGAACCCACCCAAGAAGAGCATGATGATGGGGTTTGCAAAAGTCGCCATGATGGACTTATGGCTAATCATCGTCACGCCGTCCACGCGGAACACGTTAAGTGCGGAATCGGACATCGTGATAATCATAAGCACGATGACGAGCATGGAGGTGGACCAGATTGGGAACGGTTGGAGAATCCAGAAAAGCGCGGCCATGACGAAAACGCCAATGACGCGAATTTCGAGCGGATTCAGGACTCCCATGGGGCTTGCGGCATCGAATCCGAGGGATTCGTACGGCAAGAAGAGGGCGGCGATGGCGAGCACCGACGCGATGATGAATTTGATGAATTTTGCTTTTGTCATAACGAGCGCAAATTTAGTAATTATCGCGCCGTTCGGCTATCCCTAAAATGCACAAAACCGACCCCGGAATAAATCCGGGGTGACATTTTCACGTTCTAGCAACTAGTAACTCAGAACTAGTAACTCTACTACCGAACCATGATGCGCTTGGAGGCGGACTGGCTACCGACACGCACTCTTACGAAATAGACACCCAGTTTCGGCTTTTTCATGGAAACGACGTTCGAACCGGCGTTTGCGACACCCCTGTTCGTCGCGACGACGCGGCCATCGATGCCCACGATGCTCACCTTGACGTTAGCACCCGCGAGCTCGGAAGCGGCATCGAATCCGACATTCAAGACGTTCGACGTCTGGTTCACGCGGAAGCCCGAGAGCCAGTTTTTCGCGATATTTGCCGTGACCGCGCCCTTCGTCACGCGGATGGACACGTTTTTCGCCTTGGACGAAAGCTGAACGTCCAGCGGCTTATCGTTCGTGACTTCGAACATTTCGTCGCCCACGGTCGCATAGACATGCAAGCCCTTCGCCAAGACGCGTTCGAGGCCGACAAAGCTCAAGCGGCCAGCACGAGGAGTCGTTGCGCTCGCTTCGAGGTTCCACTCAAGGTTATCACTGTTCTGCTTCACGCTCTTGGCAAAGCGTTTTTTGCCCTCGACAATGGAGAGATTCACGCGGTCGCCCATGCCTGCCGGCGGTTCGCTGAGAGACTTGGCGGAGCCCACAGCGAGTTCGTTCCAGGAATCGCGCTTGCCGTTGTTATCAGAAAGCACGACGCGGAGGTTCCAATCATCGGAGGCTGCGCTCTTGGAAAGCGATTTCTTTTCGTCTTCGAGGACAATAGCGGCCTTGAGCGGAATGCGATATTCCATCGTCTTGTCGGTGTGCACCCAGACCGCTTCGTAAGGACCAAGCGTATCTGCCGGAACGTATTGGCTTTCTTCCGAATTCCACTTCGAGAAACGCACGCCATCCTTTTGCGGGAGCTTGACGTACCATCCATAGGGATTCGCCACCAGGTTCCAGCCGGAATAGCGGTTCTGCAAATTCCACACGATTTCAGCGTTCATGTCGGGAGTCTGCAAGCTGAGCGAAAGCGGTTTCCTATCCACAGGGCCGTACCAGTAACCGAGAGTCGAGTCGAACTTATCGTTCACGCTAAACTTGCGATACTGCCAATAATCGCCCACCGGGCTCGTTTCATCCCACCAGTACACGGCCGCCGCTGCACTTCCAGAATTGCGGGCTTCACGGCAGGATTCTTCCATTTCTTGGTAGAAGTTGTCGTCATTTTCCGGAGCTTCACCACGCTTGACCATTTCCCTCATAGACTCGCATTGTTCAAGAGCCCAATTAGCCTGATTGAATTGCGATTCCAGTTCGTACTTGCAGTTGTCACCCTTGCTGTAGCAGAAAGCGTACAACGACAGCAGTTGCCAAGAATGCGTCACAAGATTTTTTTGTTTCGGAGACGAGAATTTTTTCTTGTAGGTAACGGAATCTTCGCCGTTCGTAAACGTAAAGTTCACGCTATATTCGCCAGCAGGCGCCGGATCAAGCCTCCATGTTCCGTCTTTCGCCTTATCGACAAGCTTTCCATCGACAACGGTATCGAGATAAACGCCAGCATCAGAAACCACCTGAATATGGCAATCGACCTTGTCAGAAATTTTCGCAGTCGAATCATCAAGCACCATGCGAAGCGCGCTACCGTCCTGTTTGACCTTCGGGGCAGCAATCTCGTAAAGGAATTTTTGACTGCTGCTGGAGCCAGCCTTGCTGGAGCTGCTCTGGACAGTGGCAGAAGAACTGTTCGCCTTGACGGAGGAACTGCTCTCTGCATTGCTAGAAGCAGGCGTCGCTTCGCTAGAACTAGACGCAACAACAGAAGAACTGGACTGAGCAACGGAGCTGCTAGAAACTGCGCAGAGCTTATATTCCGGTTCGAGGGTCATATCGCTCGTCACGTTAGTCAATTCGCCCTTCCAACCGGCAAAGCACTGGTCGCCTATTTTCTTCGCGACATCATCCGGTCCCGTCACATCGTTACCATGCACGACAGTTTCCACCTTTTCGGCATTCACGCCATCAGCATCAACATAGACAAACTTTACCGTATATTTGCAGATATCATACTTGGCAGTGACATCCAATTTGCCAGTCACATTGCTAAAACTAGGGTTCCAACTGATAAAGCACAGATCATCCATTTTTTTCGGAACATCAGGAGCGGTCGCGGACTCGCCATGTTCAACCGTTTCCGTCTTTTCAATGTGAGGCACTCCTTTATTATCCGTGTACATAAACCTGACCGTATAAACGCAAGTCTTATATTTGGCCGGAACAGTCAAATCGTCGGTTATCTTGCTATAGTCTGCATCCCAGCCATCAAAGCATTGGCCGTCATCGGTCTTCGGGATATCATCGTTACTCGGAGGCGTTGCAGACTTGTTGTATTCAACCGTTTGCGATTTTTTGCCTGGCGTTCCATCCTTTTCAAGATAGGTAAACGTCACTGTATATTCGCAAACTTTAGAATATGCACTGACAGTCATCTCACGCGTCACATTGGTATAGTCATCCGTATTTTTGCTCCAACCTGCAAAGCATAGCCCATTCACAGGATTCGGATCCTTGGGCACAACAGCAGACTTGCCTTCTTCCACAATCTGCGGATTATCTAGATGATTTCCATCCTTATCCTGAACGTTTTTCAAAGGTTTTCCATCCAAGCCGTTAAATGTAACGGGGTACGTATTAATTGGGCAGACACCGTATTGAGCCGTGACTGTATAATCCTCAGTCAGTTTTTTATAATTTTCAGGATCCCATCCAACAAAACATTCACCTTTTTCATTTTTCTCCGGCGGTTTTGGAGCGGACACACCACCCTCAATAAACGTCCTTGTTTCTTCAAACCCATTAGGACCAACAAACGTGAGTGTAAAAACACAAGCATCGTCGTTGTATTTAGCATAGACTGTCAAATCCTCCGTTACCTTATCAAATGCCTTATCCCACTTGTCAAAGCACTTGTCTGAAATTTTCGGGGGCGTCGGAGCCGTAGCGGCCTTACCGATTTCCACATATTTTTTGCTGAGAACTTCATCATTTGCAACAAACGTGACAATAACTGATGCATTTCCACGCTTTCCAAATACAGGATTTGAGGAACCGGATGTCGAACCCATACTCCAAACCCTATCAGCCGCCCTTTCATCGCTCCATGCATTATTTAAAAGTGTTACAAAACCAGACTTTCTCATTTCAGCAATTTTTTTAGTGCCGCAATCAGATATATTTTGTTGGGGAACATTGTGTAAATCCTCATCGTCTCCATTACGGACGTTTGCTCTTGCAGTCTTAAGGAGGTTAGAAGGTACTTTCGTAAAATCGACAACATCCTTTACACCGCTAAAATCACCAATCGCGGGAGCATTGTCATTTCCAATATGATAATTTGAAACAAACTCATTCGTCATTGTCGCCACAAGAGAGCCAAACAGATATCCCGTTTTTTCACCATCTTCTGCAGTTTTTCCTCCAAAATTATCAAACTGGCCCACAGAATAAGTGTTTTGTACATAAACAGGCCAACTAGAGAGTTCTGTTTTTCCAACGAGGCCACCCACATAAAACTTTTTATTTTCTAAAACAGCGCTAGAGACCGAACTCTTAACAATACCGCCAGCAACAGAAACTTTATACAGGCTCCGCACGGCCTGGCATTTGCCACAAACACCGCCCATATAAGCGTCCGTAGGTGTATGCCATAATGCACCCTCGCCACCATAACGGATTACCGCTCCACCCTCGTTTGAAACACTGACATCGTCAAACAAGATACTCGAATTTCCACCGATATTTGCATGAGGGAACTTTCCGATAATTCCGCCCACATACGAGTCGAAGCCGTTATCTTCGACATCTATATTAATTTTCGAACTACCGCTAGAATATCCTTTAGCGATAACTTTTTTAATTTCTAGCGGAACTCCCGATGTGTTATAAATACTGGCCGCGCCAAAGATTCCTCCAATATTAACAGAACTCGGATCAATCACAGATGACGCCTGCGTGCCATTTAACTTATATACAATATTAACAGACGAGGTATCTTCCACAACACTATTATCGCTAGCAAGCATGGCGGTTCCGACAAGCCCACCGACAGAGGCTTCAATGTAGTAGCTATCGGTGCCACTCACATATCCGCCTTTCATATCAATTGAACCCAAAGCATGCGTATTCGTAATCGTCAAATACTGGTCGTTCCTGTTGCTTGCGTTATTCGAACTTTCACAACCGGCATAGCCTGCAATACCGCCAACATGATAATAATAAGTTCCTTCCTGAGAAACAGTTTCACTTATCATAAAGTCATTTGCCCTAGATTTCGTAATTTTAAGAACACCGCCATTACAAAGATTACTGTTACCAATAAGAGAACCCATATAAACAGCAAAGTTCACTGCGTAATCTTGCTTATGTACGCTATTCTGCAAAACCAACTTATTCACAACAACGTTATTGATGAGCAAATCCGACGGATGTTCAGTAGCTGACGGAGTCGTGCTTATTCTTTCTGTTTTACCGAACAAGCCTCCCATGGTGGTGCCGCCCTGTATGGTCACCTTCTTTTTTTCACTAGATTCAACAGTAATGTTTTCCATTTTGACATTTTTCTCGGACAAAGCAGGGTTTGCATAAACAAACAAGCCTGCAACGCCACCCAAAGCAGAAGAATCAGATTCTGCCTCATTTTTTATAATTTCAGGATAAATGTTGATATCATTAAAGCTGCTTGAATAAGAAACTCCTGCAAGGCCGCCTAAGACCGTCTTGAAATTTCTCATCTTGCTATTCGCACCACTTGTTTTGAGCACGATATCGTTTGAAGCTTCAATTTTGGATTCCCCATCAATCATGCTGATATTCGTGACGGGAGTATTTTCAATATACCCAGCAAGGCCACCCGCCAAAGGAGCGCTCACGTTGATATGACCCAAAGAAATATTATCCACCGTACTATTTACAATATACGCAGCAAGGCCACCTACCGAACCGTAGTCTTTTTCATCATCTGATACTGTTGCGGCAACACCAGTTGTCTTATTTAAAACAATGAAATTCACTTCGTCCAATTTTAAGTTTTTAACCGAACCACCTTTCGAAATAGCGTAAAACAAGCCCATTCCCGTTTTCCATTGGCCCGCATCAACTACACCGCATACATTCGATATTTTCTTATTGTTTCCATCAAATTCCTTACCGGAAAAATTAAGAGCATTGTGGTTTTCCGAGCAAGACCATACCGCTAAATCCTTTTTCAGTGTCTGGTCAAAGTCGATATCCGTAGCAAGCACTAGCTTCTCTGAATGATATGTTTCCGCATTATCGTTCCAATACTCGCCCAAAAAATCTGCAATTATCTTAGATGCGGTTCTAGATGTGGTTGGAGGATTCCCCTTCACAATCAATTCGGAAGCAACGCATGTAAGTTTAGGAATCCCCACAAAGAACATGCCGGATTCACCTGCAGTGCAAGCTGCGGATGCACCTTTTTCTTGTGCCAAATAGAGGGTTTTACCAGTACCGTCAAAATAAAGGTTTATATAAACTTTTTCTGTGGATTTACCCTGCGCCCAAACGGACATCGGAATTATCAAACTTAATGCTAGCAACAAACGAATTGTGTATTTCATAAACCACCTCTTTTCCGGTATAAAAATAATTTTTATGCAAAATTTCGCAACCGTGAATGCAAGAAAAAAATAGTATTTGTGACTATAAACACGATATAAGCGCGCCTTTCGGGAAAAAGATTTGCAGACCATCCAATCTATTACTAAATTGGAGTTAGCCATTTTGGTGATTTATAGGAGTTACGATGATAAAAAAGGTTATTCTTCTCGCGGCATTGATTGCCACATACAGTTTCGCAACGTGGGACTATTTCGGTCTGTTGCAGAACAACCAGGGGTCCATCAAGGCTGGACTTTACTACGACAAGGATGATGACTGGTCCCAAATGGGTCTAAAAGTCGGCGCCCGTTTCAATGTTTCTCCCAAGTTCGAGCTTTCTCTGCAAAGTTTCGGTTACCAGTTCTGGAGCGAAACCGACTGCGACGCATGCGAAGACGGCGGTAACGGCATCCGCGACCTGATGATTGGCGGTCGTTTTGCTATGACCCCGATGGTCAACCTCTTCCTCGATTTCAACTTGCCCATTGGCCGCGAAAAATATGACGGACTCGGAACAACGCCTCCGAGCCACCACGAAATGTTCCTCTATTTCGGTGCCCAAATCCATAACGATATCGCAAGCATTAAAGGCGCCGCATTCGGTACTGAAGCCGGTGTTTTCTGGGGTTTCGAGCATCACAAGCAAGAGAGAGGCCTCGAACTCCGTATTGGCGGTGAATTCGACTACACCCTCCCCTCCGCCCCGGTAACGCTGTTGATTGGCGGCCAGCTGTGGCTCCGCATTTTCAAGTCGGAATACGACAACGGCAACAAGGATGTCAACCTGCATGACGACTGGTCCAACCAGTGGAAGTTCTGGGTCGGTGCCGAATTCGCTGTGACCAACCAGATTTTGATTAAGGGTAAGGTTGTCGCCCGTAGCGAAGACATCAAGAAGAAGTCTAGGGATCCGTTCACTATTAATATGGAAGGCGATGCCGTCGGATTTACCTTGGATGTGGAGTTTAAGTTCTAGTTCTTAGACGAAAGAACGCCAGTGAAGTTATTAGAACGTCCCGGACTTGTTCCGGGATTTTTTTTGTGTAAGTGGGTAGAACCGTGTAAACTGGCCCCGGTATATAAAACCGGGGTGACAATAAGGAATGACCGTCATTCTGAGAGTCCATGGGACTCGAAGAATCCAGAGATGTTCTGGATGCATCACATTGTTCAGGATGACGTTGTGCGTGCTCTCTTCTATCGAATATCGTACTCGGGCACGGGCAGGCTTTCGCCGGATTTCATCGCATTGTCGAGTGCGGCGGACTTGACCGGATCAACCCACCAATAGACGGGGATAGCATCTTCGCGGTTGAACTGGTCGAGCACCTTTTCGGGTGTACCGTAGCGGTTCCAGTAGAGGATGCGGTGATGGTCGCACTGCCACATGAGCACGTACGGGACGATTTCAGCGAGGCGGTTGTCGAGCGCCTTCAAGATTTCATTGCGCTTGGCGAGGTCGAATTCCGTCTTTTGCAAGTTAATTAAGCTATCGACGACTTTGTCCTGAACGCCGGCAAGGTTGTTCGTACCTTTTTCCATTGCCGTCTTGGAAATCCAGCTCGCTTCGGGGTCGCGGAGGCGCCCTGCACCCCAGTTCACCCAATAAAGGTCAAAGTCAGCATCGTCTAGACGCTTGCGGAGCGTGCTCTGGCTCATCTGTTCGATGGTCGCCACAACGCCCACCTTCTTCAAGTCCTCTTGGAACAGCGTGAGGTGGCGCAGGTCTTCTTGGCTCGTGATGAAGTTTATCGCAAACGGCTTGCCGTCTTTTTCGAGAACGCCCTGACCGTTCACCTTGTAACCTGCTTCGGCAAAGAGCGCACGGGCCTTTTCCGGATTGTAGCTATAGACAGGCGCCGTCGGGTTCTGGTTATTCGCCCATAAGTCGGGGTAATAGCTGTTGAGCAAGAAATATTGCCCGTACATGTACTTTTCGTTCATCGCTTCGCGGTTCAAGAGGTACGAGAGAGCGCGGCGAACGCGGACGTCCTGGAATTGCGGCTTGCGGAGGTTGATGGCCATGCCCTGGAAACCAATCGGTTCCTTGTTAAAGATGCGCTGTTTGATGGCCCACCCCTTCTTGATGGCATCAAAGTCGGTCTGCTTCATCCAGATACTGCTCGTGTAAATGGCGTAGGCGTTGAAATCCTGCTTCTTGAACGCTTCGAGAGCCTTCGTCTGGTCGTTCATGAAACGGTAGCGGATTTTCTGGAAGTTGTACTTGCCGTGGTTCCAGTTCTTTTTGAAGCCCCACCAGTCGCTGCGGCGCTGGAGTTCCACAAAGCGGTCTTCGCGGAACGTCTTGATGATGTACGGACCAGAGACCACCGGGAATTCGTAACGGATTTTGTTGAAATCCTTGCCTCCCCACACGTGTTTCGGGAACGCGAGCATGCCGGCCGCTTCCCAGAAATTGCCCCAGTGCGGTTCCTTCGCCTTCATGCGGACGGTCAAGCTATCGACGACTTCCGGGCGTTCAAAGCGGCTGAGCCCCACCTTGAAAATCGGCGTGAGGTTTTTCTCGTCCATGATGACGTCGTAATAGAACTGTACGTCTTCGGCGGTAACCGGCTTGCCGTCGCTCCATTTGGCACGCGAATCCACATGGAACGTAAACGTCTTGCCGTCTTCGGAGACTTCCCACTTGTCTGCGAGAATGCCGACTTCGCGGTCTTCGGTACTGTGCAGACTCACGAGCGGTTCAAACATCATGCTCATGAGTTCGGCAGAAAAGCTGTTGTAGTCTTCCCACATGTTGAAGGACTTGGGCATGGCGGAGCCCCAAAGCGTGATGGAGCCGCAAGCGCGGGCTTCCTTCGAGGCAATCGGGTCAAACTCGCCGGTTGCTGTAGAATCGAACGGGAGAATCGGGCAATCCGCTTCGGAAACGGGTGCGCCTTTTTTCGAAGCTTTCGTGGATTGGCCGGATTTGGAATCGCCAGATTCATTGCAGGCAGCAAGAGCAAATGCGAGAGCCGCCGCCATCGGCAGGGCAAGTAAATTACGGAGGGAAAATGTTTTCATGATGGATAAGATAGATAAAAAGGAGATGCCCGCTCGGAGGCGGGCATGACAACATAGGCTCGGAGGCGGGCATGACAATCAACTACGGCAATCCCACGTGGTGGGCGGGTTGCTTGATTTTTGGGGCCTCGGCTTTTTTGCGTTCGGCTTCGGCGACTTCGGTCTTGAGCATTTCAAGTGTCGTGCGCGAAGCTTCCTGTTCGGCCTTCTTTTTGTTCGGGCCAATACCGCGAGTATATGCCTTGCCGTTTACAATGACCTCGATAGTAAACTGTTTCTGGTGTTCCGGACCCGATTCGTCAACAACCACATATTCCGGGGAGCAATGCAGCTTGCCCTGGCAAAATTCCAGAAGTTCACTCTTGTAGTTCGCAAAATCGACCGCATTGATGATTTCGCTCACGCGCGGGAAATGGAACTTGTTCAAAATCGCACGGACTTCATCCAGGCCGCCATCGAGATAGACCGCACCAAGCACGGCCTCGTAGGCGTCTGCCAATATACTTTCCTTGCCACGACCGCCCATCTTGGCCTCGGACTTCCCGATTTTCACGAACTCGCTGAGATTCCATTCCTTGGACGACTGTGCACAGGCGTGCCCCGATACGATAGCGCTCTTACGCTTGGAAAGTTCACCTTCCGAGTCCTCAGGGTAGGTCTTGTAAAGGAACTCGGTCGTCAGCATGTTGAGGACGGAATCGCCCAGGAATTCCAGACGCTCGTTATTATTCGCGTAAGGCACGTCCTTGCCGACGATGAACGAGCGGTGGACAAGCGCATGAGCCAGCAGTTCAGGATCGCGGAACCTATACCCAAGCTTAGCCTCAAGCCCGTCACCGGACTTCTGGCGAAACCAGAGTTTTAGGATTTTGTGGAGCAGGTTTTGTTCTTCCAATAGATTTTCCTTTTGTTTGATGCATAATTTACATTTTTATCATGCCTTCCGCAGCAGGGCTGCTAAATACAGTGTTTTGCAAAGGTGTTACGTGTAAGCCGATCCCGGCACAGAGGCCGGGATGACATGCAAAAGCGTTTTGTCATGCCCGTCACAGAACGAGCACCTCCTTTTCATAAACGAGAAGGCGATGCCGGAACGGAGTCCGGCATGACAAAGTGTCAGGCATGACGAGAATAAAAAAGAATCCCCGGCAAAACCGGGGACCCAAAGTTCAATCTTTGCCCAACTGTTGCGGGCTAAAGCAAAACTAGATTACTTCTTGTGTGCTTCGAGGAAAGCGACAACGTCAGAAACCTTCTGGAACTTTTCAGCGTCGGAATCGAGGATTTCGACATCGAATTCGTCTTCGAGAGCCATCACGAGTTCAACACGGTCCAGAGAGTCGGCACCGAGGTCATTACCGAATTCAGATTCGGGCTTGACATCTTCAGCCTTGACTTCCAACTTAGCAACGATCACGTCCGTGACCTTCTTGAAAATTTCTTCGTTCATTTTTTTCTCCATGGGAAAAAGTTTTGTCCAAATTTAATAAAATGTTGTTAAGCGTTCAAGCCCCCATCGACACCAATTACCTGTCCGGTAATGTATTTGGCATCGTCGGAGGCCAAAAATGCAACTGCCTTGGCCACATCTTCCGGCTTACCGAGACGGCCAAGCGGAATCTGGGCGGCATACTTGGTGCGGGTTTCTTCGCTCATGGCGGCGGTCATGTCCGTATCGATGAATCCCGGGGCGACTGCGTTCACTGTAATGCCGCGAGAGCCGAATTCCATGGAATTGGACTTGGTCATGCCGATAACGCCAGCCTTGGCAGCGGCATAGTTGGCCTGACCGGCCTGAGTCCTGATACCGTTCAAGCTTGCAATGTTCACGATACTGCCTTTGCGGGCGCCCATCATGGTCCTGAGGACGGCCCTAGTGCAGAGGAACGTCGAGCGGAGGTCCGTTGCGATAACGTTGTCGAAATCTTCGTCCTTCATGCGAAGTACGAGGCCGTCACGGGTGATGCCAGCGTTGTTCACGAGGCAATCTACCCCACCCAGTGCGTCGATAGCCTGTTTGAAAGCGTCCTTCACGGATTCGGAATTGCTCACGTCGCAGGCGAACGTGAACGTCTTGACGCCGAATTCCTTGGCGATGGCTTCGGCCTGTTCCGGGCAGCCACCACGGGAAATGAGCACGACATCGGAACCGCGAGATGCAAGTTCTCTTGCAATAGCAAGACCGATACCGCGAGATGCACCAGTCACAATAGACTTCGTAGGCATTAAAAAACCTCCTGTATGACATTAACTGTCATTTATATACGTTATCGTCCAAGAAACCGAAAAAGCGACCAAAGCGCAACCTTCCGGTTCTTAAACAAATGTTCAAGTTTAAACTTCAAACGGCCGTCGCACCACCGGTGCCAGACGGTTCTTTCAAAATTTGTTTTATTTGTTACTCAAGATAATAAATGAGACGAGAGACGACAAATGCGTAGGTCGAGAGTCGCGTCCAAACTAGTTTGAACATGACCGAGACCAGCATTTGGGACTTGAACGAAGTGAAAGTCCAAAGACGAGAGACGAGAGAATAAAGCGTTTCGTCATTCTGAATGGAACGAAGTGGAGTGAAGAATCCAGTGATTTCTTATGAATTGTGGATAGTAGGAAGTGGTTAGTGGTTAGTGGCTAGTTAATAGCTACTAGAAAATCGTAATTGGTTAGGGATAGGGAGTTAGGCTAATGAAATTTCGGGGAAAGGGGCTTTTTACTAAAATTTGTATGGAATATTTTGAGGTTGCCGATTTTGCGATATTTGAAACAATTGATATTCATCATCTTTCTGTTGCTGGGGAATGTTTTTGCCGCTGTCGAAAATGATCATGCAAATAATGACCAAATATCTCCAAATGACATTTACGATCTTTTTAGCCCAGAAGAAAGCAACAAAAGCGACGGTATGCTAGCGCTAGCTACAGGAATTCCATTAACCTTAGCGGGAGTGGCCTCTTTTATCGCATATAAGGACAACAAGAACAGCGACGAACCAAACATAGCGGTACTTGGAATTCCTTTAGCCTTAATCGGCATTCCAATGATTATTTATGGCATTTATTGTTTTTTCCCAAAGAAAAAGACGCAATCAGCGCATTTTATCATAGCTCCATCAATAGACGTTCTCCGTCCACAAGCGGGCCTCGGCATGCACGTACGTTTTTAATCCAAGCCCAGACCACACTGTTAGGTAATAGGTCTCAGGCTGTAGGTTTTAGGATAAGTAAACAGGATAATGAAATGAAAAATTAAAAATGAAATTTTTATTCTTAATTCTTAAATCCTAACAACCAACCACTATTTACTGCCTCTCTTTCGTCTCTTCTCTAAACGCGTGGATCCTATCGGTTTCGCCTCCAGGATGACGGCCAACGGCCAGGCTCTTTCCTCTACCTACTTCCTACTGTCTACTTCCTACCGCCTACTGAACACCCCACACACCAAAGGACCGAAGGTCCGAGCCCATAGCCCATACCTTTACTGGATCCTTCACTACGTTCAGGATGACAGTGCTAAATCTCTACTCTCTCGTCTGTAGGCGCGCAGCGCCGTTCTCTCGTCTAAATAAAAAAACGGACCTAGCATTCACTAGATCCGTCTAATTGCAACTAAAGTCTTTGCAGACAAAAGCTATGCTTTAGGAGTTTCCTCGGACTTGATTGCTGCGAGGCGAGCGTTGACCTTGTTTGCAACGTCGGCTTCGGCGTACTTGGCGGCAGCTTCGACAGCCTTTTCGATTGCGATAGCATCGGAACGGCCATGTGCGATGATGCCAATGCCATTGAGGCCAAGCAACAAGGCGCCACCCGTAGCGCGGTAGTCCCACATTTCGGCAAAGCGCTTGCCAGCCGGAGAATCGATTGTGCCAAACATTTCCTGGTGCATTTCGAAGAAACCTTCCAGGAGTTTGAGAACAACGTTACCCGTATAGCCGGAACTTGCAACAACATCGGCCTTGCCAGCGATAAGGTCGCGGCCTTCGATGTTACCGATGAAATTGACCGGAGCAGACTTGAGGAGCTGGTATGTTTCCTGAAGAACTGCCGGGCCCTTGTGTTCTTCTTCGCCCATGTTCAAGAGACCGACCTTCGGATTTTCGATTCCGAGGAAAGCCTCGGCGAAAGCAGAACCTGCAATGGCAAAGTCAACGAGAGTAGAAGCGCGTTCATCAACGTTTGCACCGCCATCGACCAACACAATGCGGCGATCCTTTGTCGGAAGCGCAACCCCGATAGGCGGACGGGAGAACTCGTCACACGTCTTACCGAGAATCATGAGGCAGCTAGCCATCATGGCACCGGAGTTACCGGCACTGACGGAAGCATCCACAAGACCTTTCTTCTGCAAGGCAACACAAGTCACCAAGCCAGAATGCTGCTTCTTCTTGACCACCATGACA
>JAFWRL010000215.1 GCA_017520105.1 Fibrobacter sp.
GTCGGTGGATCAGATTGTAGATAACCTTTACGCTAGCGACGAGAATAAAAAGATTTTGGTGATGGCGCCGATTGTGCAGGAGCGCAAGGGTGAATACCGCAAGGAACTCGCGGAGCTCAAGGAAAACGGATTTGTCCGCGTGCGCGTGGATGGGACGATTTACAGGCTTGAAGACGTGCCGCTGCTGGTGCGTTACGAGAAGCACACAATTGAAGTGGTGATTGACCGCTTGACGCTCGAACGCAAGAACATGAGCCGTTTGCGTGAGGCGATTGAAGGTGCCTTGAAGCTCACGGACGGAAAGCTTGTGTCGTTCTTGCTGACGGCGCCGGAAGCTGCGGGCGGTTCCGATGCCGTGGGTTCAGCTGCCGGAAGCGCGAAGGAAGAATACCGCTTGCAGGGTACTCAGCTCGCTTGCCCGAAGTGCGGAATTTCTATCCCGGAACTCGAACCGCGGTTCTTTAGCTTTAACGACCCGAAGGGGCAATGCCCCGCCTGCAAGGGTCTTGGCGAAAGTTGCAAGTTCGATATCAATTTGATTGTGCCTGACCCGAGTTTGTCTATAAAACAGGGTTGCCTTGCTCCGCAAAAGAAGGATGACGGATGCATTATCTTTAGCGATTTCGGTTGGCGTAATTTGCGTACGATTGCAAATGAAATGCATTTTTCGCTCGATACGCCGTGGAACAAGCTCAAGAAGGCACAACAGGATGCCGTGCTGTACGGGACTCCAAGCGGGAGCGAACGTGGTGTGGTGACGATTATGCAGGAACTTTGGGACATGTGGCATATTTACCACTTCCGAAAGTACATGCAGATTGGCGTTTGTCCGGAATGCCACGGCACGCGAATCAACCGCATTGCGGCGGCAGTTGATTTCCACGGTCATAACATTTGCGAGATGACGGAATGGTCCGTTGAAAAGTCTGTCGAATTTTTTGACAAGTTAAAGCTGAGCCCCAAGGAACAGCGCATTGGTCGCGAAGTGCTCAAGGAAATCCGCGGGCGCCTTGGATTCTTGAAGGCGGTGGGGCTTGGTTATTTGGATATTAGCCGTAAGGCTTCGACGCTTTCGGGCGGCGAGGCTCAGCGTATCAGGCTCGCAAGTGCCGTGGGTGCGGGCTTACAGGGCGTGCTTTATGTGCTCGATGAACCGAGTATCGGTTTGCATCCGCGCGATAACGATAAGTTGCTCGAAATGTTGGAACGCTTGCGAGCCCAAGGCAATAGCCTCCTCATCGTGGAACACGACGAGGATACGATGCGTCATGCGGATTGCGTGATTGACGTGGGCCCTGGCGCGGGAGTCGAGGGCGGTCGCATTTTGGCGGCAGGCACGGTCGAAGAGCTGGAGAAGAACAAGTCTTCGCTCACGGGCGCGTACTTGAGTGGTCGCAAAGCGATTGAAATCCCATCGCAGCGCATGAAGATTGACAAGAATACGCCGAAGCTCAAGGTTTGCGGCGCCTGCGAAAACAACCTCAAGAACATCGACGTGGAAATCCCGCTCGGCGGTGCGTTTACTGTTGTCACTGGCGTTTCGGGCTCGGGCAAGAGTACGCTTGTGAATCAGATTTTGCGCCGTGAACTCGCTCGCGTTTTCTACAATTCCGAAGAACCGGTCGGCAAGTTTGACCATTTGGAAGGTCTCGAAAACATTGACAAGGTCATTGAAATTGACCAGACGCCGATTGGACGCACCCCGCGCAGTAACCCGGCAACTTATACTAAAATTTGGGACGATATCCGCGACTTGTTTGCGGGTATGGAAGAAAGCAAGGTTCGCGGTTATACGAAGAGCCGCTTCAGCTTTAACGTGAAAGGTGGCCGCTGTGACGCTTGCGAAGGCGCTGGCGTGAAAGTCATCGACATGCACATTTTGCCGAGCGTGCAAGTCACTTGCGATGTGTGCGATGGCAAGCGCTTTAACGAAGCGACCCGTGAAGTTTATTTTAAAGGCAAGAATATTTCGGAAGTGCTCGACATGAGCATTGCCGATGCCGCTGAATTTTTCAAGGACATTCCGAAAATTGCTGAACCGCTCAAACTCCTTTGCGAAGTGGGCCTTGGCTATTTGACTTTAGGTCAACCCTCGACAACGCTGTCTGGCGGCGAAGCGCAACGCGTGAAAATTGCTTCGGAACTCCGCCGTCCGGGTACGGGCAAGACGCTTTACTTGCTCGACGAACCGACAACCGGTTTGCACTTTGAAGATATCCGCCGATTGCTCGAATGCTTGAACCGTTTGCGTAGTCTCGGCAACAGCGTCGTGGTGATTGAACACAACCTCGACGTGATCAAGTGCGCAGACTGGATTATCGATTTGGGCCCGGATGCGGGCGTGAACGGCGGCCGCATTATCGCCACGGGAACTCCCGAACAAATTGCCAAATGCAAAAAGTCGGAGACGGGGCGCTACTTGGCTCCGGTTTTGGCGAAAAAGCATGGCGAAAACAAGCATTTTGACCGCACGGACGAAAAGGGCGAAGATTACTCGCTCGATATCGAAGTTCATGGAGCGCGCAAGCACAACCTCAAGAATATCGATGTCACGATTCCGCGCCACAAGCTTACGGTGATTACGGGTGTTTCGGGCTCGGGCAAGTCGAGTCTCGCGTTCCATACGCTCTTTAGCGAAGGCCAGCGCCGCTTTGTGGAAACCCTCAGCACATACGCCCGCCGATTCTTGGGACGCCCTGACCGCGGTAGCATTGATTCCATTTCGGGACTCGCGCCTGCCATTGCGATTGACCAGAAGAGCTCCAGCAAGAGCCCGCGCAGTACGGTCGCGACACTCACGGAAATTTATGACTACTTCCGCATTTTGTGGGCTCGCGTGGGAACCGCCCACTGCCTTCATTGCGGAAAGCCGGTGAGCTCATACGCGGCTGGCGACTTGATGCAATATGCCTTTGACCGTGACTTGAACAAGATGGTGACGGTGCTTGCCCCGTTCGAAATCAAGGACGAAATTAAGTTGTCCAAGATTCTCACAGAAAAGGGTTATCGCAAGGCGTATCTTGGCAAAAAGCTCGTGGAACTCCCGCTGCCGAAAGTCCCGACACGCGAAAAGCAGTTGCTTGCCGTGGTTGATTCCGTGGTAGTCAAGGAAGAAAACCGTGCTCGCCTCGTCGAAGCGTTTGAACGCGGCTACCGCGACGGTAACGGAATCCTCTATGTGGATTGCGATGGCGAAGAGCGCCTGTCGGCAAGCGAAAAGCCGGGCTGCCCGGAATGCGGCTGGTACATGGATTCAGCGCTTAATCCGAAACATTTCAGTTTCAACACGCACTGGGGCGCCTGCGAAACGTGCCTCGGCCTTGGTCACTTCAAGGATGGCGAAGAATGCCCCGACTGCCACGGCGAACGCTTGAAGCCTGAATATCTTGCTGTGCGCATCTTGGGCAAGAACATCATGGACGTGCATCACATGAGCATTGCCGAAGCCCGCGACTGGTTTGCGAAAGTCGATTTCGCGAACGAAGAAAATGCGACGTCTGCATCCATCCAAAGCAAGACGACAATTGCCGCGCCGCTCCTCCGCGAAATCATCGGCCGTTTGGACTTTTTGATTAGTGTGGGGCTTGGCTACATTGGCCTTGACCGTGCGGGTGACACGCTCTCGGGTGGTGAATCCCAGCGCATTCGCTTGGCAAGCCAAATCGGTAGCGGCCTCGAAGGCGTGCTTTATGTGCTTGATGAACCGACGGTCGGCCTCCACGAAAGCGATACCGCGAAACTCCTCGATACGCTTTACCGCTTGCGGGACCTCGGCAACACGCTCGTGGTCGTGGAACATGACCTCAAGATGATGCAGGCGGCGGACCACATTATTGACATGGGTCCTGGCGCGGGTGATTTCGGTGGCGAAGTCGTCGCAGAAGGAACTCCGGCAGAACTGGCGAAGCCGTATGCGTTGCAGCGTTTCCCGCGTAGCGAAACGGTCAAGTTCCTCACGTACTCCACGCCGGTGGCAAATCAGCTGGAACCGGTGCGCATTACGGATGATACGGAGTTCTACGAGTTCAAGAACCTCAATGCGAATAATCTTAAAAACTTGTCTGTAAAATTCCCGAAGCGAGCGGTAAGCGTTGTCTGTGGCGTCTCGGGCTCGGGCAAGAGTTCCCTTGTCGTGGATGAAATTTTCCCGGCGCTCAAAAAGAAGTTCCAGGCGCGTGGTCGCAAAAAGCAGAGCGGCGAAGTGCTGCTCGTCGATCAGAGTCCGATTTCGGGTACGCCGCGCAGTACGCCGGCGAGTTTCACTGGAGTCTTTGACGATATTCGCAAGCTGTTCTCCAAACTCGAACAATCCAAGGTCAAGGGCTTTGACTATGGCCGTTTCAGCTACAACCTCGCACGTGGCCGGTGCCCCGTTTGCGAAGGCCGTGGCGCTATTGCTGTGGAAATGCACTTCCTCTCGGACATCTGGGAAACGTGCGAAGCTTGCGGTGGCAAACGCTACAATCAGGAAACGCTGACGGTCACGTTCAAGGGCAAGAACATTGCGGATGTGCTCGACATGCGCGTCGTGGAAGCGTGTGAGTTTTTCAAGGACCAACCGAAAATTTTGCCGAAGCTCGAATGCCTCCGTGATGTGGGCCTTCCGTACGTGAAACTCGGGCAGCCGGTTACCACGCTTAGCGGTGGTGAATCCCAACGCTTGAAGCTTGCTGCGGAACTCTGCCGCCGCCCGGCGACGGAAATGGTCTATCTGCTCGACGAACCGACAACGGGACTTCATCTCAAGGATATTCAAATCTTGTGGAACCTCTTGCGCAGGCTTTCGGCCCGTGGTGACACGGTCATAGTCATCGAACACCACCCCGATATCATCCGTTTGGCGGATTGGAAGGTCGAATTGGGGCCGGTTGGCGGTGCAAATGGGGGATACTTGCTTGAAATGGGTGTTAATTCGTTAAAATTTTAGAACTTATTTTCTAAGAAGAAATTATTTTTCTAGGCAAGAAGGTTCCTATAAAAGACAGGAGAGCTTATGACATTTTCCCGATTGCTTCCGCTTTTGTTGCTGGTCCCGGCACTCACGATGGCTGATGAAGATCAAAACTTCAAACTGTTGCCGGAGAATTTCAAGGTTGGCAGTCTCTTGGATCAGTCGTCTAGTACGGCCATTAAGCTGGATAGTGCCGTGGCGTTCTCTAAGGAACCTGTTTTCCCTTTGCAAGCGAACAAGCTCTACCTTCGTCAGAAAAAGTCGGTGAAGGAATATCTTTGGTTCTCGGGCGAAGCCAAACCGGAAGAATATAAGAAACTCCATGCTTTTAACCTTAAGGAAAACCACCTGGGTGTTCGCGAGGTCGTTGGCCTTCGGCTGTATGCTTCCCGTCAGCACAAGGCTTTCCAAGATGAAGCCGACATTTATTTCGATTCCGAGAACATTTATTCATCTCGGGTTTCAAAGCTCCTGTTTGTGAAAAACGGGAAGTGGCAAACGCTCAAGGAAAGCGCCCATCCGGGAATGGTACGAATCCAGTCCGATGAGAAGAACTTGGAAATCGTCTCTTATAATACAAGCCTGAAGAACGGAACTAGGACCATTTATCCGGCGAAGGAAGGCGTTTATATGTTTGCTTTCAGCGCTCCAGACAAACTGCCTTACGTGGATATCGGAACGCTTAAGGCCGGCGAGGTCCTGGTGTTTAAGGTGAATTTCCCGTCTTTAGATTCCAGTGCGGCGGTGTTATCGGTGAATTTGAATGTATCGCTTGACCAGGTGGATTCTGTAAAGACTTTGGAAGATGCGGAAAAACTTTACGACAAGTATTCTGCTGAAGTTGATAAAAATGTGCAGCGTGTCGATACGACGGAGTTCTCTAAGGCCTATCCGGTAATGCTGGCGGCGGATTCTCTGGGCCTTACGGAAAAAGGAACGGATTACCGCAATTATGTTTCGCATTACAATCTCAAGCGTAACGAGGCAAAGAAAATATGGCGAAGCAAAAAGTTAAGCTCTGTCAATGCGATTTCCAAGGCGATTCATGTAAAGTTGGATAGTCTTCAGGCTCTTCCGGTGCAAGTGAACTTGATGCCGAGTGCTATCGAGACGATTTCGAAGGATGCGGTCGTGAAAGCGGCTGAACCGACAGACCAGAAAGTGAATGCTGTTGTGGCGGTTGATTCTACAGCGAAGATGACCGATTCTACGGCGACGGCTGTCGTCGATTCTGCTGTAAAGGCGCAAACTGTTGACACGACAGCGAAAGCCACCGACACTACCGCAAAAGCTGTAGCTCCGACGGCGAGTGTTGTTGCCCCGGCAGGCACGATTGATACCTTGAAATTGACGTTTGGTTCAGAACGCGATAGAATTCATGTCATCTGGAAGGGCGTTGTCGAGGATTATCCGATGGATTCGCTTGTTGCAAAACTTAAGATAAACGACCCGTCCCTAGTGACGACATTGTTCCTTGTGAACAACAAACCCGTGTGGGTTTATAAGGAAGGCGATATTCTCGGTCGCTACCAATATCGTTTCGACAAGGTCGCTTTCCGTATCGGCTTGAACCTTTATGTCGGTAAGGGTGAATTTATTTTGCCTTCGTATGTGTCCTCGGAACCGGAAGTGCGTGATTGGCTTGCTACGAAGGACTTGCCTTCGTCTTCGGTCGCTAGTTCTTCTTCGACATCGAAGGAATCCTCAGGCTCCGATAAGATTATTGAACATGCCTCTCGCGGTGTGGTGGCCATTATTGATTCTGGTTCATTCCGCTTCCGTGGAAAGGTTGTTTCGATGTCCCCGTTTGCAATTCATACAACCGAAGTGACACAAGAGTTCTTCAAGAAAACGATGGAAACGATAGATTCCGCTTCGCGCTACGAAGACCGCTCTATGTTCAAGGGCCCCAAGAAACCGGTTCAGGGAATTACTTGGGAGAAGGCTCAGTATTTCTGCAAGATTCTCGGCGGCGAATTGCCGACAGAAGCCCAGTGGGAATTTGCAGGGCGTGCCGGAGCTAACGAAGGGACGCTCTGGACCTCGGATGACGTGATGAGCGTAAACAAGTATGCCGTGTTTGCCGAAAACTCGATGAAACTTGGCAAGCAGGATTCTGCTTACGGTCCGCACGATGTGGCCACGAAGACTCCGAATGCTTTGGGTCTTTACGACATGTCGGGAAACGTTGCCGAATGGACTCTCGATAACTACTTTGCCATCACCTTTAAAATCGAAGACTCGAATCCGACAGGTTCGTATTTGGGAACGAATAAGGTTTTGAAGGGCGGTTCCTGGAAGGACAAAGCGAAAAAGTTGAACATGACGGCAAGAGATGATGAAGACCCGCGTTATTGGGCTGACTATATCGGTTTCCGTTGTGCGTTCCCGCTTCATCGAATAATTCCGGATTATAAAAAATGAAAAAATCTAGCAAAGAAATGAGTCTTTTCAAGAAGCTGACGGCGCTTCCGTATCTGCTTGTGTTTTTGGCGTTGCTGATGCCTTTGGCAAACGTCTCGTGCTCGGTGAAGGAAAACGACAAGCCGATAGCCGAGGCGACATTCTATCAGATTGCGTCGGGCATTGATTTGGACAAATCGCTGAACGACTCTGCGCTTGGGCAGATGCACCGCATTGTCAAGGAAAACCCGAAGACCTTGGATCGGTTCAAAATGCAAATGCCAAACTTCCCCAAAATGGAACCGATCCGGCATTTGTATGGAATCCTCGCCGCGATTTTCCTTGCCGCACTATTCTCGTGGTTTGTTCCGCTGGCATCAACGGTGATGGGGCTTTTGTCGATGGTCTCGCTTTGGTCGCTTTTGATGAAGCTGTCGCAATTAGGGAATGAGCTTGGAATTCCGCTGTTGAAAGTTGAGGGCGGAATAGGGCTTTATTGCGCCAGTTTCCTCATCTTGATTGGAACGGCGATGAATATTGCGACGATGGTGCGCCCGGCGGTTGTTGCGCGGCGTGAGCGGAAAAAGAAATCAAAAGCAAAATAAATTTTCTTTCTGAACTGTTATCCCGGTTTTATACCGGGATCAGTTGTTTATAATTATTTTATGCCTCCAATTTTAATAAATGGAGGCTTTATGCGTTTTATGGATTGTGCGTTGGACTATTTGAATAAATGTTCTGACGATCTTGCACCGTTGACCGTGCGCACGTATTTTTGGAATCTGCGGAAAGTGGAGCTGTTCGCTCCCGACCTAGATTGCAATGACTTGACTGCGGATTTCGTGCGCAATTTTAAACATCATTTAGAAAACTTGAAGAACAAAGAGGCGACTGTTGTCAAGGCGCTTTCGGTGTTGCGTGTCTTTTGCAATAAGATAAGAGCCGATGGAATTATTGAATGTGACCCGTTCGAAAAAGTGAAAATTCGTCGGGCCTATTCACACCGCGGATTCCTCACGATGCGCGAACTCAAACGCTTGTATATGAACTTTATGGATATGCGTTGCGTTCTTACGCGAGCGGAAGAAGATGTCATGCGGGTGTTCTTATTCAGCTGCTTTACGGGACTACGATATGGGGACTTGCGCACGCTTGATTCGTCTGAAATTTTCGATTGGAAAATACGGAAACAAATGCACAAGACGGGCGAGGCTGTCTATATTCCGATTCCCTTGCAGGCACGGCTGTTGTTGCCGGAGCCTTTAACGTCGGGGCGAGTGTTCCATGTTGTCGATAATGCTTCTTTTAATCGCATGCTTCGCAAGGGTGCTCAAAAGCTGGGACTATGCAAGTACGTGCATTGCCATCTGGCACGGCATACGTTCGCGACGACGTGTATCTCCATTGGCATTCCGCTCCCAGCGACGAGCAAATTGCTTGGCCATCGCAACTTGGACACAACACTCATTTATGCCAAGTATGTCGATACGTTTTTGGATAAAGAAATGAAAAAGTTTAATAGGTTAAGATAACGAATAGTCGTCTCGGCTATTCTGCTTTGCGCTGTGCGATGATTTCTTCGGCTTTGTGGTTGATGATGTTGTCGTACAGCTTGGACTGTAACAGACGCTGATTTTCCGTAGATACCTTTATTAGCTTTATGCAGAAAACGATAAAGACAATCCATGCTGCGGAACATAAAAATAAATAGAATGTTTCGTTGTTCTTGATATAATTCAAAATATTGCAAATGAGCATTAGGATAGAGATTATCAATAATCCTACGAGTGTTTTGCTTGGAACCGGTTTTGAATCTATCCTCAAGAATGTTAAGGTTTCTTTTTGACTTTTGAGCAAGTCTTTGAATACAAAATAATTTACAACGGGGATGTAGCAACAGAAAACGGCTCCTGCGGGCGAAAAGAATGTCTCCGTGAATTTGCTCTGTATTTTTTGTGCAAGGTAAATCCAGATCCAGTTCTTTCCGACAAACATGCAAAGCGGTACTGCCGTGAAGAGAAGGAATGCTATTAAAATAAATAGGGCAAGGAAAAATTCATTGGGCAAGGGAACGTTGAGTTTTACGCCTTTTATTCCCGCGTCGATTATGCTGAATGTCCTTACTTCGATGAGGAACAAGAGAATGTTTATGAAAATCATGAACTTTGTCCATGATATGGCACTTTGTCCTTGGTAAATGTTCTTTGTCAGGGTCTGCTCTAGTTCGATGTCAACGAGTTTTTCGGGCGAATCCTTGTACTTGTCGCAATAAAGCTCAGGTTGTGCGGTTGCTGAGTTCGCGGCCGTGGAATCGGTTAAGTTTTCGTTCGGTGCATCGCACCACAGGCATTTGGGCATGTCGTCTTCGTATTCTCTTCCGCACTTCCTGCAAATCATAATGCCTCTCTCATAGAAAAAATTGTTTATGCGTAAAAAATAAAAAAATGCGTACGCGGCTCTCGCAAAAAACGGCTTGCATTATTGCAAGTCGTTTTAAAATCGCGGCAGTTCCTTTTACGTTTCAGGGGCGTTTTTTTTCACATTCTAGTAACTATTAACTAGTAACTGCGGCTAGATTTTGCAAGTTTTTTTCTTACAGTTTCTAACCACTGTCTACTGCCTACTGTCTACTTCTTACTCCTTAATCGTCGGAGCCTGTCTTGCGACCGGGGCAAGTTCGCCGTGCTTCCTGAACAGGTGCTTCACCAGCGTCCCGAATCCACGCATTACACGGTAGCGTTCGCGCGGGTTCTTGATGGCCATGATGCCCTGACGCAGAATGTAGCTTGGACGCAGGTAGAATTCACGGCGGGCCTTGTCGCAGAAATCGACGAGTGCCTGGCTGGTGAGTTCACCACGCTGGATCGTGGTGCGGTGGAAACCGTCCTTGTCGAGCCACTGGCTGTAATCCTTGGACTTGAGTGCGCCGCTTTCAAGAGCTTCCTTGTACGCTTCGGTGCCGGGGTACGCCATGATGGGGTAGAACTGGGCCGTGTTCGGGTTCAGCTTCTTCGCGTAGTCGAGCGTCATGCGGAGCGTTTCCGGTGTGTCGCCCGGGTACCCACCATGAAGCATCCGTGAACGAGGAGTCCTGCCTTGCGGGCGTTCTTCGTAAATTCAATCGCCTTGTCGGTGTTCTTCACGCCCTTGTGAATCTTTTCCAAGACTTCGGGGCTTGCACTTTCAAAGCCCACGCACATTTCGCGGCCGCCAGCCTTCTTCATGAGCTTGAGCAAGTCGAGCGGCACATCGGCGCGGGCGTTGCAGCTCCATGTAATCTTGAGACCGCGTTCCAAAATCAAGTTGCAAATCTGGCGCACGTGTTCGTGGCTTGCGGTAAATGTATCGTCTTCGAAGAATACTTCGCCTAAATCTTCGAAGTTGTCCTTGATGTACTGCAATTCATCGACAACGTCCTTCGGGTCGCGGCGGCGGAACTTGTGACCGTTGAGCGTCTGCGGAATCACGCAGTAGCTGCAGTGGTTCGGGCAACCGCGGCCACTGAGAATCACGATAAGCGGGTTCAGGTTTGCACCGTAGAAATACTTCTTGTAGCAGCTGTAGAGGTGCTTGCGATAGACCTTGGAAACCCACGGGATTTCGTTCAGGTTCTCGATCTTCGGACCTTCCGGCTGGAAATCGACTTTGCCTTCGGCGGTGCGGTAGGCAAGGCCTGCAAATTGCCCCACAGGAGCGCCATCGCCACGCAGTGCGCGGACGAGGTTCCGGCAGGTGTAGTCGGCTTCGCCAATAACCACGTAGTCAAGGCTCGGTTCCATTTCCATGGATTCGAGCGGTTCGGCCGTGGCGTGCGTACCCATGATGGCGACCTTCACGTTCGGCATTTCTTGCTTGATGGCGTGGACCACCTTGAGGTCGTTCAAAATACTCGGGGTGCTCGTGCTGCAAATGACGAGCTCCGGACCAAACTTCTTGATGCCTTCGAGCGTCTGGGGCAAGTCAAGCTCCATAGCGGGGCTGTCAATCAGCTGGATTTCGTTGCCGTCGGCTTCACAAACGCCGGCTGCATAACTCAAAAACATCGGCCAGTAAAGCGTACTGGACTTCGTAACACACGGGGATCTAGATTCCCGACTGAACATTGGGTGAAAAGGAGGATTTAAAAAAGTAACATGCATGACGGACACAAAATACATAATCTTAATTGATTATGCTACATTATATTGCGATGAAAAAGCTTTTTTTAACGTTTTTTTCGTGTCTAGTGACGTGTGGCACTGCTCTAGCGGCGCCCGTTGCTGCCACTGCCGCCCTGGATACGGTTCGCATGACCTTTGACGATGGTCGCGTGTCGAGAATTTACACCGTTTTAAAGGGAACTGATGTGCGTGACGGAGTTTCGCTGACGTACCATCCGAACGGCAAGTTGGCGGTCGAAGCCCCTTACAAGAACGGCAAGTTGGATGGCGTATTCCGTTCGTTCGATGAAAACGGAAAACTTCGCGAAACGGTTGGCTATAAGGATGGTGAAGAAGAAGGCTTGAGCATCATCTATTACGAAAACGGCAAAAAGAAATCGAGCGAGAAGTATAGCCGCGGAACTTTAAACGGCATGTCGGAGGACTGGTACGAAAATGGAAAAATCCGCCGCCAGATACCCTACGAGAACGGACAAATTCACGGCGTCGTGAAAATTTACGA
>JAFWRL010000216.1 GCA_017520105.1 Fibrobacter sp.
GCCCTCAAGATGAACCACCCGGAAGGCATCACGCCTCCGTTCACCACGACGGCTTCTAGCTCCGAACACCACCTGGCCTACGGCGACGATTTCTTCTACGAGACGACCAAGTACACGCCGCATAGTCCCTACTCGGCGAGTAAGGCGGGTTCCGACCACTTCGTTCGCGCGTTCCACGATACCTACGGCATGCCGACCATCGTGACGAACTGCTCCAACAACTACGGTCCGTACCAGTTCCCCGAAAAGCTCATCCCGCTTTTTATCAACAACATCCGCCACAAGAAGCCGCTGCCGGTCTATGGCAAGGGCGAGAACGTGCGCGACTGGCTCTTCGTGGAAGACCATGCCCGCGCCATCGACGTGATTTTCCATAACGGCAAAATTGCCGAGACGTACAACATCGGCGGCTTCAACGAATGGAAGAACATCGACATCATCAAGGTCGTCATCAAGACTGTCGATAAACTGCTCGGCCGCGCCGAAGGAGAAGACTTGAACTTGATTACCTACGTGACGGACCGCCTAGGCCACGACGCGCGTTACGCCATCGACTCCACCAAGCTCCAGAAGGAACTCGGCTGGGAATCGTCCCTGCAGTTCGAGGAAGGCATCGAAAAGACGGTGCGCTGGTACCTCGACAACCAGGAATGGTTGGACAACATCACGAGCGGCGACTACGAAAAGTATTACGAAAAAATGTACGGGAATAGATAGGTTCTGAAATATTTGTTATGTTTAAAGGCGGGTTTGTTGAAGGATTCGTTAGATACTTTATTTTGTAAGCTTTTGCGTGTGGCTCTTGGATTGTCGCACGAGTTTCCGAACAATCTTAGTGATAATGACTGGAACGCGTTGTTTTTGATGGCTAAACAGCAAACGCTGCTTGGTGTTTTGTATAATGCGTTCTCCCAACTACCAAAGGAATCTCTGCCTTCTCGAGTGGTTGCTATCCGTTGGTCCGGTGCTGCCGAAATGGTTCGTGGAGTGAACCGTTTGATGAATCAGGAGGCTGCCCGATACACCCAGCTGTTTAATAAAAAAGGCGTCAAAAGTGTCATATTGAAGGGCCAGGCTAACGCGCGCTTGTATCCTGACCCGTTGTCAAGGCAGGCTGGTGATATTGATATCTGGATTCCCGGCGGCTATGATAGTGTTGCTCGTATTTTGCTCGAAATGCGTCTGATTTCAGAGAAATTATTTGTGGATGATAAAATCCATCATATTGGCTTTCGTAATGAAAATAACATTGACGTTGAGGTTCACCATAAGGCTTCATCCGATATATTGTTCCGTAACAAGGAGTTTCAGGAACTTCTTTTAAACGAAATTGATAATGTGACACTTGCTCCGGAAGGATTTTACGTTCCTAGTATACGTTTTGCTCTGCTCATGCAACTGGTCCATTTGCAACATCATTTCTTTTATGGTGGGTTAGGGCTCAGACAGTACATGGACTATTACATATTGCTTAGGCATTCTACCGAAAGCGATCGCGAATATGTATGGAAATGTATTAAAAGATTCGGTCTTAGATACGCTTGCTCCGCAGTGATGGGTGTGTTGGAAAAAGTATTTGAACTCCCACATGAGCAAATGCTTTGTGCTCCTAGTAAGAAACGTGGCCTCCGTCTTTACAAGATGGCTTTTGATGGCGGCAATTTTGGCAAGTACGCACAAACGAAAAATAATGTTTGTTTTCTGAAGCGTTGGCTGAAGCGCCGGATTCACGCACTTCAATGGTTTTCGTTTGATCCACCGAACGCATTCTTAAGGGAATTTCAGTATTGGAAGAATGCGATTTCTCTGATTCCTGTCCGTATTCGCCATAGACGGATTGCTCTATGCCATCATGATCAAGAAAAAAAAGTGTTGGAAACGCTGAAGTAAGGTTGTGCCAACCGTTTCTTTTCTTGATGACCTTCAGTGCCTTTATCGCTCGGCCTGCTAGGGAAAATTCGGAAATTCCGAATTTCCGCGAAATTTCTTGAAAAAGTGGTTGTTAGGGTATTCCGAATAACCACTTCACGCAGGGCAATACTTTGGCAACGAACAATGATTATGAATACTGAATCAACCAACGATTTGCCCCTTTTACATAACTCACCCAATTCATTATATTAACAGTTGAATCAACTATTATATCATGATTATTCCGGGGCGGCGGAGCCGCCAGTCCGGAGAAGTGAGAGTCACTAGTCCGGCCTGACGGAGCCACCTGTTTTTTGCCCTACTGGGCTTCCGACGGGTTCAACCCATACACTTCCCTCATGGACTTGTCAACCGACTTGTCGATGTACTCGATGTTTATCTTGTACGAGTCGAACGATATCC
>JAFWRL010000217.1 GCA_017520105.1 Fibrobacter sp.
CTTGGTGCTATAAAAAAGGACCAACCTTGCGGTTGATCCTTTTTATACCCCTTGACGCGGTTTACTTGGGGTTATAAAAAAAGGACCAACCTTGCGGTTGATCCTTTTTATACCCCTTGACGCGGTTTACTTGGGGTTATAAAAAAAGGACCAACCTTGCGGTTGATCCTTTTTATACCCCCAAGCGGTTTTGAACCGCTGTTGCGGGAATGAAAATCCCGAGTCCTAGGCCACTAGACGATAGGGGCGATTTGTGCGCCAAATATAGCAGTTTCCCAAAAAATGTCAAGGGCTGCGCTTATTTTTTTTATTTTTCTCCCGTGATTTTGAGAAAAAGACTAAAAAGGGTTCTGTGGCGTGGCGTTTTGCGTTTCTTGCCGGTAGCGCTTTTGGCGAGTGCCGCTGATGCTGCGTTACTCTGGGGCATCCGCTCGTTTATGGGGATTCTCCAAGGCGATTCCGTTTTTGCTCTTTCGGAGTGGTTGCTTCTGATGCTTGCTTTGACCGTGCTCCGTTTTGTCTTTTTTGTCTGGAAGTTGAACATTTCCGAAAAATGGCTTTACGGTGCGGGTTCGTTTGTGTCGGCGTGGTTCTTGTGGACGTTCCGGTCGCTGTCGCCGCGCGTTTTTCATACACCGGATGGAGACGCTAAGGTTGAGACGGCCTACGAATCGACGCTTGTGTTGCAAGGGAATGGCGGTGTGTTTTTCCAAGCGGTGCAGGCGGTTCTCCAGCTTTTGGTGTTCTTGCCTGTTCTCTTCTATATCTCATGGCCGCTGACGTTGTTCCTGTTTGTGGTCGTTGTTCCGCTGGTGAGTTGGATGCAGCGCAGTTTGCATAGGATGGGGCCTGCCGAAGAAAGCGTCCTGACTTTGCGTTCGGATTTTCGCGGAAAGCTTTTCCAGGCGCGTCGGCTGTTTCGACGTTGGAGTTCTGGCTTTGAGCGCAAGGCTGTTTCGACAGAGTTGCTTGCGGTAGTTCGCGCTCTTCGGGATGATGGTCTTTCGGTTTCTCTCAAGAAGGGCTTGCTTTCGCTCACGACGGAATCGGTTTCGGTCTTGGCTATGGTTTTCGTGCTGGCGTTTTGTGCGCTCCTGATTTCAAAGGGCTGGATGGACGGCACGGGGCTTGTCCTGTACTGTTCGGCGGTTCTCCTTTGTTATAAGCCTGTAAAGGAATGTGCTCGCGTGATGCCGCAGGCACGTTCGGCGATGAGTGCGCTCCATGTCTTGGAAAAGTTCGAGGAACTGCCTTCGAAGAGAACGGATGCGGATTCGGTCGAAGTCGCTTGCTCGCCAAATGCCGAAAATCTGGAAATTTCGCATGGCGATTTTGCATATGAGGGCGGTTTTGCCGCACTTTTCAGCAATTTCTCGTTGAACTGGAGTACGCAAAAACCGGTCCTTGTTCGCGGTCGGAACGGCGTTGGAAAATCGACGTTATTGCGCCTGATTGCCGGGCTTGAGGAATGGGACCATGGCAAGGTGACTTGCCCGCCGCATCTTAAAAGTAACGTGTTTTTTGTTGCGCAAGATTTGGAACTTCCGCCGGTCCGCTTGCTCGAATCGCTTTTGTCGCAGACATCTTCTGTGGCTGTTGTTGAATTTGCACGAGCTGCCCGCGTAACCCAAATTATCGCAAAGGAGGGAATGTCTGGCGGGGAACGTGCCCGTGTCGCATTGGCCTGGGCGCTTGTCTCGGACTGTCCCATGGTGCTGCTGGATGAACCCTTTGCGTCGGTAGCACTTGTAGATCGTGAACCGCTTTTGACGGCGTTTCTCGACACGGCAGAGCTTTTGCACAAGTGGGTCGTGCTTGTGAGTCATGATGTACTGTCGAAGGAGTTGGAACAACGTTTTAGCATCGTGGAGATGGACCATGCCTAGCGCAGAACGCGTTTTTTCTGCGTTCCTGTATCGCTTTCGCGGCTATATTTTAGGGGCTTTCGCAATTGCCCTTGTTCTTGTCCCGCCGAGCCGGTTTCCGAAATCGTTTTATATAAATGAATGTGTTGCGGGCCTTTTCATTGCAGCCTTTCTTTACGTGGTGAGCGCCCTGCTGCGGGTGCGGGCGCGCCAGTTTATTGGTGAACACACTCGTGGTAAAGTCCATGCGGCAGATGCGCTTGTGACTGTCGGCCCTTATGCAAGAATGAGGCACCCTCTTTATGTTTCCAACACGGGTTTTGCTTGTGGCGTAGTCTTTTTTCATTTGGGCGTGTCACTTTTGGTCCTCCCCTTTATAATCTTGATTATCTTGTTTGAGATAACGCTAGCGCGGATTGAAGACCGCTTTCTGGAGTGCAAGTTTGGGGATACATGGCGTGCGTGGGCGTCGAAAACGCCGGCGTTTTTGCCCCGTCTAAAGGCTCCGCTTAGCCCCTGTCGCAAGGATTCCAGTGCATTCTCTGGCGATTCTTGCGCTAATCTCCCGCAAAGAACCGTTTGGCAGGCGTTTTTTGCCGATTCTTCTACATGGTTGTGGCTCTTGTTTTGTAATTTATTGTTTGTTTTACTGAAAGTGACGGATTTCTATGTTTAAGGTTCTTGATGTTGCGCGTGGGGCGCTTGGTTCTGTTGCCAAGGTTGCTGCCAAGGTGCCCATTGTAGAAAACAAATATCGCATGAATGCCCGCTTGAACGGGCCGTGGCCTAAGGGGCCGTTCCTCTGGATGCACGGGGCGAGTCTTGGCGAATGTAAAATGCTCATGAATTTGGCGAAACTCCTCAAGGAGGATTTGCCGGATTGTCCGCGTCTCTTGATTACGACACAGAAGGTCGAGGTCCTCTCGTTTCTTGAGGAAAACGCTGGCGATATTGCTTCGTGTATGGCTCCCGTCGATTCTCCAGTGCCGATGAAGTCCTTTATCTCGTCGGTAAAGCCGGTTGGTCTCATTCTTGCCGAAAACGAATTTTGGCCGGGTTATCTCTCTTCGATGTTGCGTATTTCGTCCAAGCCTTCCGTGGCGGTGGTTTCGGGACGGTTCCATAGGGCGGTTCCCGGAATAGACTTCTCGTCGATTGGTTTTGCCAGCATGCAGACTGGTTCCGACCTTTCGCGCTTTTTGGGCGTGGCGGCGAGGGCTAACATTTCCCGGATGTTGATTGGCGGGGACTGGAAGCTTTTGCCGTGGGTCCGTTCGGGAATGACGGTTAGGGCTCCTGAAAATCCGACGGTCGATACGGTGTTCGTCTCGATGCACATACAGGAATGGGCGAGCCTCTGCCGGATGGTCGTCTCGTCTATCAAACGTCAGGAATCCGTGGTGATTGTGCCGCGTCGGCTGTCCGAAGTGGCGGATTTCCGCAAAGCTCTCCGGGACCAGGAGCTTATTGTTGTCGATTGGCCTTTGGTACAGAAGGGAGCGGTCTCGATTGTGAACGAGTTCGGCAAGACGAAGGACGTGTTTGCCGTCTCGAAGTCTGCCGTCATAGGCGGGTCGTTTGCCCGCGGACTTGGCGTCCATGACTTTTGGGAACCGCTGCAGCGCGGTGTTGCGACATGCGTGGGGCCTTTTGCGGCCGGGCAGAAAGAGACCGTGGCAACGCTTGTCCGTGAAGGTGTTATTGCTCAACTGCAAACGACTGCGGAATATTCTAGGCGCAATTTGCCCGATGTCCGCCTTGTGCAGACCTTCCTTGCCCACGAAAGCGCAAAGATTAACGACTCGTATCAACAGCTGGTTGAATTTTTGAAAAACTTGCTCAAGTAAATTAGGTGAATTATGAAAAAAATTGTTCTGGCCATGCCCCGCGGATTCTGCGCAGGAGTCGATCGCGCCATCCACGTGGTCGAAAAGGCAATCGAAAAATTCGGTACGCCCATTTATGTCCGCCATGAAATTGTTCATAACAAGTTTGTTGTGGATACTCTTAAGAACATGGGCGTTGTCTTTGTCGATGATTTGAAGCAAGTCCCCGAAGGTTCCGTGGTGATTTTCTCTGCCCATGGTGTCGCCGAATGCATTTACGACGAGGCGAAAGCCCGTAATTTGCAGGTGCTTGATGCGAGCTGCCCACTGGTGCTCAAGGTGCATTTCAGCGCAAAGCGCCATTACAATGCCGGCCGCCATATCATCTTGATCGGGCATGCGGGTCATGCCGAAGTGGAAGGTACGCTTGGCCAGCTCCCGGAAGGGGCGATAACCCTTATCCGCAATGAAAATGATGCAGAGACGGTCCAGGTGCCTGCGAACAAGGAGCTGGCCTACATTACGCAGACGACGCTTTCTGTGGCGGAAACGCGCAAAATTATCGATGCGCTCAAACGCCGTTTTCCGGACATTATTGGGCCTGAGGCTGGCGACCTCTGCTATGCAACGGGCAACCGCCAGGCGGCAGTCCTCGATCTTTGTTCCTCCGTCGATATGCTGTTGGTCGTCGGCGCCAAGAATTCCTCCAATTCGTCGCGTTTGATGGAACTTGGGCTTGAACAGGGACTCCCGAGCCACCTGATTGCCGATGTCAACGATATTGACCTGTCGTGGTTCGACGGTATCGATACGGTCGGAATTTCAAGCGGGGCGAGCGCACCGGAAGTGCTGGTTCAGGGTGTTGTCGATTGGCTGAAAGAAAAATTTGAGTCCGTCGAAGTCCAAAATCTCATAAAATTGGTGGAAAATACAAAGTTTAACTTGCCAAAGGCGCTGCAAGATTAAACTTTAGCCTTGACAGTTCCGAAATATTTAGCTAAAATTGGTGCCTGTAAAAACAACGGAGTTTAATATGAGCCGCATTTGTGAAGTTACCGGCAAGGCCGGCCTCGTGGGCAACATGGTTTCCCACTCTAATCGTAAGAAGTTGATCAAGCAGCTTCCGAACCTCCAGAAGAAGCGCTTCTACATTCCTGAAGAAGACCGTTGGGTGACTCTCCGCGTGAGCGCTGCTGGTCTCCGCACCATCAGCAAGCTTGGCATCCAGGCTGTCGCTCAGGAACTCGGAATCTAATTTTTTTGATTAAAGGTTTTAAAAAGCCGCTATGCTCTGCATGGCGGTCTTTTGTGTTTTTATTGACGTTGGCTTTGTCACCCCGCACTTGTTGCGGGGTCGCCTTTTTTTATACAAAAAATGCCCCGGTGCTGAAACCGAGGCTGAGTTTGTAAAGAGGAGATTCCCGGTCAAGCCGGGAATGACAGTACTGTCTACTTCCTAATGAACTGCGGGACGCCTTTGTACTTGGCCATGGCCTGCATGATGCCTCCCATTTCCCATTCTTTTTCTTTGAGGCGGCGGCGGAGGAGTGCCACGAACACTTCCATGAGCATCTCGCAGTCATAGACGGAGCGGTGCATCTTTTCTTCGTCGATGGTCATCGAGATTTCGCCGCGTTTCATGAACATGTTCGCCATGAAACCGAGCTTGTGGTTAGCAAGTTCCGGCATGATGGTCTTGGAAATGGCGAGGCTGTCGATGACGGGGTTGCCCGGCGTGAACTGCGGGTTCTGCTCGTAGGCGGTGCGCAAGAAGCTCGCGTCGAAGTTCGCGTTGTGGGCGAGCAGGATGGAACCCGGACCGCAGAATGCGGTGAACTGCTTGAGGGCTTCGCCGACGGGCGGTGCGTTTTCGACCATCTTGTCGGTGATATGGTTCACGTTGGTGGCCTCGGCGGGAATGAGCATATTGGGCTTTACGAGCGTGTCAAATTCCGAGATGAGCTTTGGTACGACTCGGCCGTTTTTCACCTCTACAGTGAACTTTACGGCGCCAATTTCGATGATTTCGTCCTTGCGATTGACAAGGCCAGTCGTTTCTAAGTCGAATGCGACAAATTTTGGAGGTAATGCGATCACGGCTGTATTCCTTTTCTTTAATTTTCTTCGGGCAAAAGATACTTAATTTCGATGTCAATAGCTGTCAGCGGGAGCGGAATGATGAATTTATCCCATCCGTTCAGGCGGAAATGCCTGCCGTACTTGATGTCGAAAAGCCAAAGGGGGCATCCGCTGGTTTTGGACAGCCATAGCGAGCCGGGCTTGACCTGGAGTGCCGGGCCGTGGGGACCGTCGAGTGCCATGCCGACAAAACGGCCTTTTTTGAGCGACTGGAGCAGGTGGCGTACGTTTGTCGCTCCGTGCGTGTCGGAACCGCGGGTCACTTCGTAGTGGAGTCGTTTTGCCGCTTGTGCGAAAAATTCCCCGTCGCTTGATTCCGAGACGAGTATGTGGACGTCCTTGTCCTTGAAGGCGGCGCAGCTTGCTAGCAAATCCTTGTGCCACAGTCCGAGGATGCCGGGCCTGAAGTCGTCGGGCACACGCAGACGGATGCGGAGGCTCCTCATCCAGAGGGCGCCGAGCCAGGCGAACGCTTTTGTCTTCAATGCGCGGAAATTCACGCATAAAAGATAATTTTTTTGACTTTTTTTGCCCGTACCCCTTGTAAATAGGGGTTAAAATACTTATATTACACCCGCAATAATGGCGACGTACCCAAGTTGGTAAGGGGCGAGTCTGCAAAACTCTTATTCGGCGGTTCGAGTCCGCCCGTTGCCTCTGAAAAAGACCTTTCGCGAAAGCGGAAGGTCTTTTTGTTTTTGTGATATTGTTTTCCCGCGATAGCGATACCGCACGCTCAATAAAAAATGCCCGCGCACTTGTTGTGGCGGACTATTATTCTCTCGTCTGTAGCCGCTTTGTGCGGCGTTCTTTCGTCTTTGGACATTCGCTTCGCTTTTGTCCCAACCATTCGGCTCGAACATGCCCAACTTTGTTGGTCGCGTCACTCGCCTTGTGTGGTTGTCGTCTATTCTACCGGCGGCTGCGGTAGAGGATTCTTGCGGGGGCGGCCACGGGGGCGCTTGACGGGCATTTCCGCGGCGGCTTCGGGATGCAGCGCCCTGTTCTTTGCCATGAGCGCTTCGCGAATCTTCTTTGCGCGTTCTTCGATGCGCTGGCGGGCAAGGTCCGCGGCAGACACGATGACGGCCTTGGGCTTGTCGCCGGGCTTTGCGCCGAACGAACCTTTGAGGACGCGTCCGGAGGGCGGTTTGGGCGGTTCCGAGAGCACGCTGTTGAGCACGCGCTTGGGGGCCTCGGGTGCGGCCGGTTCGGCAACTTTTTTGACTTCGGCGTTTCCCGCGCTCGAACTGGCTAGCGGGGCGGCGATTTTCTTGAGAATTTTCTTGATTTCGGCGTCGCTTTCAGCGTCCTGCTGTGTTTCGGCGTCCGTTTTGTTGTATTTGGCGACGAGCGCGTTGAACTTGGCGTTTTCTTTTTGTTCTTTTTGGGCGAGACGTTCCCTTTTGGACGGTCGCTTGGCGCCGTTGTGTTTTTTCCCTATAAATTTTTTTTCCCGGCTTTCCGAGTTCTTGATGATTTCTTCGTCGGAAAGACCGCGTAATTCAGGGGGAACTTCAGTGATTTGAAGGGGCTCTTTTTGGGTAGAATCCGTCATGATTTTTTGGTTCTTTGAGCTGTTTTTGCTTTGTCAAGGTTTTTTTTGCACTTTTTTTGCAAAAAATTTAGAAGAAAATTAAAAAAATTTGAAAAAAATGTTTGTCAAGGTCTAGAAAAAAATTTCTTTATGGACTATTTTTGGTGTACATGCTTCGGTTTACACAAGAAATATCTCTCGCTATGCGCTCTATCGCCAACGAAGAAGAGTCGCATGAAATGTCTAAGAAGGCCAGGGAACAATTTGAGTTCCTTGGGGTGAGGTTGGTCCCTCGCCGTGAAGTCACATATCCGATCTTCGACAAGTACCCGCCAAAGGACGGAGATGAACTGGTATCGAGGGTCGAGGACATGTGGGCGCAACCGTACAGGGAATTCCAGTACGCGGCCTGCGACTACCTGTTCCGTCATCGTGTGCTTCTTGGGGGGCAGCACCTGAGCTTTTTGAAAAAGCTTATCAAGACGAGGGCTTGGCGTGACACTGTCGATACGCTTGCCGCTTGTGTCTTGGGGGACTTGGCGCTACGTCTGCCTGCGCTGCGGACAAAGATTGCGTCATGGATTCGCGACCCGAACATCTGGGTACGCCGTAGTGCGATTATCTTCCAGGTACAGTACAAGGACCGCACCGACTGGCCGCTTTTGCGTCAGTTCTGCCTTACCTGCGCCAAGGACGACGACTACTACATCCGCAATGGTATCGGTCGTGCCCTTTCGGAGTACGCCCGCATCAATCCGACGGAAGTCCGCCGTTTTGTCCAAGACAACGCATTTGCCGAACAGACCGCCCAGGAAATCCTGCGCCTCATCTAGTTTTTTGTGGGGTGCGTGCGAAGCTCGCAAAATTTGCAATGTGAATTGCGCAAAGCCTCGGCTTTTAAAGACTCTCGAAAAGGGGGTCTTTTTTATTGTATTGCCCGTCTCGGCGCGGGCGTTTCCCTTTTGTCATGCCCGTCCCGGAACAAGTCCGGGACAGTCGGGCTCCTCCCTTATTTGCTTTTCTTTGCGGCCTTCGGTTTTTCTTTTAGCGGAAAACTGAAACGCCCCTGAAGAATGCAACCTTTCGCGCCTGGGTCGCATTCCTGCTTACGTTTGTTGCAAAACGTCTCGGTAAGATATTTACATTCCCAGCTCATAAGCGCTCCTTCTTGAGAGTGTAGTTGTGCTTGTGCCACTTATATTAATCTAAACAAAAAGTATTTAAAACGGAGCGGCGGCTTTTGTTTTAGTCGAAACAGAGTGAGCGGCGGTAGGGCGTAAAGCCTGCGTTCTTGATGAACGTCTCGGCCTGTTCGATGGTCGTGAGCCCGTGATTCTTAAGTACGTTCTCTTCGATGACGATGCTGTTGATGTCGTCGGCGCCGGCGTGGAGCCCGAGTTCGCCAAGCGAAAGCCCCATGCCCAGCAGCGAAACTTCGATATGCGGGACGTTGTCGAGGTACAGGCGACTGAGGGCGAGCAGCTTGAGGTATTCGTCGCCGCGCACGTGGCGGATCGGGAACTTGTTCGTCTGCGGTTGGAATGTCCACACCACAAAGCTCTTGAAACCGCCCGCGACGTCTTGCGTCTTGCGCACGAATTCCAAATGCTCGATGACTTCTTCGGCGGTTTCGGCACTGCCGATGACGATGTTTGCGCTACCGGGAAGGCCTTTTTTGTGGCAGGCGGCAAGCGTGTCGCACCACTGCTGAGCCGGGAGCTTTTTCGGACTCAAAATTTGACGCATGCGGTCAGAGAGTATCTCGGCGCCTGCGCCAGGGACGGAACTGAGGCCCGCATCCTTGAAAATATCGAGCAACTCGTCGAGCGATATCCCGTTGAATTCGGCAATGCGTACAAGTTCTACAGGCGAAAAACCGCGCACCTTTACGCCCAACTCTTTTGTGAGCATCTTCAGCACGTCCGTGTAGTACGAGAGCGGAATTTCCCTGTTGACGCCCCCTTGTAGAAAAATCTGGTCGGCGCCTTTTGCCTTAGCTTCCAGCGTCTTTTGGCGGATTTCGTCCAAGTTCAAGACGTATGCTTCGGGACTGTGGGCGCTTCGGCAAAAACTGCAAAAGCTGCAGGTCACTTCGCACACGTTCGTGTAGTTCACGATACGGAAAGCCGTGTAGCCCACGCGGTTCCCCGGGAGCTTCGCGTGACGCACCGTATCGGCGGCCTCGACAACCTCTGTCCACGGGACGTTTTTTAGGATTTCGAGCCCTTCCGCTGGCGTGAGGCGTTCTTGGTCAATGGCTTTTTTTAACAAAGAATTCATTGGTTAAATAATAGAAAAAATAAATCTCATACCTCAAAGGCTCGAAGAGCCGACCTCACACCCCATACCCCATTGACTAATTATCCATAATACTGTAATTGCTCCTTGTGATAAAGCGCACTGGTGGGGATATATTACTATTGGGTTTAGTTAGGAAGAACACTGGTGTGTTCATGCTTGGTTTTGTATAGCCACGCGTTTTGCGTGGTCTGTTCCCTTGCGTGTATCAAATCAGTTTGGAGGACTTGTCCCGTCGGGAATAAAGAGTTGGGAATGATACAAAAGGAGAACAACTATGAACCATTTTGGTTTAAAATGTGCGGCGATGGCGCTCGCTATGGTGGCATCGGCTCAGGCCTTTACGCTTACGGGCAAGGTTAGTGACGAAAGCGGCAAGGCTATTGAAAAGGCTTCTGTCGAACTTTTGAAGAACGGTCTCAAGACGACGACCGACGTAAAGGGCGAATTCAAATTATTCAAGGAAGAACCCAAAGATACGGCAGCTGTTGGCGATTCCATTGGGAATGGCAACGTTGATGCAATCCATATAGTAAGGCCGTCCGTCGGTTACGTGAGCGTGATGAACGGCGTGCTTTCGTATTCGCAGAGTACAAATGCGCCAGTCCGCGTCCAAATTTTCGATGCTGTTGGCTCTCGCGTCTTGAACGAAACCGTTTATGGCTCGGGTACACTTGACATGCAGTCTATTGTAAGGGCTCAAGGCTCTTATTTTGCACGTGTGAGCGTTGGCAGTGCGCAGAGCACATTCCGCTTTACGTCTAACGGAAATTACAGGGCGTCTTTTGGCGAGGCGGTTGCTCGCGGACTTTCAAAGGAAGGTGAAGGAGATGAGCTCCGCGTGATTGCTGCCGATTACGATACATTGACGGTCTCGCTTTCCAATTTGGATACAAACGTCACTCTCAAACTCAAGAAGACGGTCAAGCAGCCGGAATATGCATACGGTTGGGGCCTCAAGAACGATCCGGTGCCGACACGCGGTTGCGGCAAGGATACAAGACTAGATTATAAATATCGTGGTGACAAGCCCTACATCGATTTCAGATGGAGCAAGGGAACGCGCACTGTGCGTATCGACATCCCGAAGAGCTACGACAAGAATAAACCGTACAAGCTCATATTCGGCATGCAGTGCATGGGCGGCTGGGCCGGCGGCGTGCAGGACGAAGGCTACTATGGCCTGAAGCCGTTCGACAAAAATGAAACCGTCATTTTCGTTGCTCCGGAAGGTAACGGAAACCAGGCCCCGTGGGCACAAGATGACTACCTCCTGTTTGATGAACTCCTTGCATATCTCGAAGGCAATTTCTGCATCGACTCTTCTCGCGTGTTCTCGACGGGTTTCAGCTACGGCTCCATGTTCTCCAATGGCCTTTCTTGGAATCATCAGGACGTGCTCCGCGCAGTCGCTGTCTATGAAACTGCCGAACGCAACATTTGGCTCCCGCAGCGCAAGAAAATGGGCGTCGGTTGGATGGGCGTGCTCGGCTTGCAGGACAACCTCTGCACTCCGCAGATGGGTCGTGCTGCCCGCGATATCATCTTGGAACTCAACTCCGAAGGCGGCAAGGCCAAAAACGAAAAGGCTCAGGAATACGGTGGCAACGGCCCGCACGTCTGCTATGACTATAAGACTGTCGAAGAACGCTTCCCGGTTCGCTGGTGCACGCAGAACGGCGGTCATATTTGGGACCACAAGGACCCTGGCCAGCGTCAGTCTTGGGTGCCTGAAACCACTTGGGACTTCTTCAACAAGTTCTAATAATTAAGATTATTTCCTCCTCACAAACTCCCAGCTCCGGCTGGGGGTTTTTCTTATTTATATTTCTTGCGTGATTGCATCGCGGGTATGCAAAAAATTTTCTTAATTTAAAGAAGCCTTTCATGAAAAAGTCGCTGAAAATTCTGCTAATTGTTGCTGCTTCGTTTTTACTTGTCGTAGCATTTTACGGCTATCACTCTTGTCGTGCGCTTTCCTTGGATCCGGGCTTCTTGTCGCAAGAAGAAGTTCGTAGCTCGGAAAGTGCGCTGGACATGTTGATTTATTCAAAGAATTTCCAGCAGGGCCTTGCATGCGGAGAAGTACCGCGTTACATGAGAGAGAATAATTTTGATCCGAAAGAGCTTTTGGAAGTTGGCGCTACGGCGGATTTCTTCTTTAAATTACATGAAATCCCAGGACAGCAAACTGAATACGAATTGTCGCAACGATATGTGAGGGATTCTTTGGAGGGAGAACTCCGTTCGATGTGGGGCGAGGGAACTGTATTTACGCATTATTCGAAAGCTGATAGTTGTTTCCGAGTATCAAAAGAGATTACAGCGGAATCTGCAGATTCTGTTGTTGCGTTGATGACTGACTTTTCGGGAAACTCTGTTTTGTATGTGGGAAAGCGCAAAAATGGGGTGGTGACGGAATGTGTGGCCTGCAAATGGCGTGACGGACGCTGTGACGAGGTGATTAGCGAAAATAAAATGAAACTGGATTCTGTTTCTGGAAAAATGCTCAGTTATACTTCCAATACGCGAGAAATTTTTGACGAAGGTGCTTTGCATGTGAGTAACGGTTTCGGTGCAGATGAAATGTTGTTTGATAATTTGCAACGCCCGGTTCTGTATAAAACTGGTGGTCATTTTTTTCGCTATGAATATTCTTCGAACGATACGGCGGATTATAGTGTGAACATATTTGACGAATCAAAACGGAAGGTCGCCTTTTACAAGAGAAATTTTAAGGAAAATCGCGAAATCGTCAAATATGGAGGCAAACGTTATGAAATGGAAATTACCCGTTATTATGAGAATGGAAAATTAGTCAAGGAAATTTCGGATGAAATATGGTTTTATAAGTTTGTGAATTCTCGGACAAAACTATTTGATGCTGCTGGTAACAGTGTGCTAGATTCGTCTTTCTACGAAGATACTTTTCTTCCTGGATGGCGGGATTCACCCTATTCAATTATCACAAAACACGAATATGGTGAAAATGGAAATCTCAAATCTTATGCTCAATATAAGGAGTCTTATAGGAGAGATTTCCCTTTCGTTTTTCTTCCGCTTCATTTCGAATCAAGAGACAAAATCGGAAAGCTTGTGCTCGATTACGATGAGACTGGACATTTAAAATCGGTAACGGATTCAACAATGCTGCGGATTGTCTTTTCGAACGAGAAACTCGAAAATCTTAAGGAATGCAAGGAACCTTTTTTCTAAATTTGGGCGCATGGAATTCAAACGTTTTGAAGCTCTGATCGAGATGTTTCC
>JAFWRL010000218.1 GCA_017520105.1 Fibrobacter sp.
AGGGCGGCATGACAGCAATAAAAAAACGAAAAGACCTCTCTTTCGAGAGGTCTTTGTCGCGGGATAGACGAGGCTTGAACTCGCAACCTCCGGCGTGACAGGCCGGTGCTCTAACCAAAATTGAGCTACCACCCCAAATCGTTTCCGATTTTCGGTAGTGGACGATAACGGATTCGAACCGCTGACATTCTGCTTGTAAGGCAGACGCTCTGAACCAGCTGAGCTAATCGTCCGAATTGTTACTTATCTTTCTTCTTGTCGCTGTAGAGGATTCCGAGAGGGATGACTACAACGTACGCAATCGTCAAGATAATCGGTGCAACCGAGAGACTTACCGGATTATCTGCCGGACCAGTGGCTAGGCAGAGGAAACCGATAACGAGTAGCAAAATGCCAACACCAATAAGAATAAGATTCTTTTTATTTAACATTTTCTACAACCTCAGGTTAACGAGCCAAATATACAAATATTCGTGTCTCTGTCAACTGAAAAGCAGCGTTTTTTTGCAAAAAAAAGTGAAAATTTTTAGGGCGGGGAAGAAACCCTTGGGGGTCAACTTTTCACGCAACACAACTGATCTTGGCACAGTGGCCGGGATGACAAGGAGCGGCTGATTCCGGAACAGGGTCCGGGATGACATCAATAAAAAAACGAAAAGACCTCTCTTTCGAGAGGTCTTTGTCGCGGGATAGACGAGGCTTGAACTCGCAACCTCCGGCGTGACAGGCCGGTGCTCTAACCAAAATTGAGCTACCACCCCAGTGGTTTTGTTGTAGGGTCTTTCAACCGAACGACCCAAATATAAAAAGAATTAATTCGTGTGTCAAGGGATAAAGGCTGTTTTCCTTAATTTTTTTTGAATAAAAAGGAGATGCCTGCTCGGAGGCAGGCATGACAGCGTTATTCTTTTAAAAAGAAGATGCCCGCATGGTGGCGGGCATGACATTCTCTCGTCTGTAGGCTCCTTGAGCCGTTCTCTCGTCTAACGTTGACCGGGGTACTTCACTCGTGTATGGTATGTTCCATCAAGGCTGTGGAGGAACGCTTCTTCGAGTTTGGAAAGTTCCTTTACGGACAAATTGCTTTCGTTGAACTGGCCGTACATAAACTTGTCGAGAATCGTCTTGTGTATCATGGATTCAAGTGCTTCGGAGGATGTGTCCGTCATGGAGCGGCTTGTCGCTTCGATAACGTCTGCAAGCATGAGAATGGCTGTTTCCATGCTTTGCGGCTTGGGGCCCTTGTAACGGAAATCTTCTTCCTTGACCTCTTTTCCGTTTTCCTTGGAGAGTTCCTTTGCTTTGTGGAGGAAGTATTGGATTAACGTTGTGCCGTGGTGTTCCAGAATTCCAGAAGCGACTAGTTCCGGAATCTTGTATTCCTTGGCGAGGAGCGCTCCCTGGGAGACGTGTCCCGTGATAATCTTGACGGACTGGTACGGGTCGAGATTGTTGTGCGGGTTCACGCCCTGTTTCTGGTTCTCTGTAAAGTATTCCGGTCGCATTGTCTTGCCGAGGTCATGGTAGAGCGCCATGACGCGGACGAGGAGCGAGTTTGCACCGATGGTCTCGGCGACACCTTCGGCGAGGTTCGAAACCTGGATGCTGTGGTGGAATGTTCCCGGTGCAAGTTCTGAAATGCGCTTGAGGGCGGGCCTGTTGAAGTCGGACATTTCCATGAGCGTAAGCACGGTAGTGATACTGAATACTTTTTCGAGGAGGTGGATCAAGAGCACGGAAGCGACTGCGGTAAAGACGATGATGTTTGCGCTTGCGGCGATGAGCGTCTGGTAGAAGGTGACGAAGTTGAATCGGTTACGGAGAAGGAGCATGATGCTGATGGCCACTGCGGCTGCAACAATGCCTACAATCATGCTCCAGGCGAACTGGACGCGGTAGCGTATGCGGGTAAGCGGTGTAATCACTGCGATAATCACGATGAGTCCGGTGAATGTTGCTGCAAGGTCGTAGCCGTTTAGGATACCGAAGAATCCCGCCGAGAACGTGGCGAAGGCAAATCCCATGCGTGTATCGTAGAGAATTGTCGCAATGACTGGCGTGAATGTAATCGGGTACAGCCACATGAAATCAACGGCGTCCGGGAGGATGCTGTCCGGTTTGTTTAGCGTTCCGGAGAGGTTGTGTACGACCCAGAAAGCGAGGAGCTGTAACAACGTGAGGAAGAAAAGGCTCCACAGTTGGCGTGGCGTCCTGAACATGGTGCGCGTTGGCATGTAGAAGCAGAACGCGATGAGGAGCGTGATTATGATGATGAATACAAGGACGTTGCCGTAAGGAGCTGTGAGCTTCTTTGCGTTTTCTTCGCTCTGTTGCGCCATCTGGAGCGCGTCGATTTTTTCAAGGATTTCCTTGGTGATGGGGGAGCCTTGAGTCACGATTTCCATGCCGCGCGGGACCATGCCCTTGATGAGCGTTACTTTGTTGCTAGCGTCGAGCTTGCGGGCTTCGGTCTCTTTTTCGAGATAGAAAATATTCGGGCTTGTAAAGACGTAGAGCGCTTCGTAGAATGCGCTCTGCAATCCCTGCTCTACGGAAAACGCTCGCTGCAACTGGCTGAACGCTTCGTCGATGCGGCGCTGCATGGGCTGCACTTCGCTAATGTCTATCGTATTTTCTTCGTTTTCCTTGATAAGCGAAATAAAGGGCTTGTTGTAGATGAGGCTCTTGACGTTCTTGATATTGTAGTTGTTGCAGAACAGCGAGACTTCCGTTTCGGTCTTGGCAAGAAGCGTGTTCGAAACGCCCTTTTGCATCATCTGGTAGAACACGGACATCAGGGAATCGCGGGCGACAGAATTTGTGCTTAGTGGCTTGATGGCGGTGATGGAAAGCCGTTGCTTGAGCTGGTCGTAAATGCGGGATGTCTCTTGGACTTTGGCCTGGATGGACGGGTCGCTTCCGTCGTCTTTACTGGTGCTGATGACGGCTTGCATTTTGCCGTACTGTTCCAGCTTTTTCAGGTACTGTTCCAGCTCACGCAAAAGTCGTGTTGTTTCGTCGGAGTTGAACTCGAAGATGGCGTTGACCTTTTCGGCAGCACGGGCTTTTTCGTTCTGGATTTCCTGTTCGGTTTTCGGGACTTCGAACTTGAACGGAGCGACAATCGTTCTTGAACTCAGTTGCCCCAGGTGCGGACGTTCTGCCTGTAGGGCGATGTTCTTGTCGGGGAACAATAGAATGGCGATGAGGATCAAGAGAATCCATGCGATAATCAAATGAATTTTTTTCTCTTTCTTGTTCATTTAATACCCTTCTATTTTTTTAGCTCGTTCTGTTCGTAAGCTAGCAAAATGTCTTTGACTAAATGATGCCGTAGGACGTCGGTAGCACTAAATTCGACTTCTGCGATACCGCGAATGCCTTTGAGAATTTTCATGGCGTGTTCCAGACCGGAAACTTGCCCCTTGGCGAGATCGACCTGGCTGGTGTCGCCGGTAATAATTGCCTTGCTGTGGGGGCCGAGACGGGTGAGGAACATTTTCATCTGGGCGGTTGTCGTGTTCTGCGCTTCGTCCAGGATGATGAACGCCCGTTTCAATGTTCGGCCGCGCATGTAGGCGAGAGGGGCGACCTCGATAGCGCCGGTCTCCTCGTAGCGGTGCAGCTTTTCTGCCGGCAGGAGCTCGGAGAGGCTGTCGTGGATGGGACGCAGGTAGGGCGCAATTTTTTCTTTGAGGTCGCCGGGCAGGAACCCGAGGGATTCGCCTGCTTCGACTGCAGGTCGTACAAGGCAGATGCGTTCGGCTTCGCCGCGTTCGAGGCTTGCTACCGCAAGCGTGACGGCGAGGAAGGTTTTGCCGGTGCCTGCCGGGCCTTTGGCGAAGATGATGTCGTTCTTTTCGACCGCCTTGACTAGTTCTGCCTGTGCGGGCGTCTTCGCGGAGACGCTGATGCCGAACCGATTCCTGAAGACGGGGCTATCGGGAATGGACTCGGTGATGTGTGCTTCTTTGGGCCCGAGCATGCGTTCGAGCTGGTTCGCGTCCAGGATTTCACCATTGCGTGCCGCAATTTTCAGCTGGTCGAGGACGGCGAGTACACCGGACATGTCGGCATCGTCGAGGGGGACGATGTCTAGCCCTGGAAGACGGGTACGTATCTCAACGCAAAAACGGCTCTCCAGTAATCGGAAAACCGTTTCACGTTCGCCTGAAATAACTCGCTTCAGGTTATCAGATAGTGAGTAATGCCTTATATTACTCTTCATCTGAGGAAGCTGGCTGCTGGACCGGAAGACCGAGCTTGGTCCTTGCGTCGAAGATTTCCTTGCGGAGCTTATGGTTGTCTTCGTTTGCTGCCGAAGCTTCATCCTGAGATTTCTTCAGAGTCTTTTCGGTGATGACTTCCTTGGGGGCTTCCTTCTTCGGCTGTGCTGCCGGCTTCGGAGTTTCGCTACCGCTATTGTCGCTGTACCCCGTGTAAGAAGAATTATTGTCAGAGGATGATTCGTAGCTTCCTGTATAGCCGCTATCGCTGCCGCTGTCGGAGTTAGAAGAACCTGCGCAAGCGGTGAACAATGCTACAGAAAGGGACGCGAGAACTAATTTCCATTTTTTAAGAGACATTATTTAAGCTCCATTGTAGTCTTTGATGGCTAAAATATATATAGTTGTGGCAGAAAAAATGTTAAAAAAGGTAAAAATTGATGATGCAATCACGAAAAAACGATTTTCAGGCCTATTCTCAGGTTTTTTTGTCATCAAAAAATTACGATTCCAAGAAAATTTATGCGAAAAGACGTCAGTCCCTGATGAAAAAACTGGATTCTTTTTGCGTAATCGCGGGAATGCATGTTGAACCGGGGGGCGAGGAAGCCTTTGTTCAAACATGGACCCGGTTTGTGCAGGATCCGGCATTCTTATATATGACAGGCGTGAACGAGGCTGGGTGTTATCTCGTCTTGGACCCGCGGAGGGGGCGCTCGACGCTTTTTGTTCCGAAAAAGGACCCTTTCAAGGAGTTCTGGAACGGCAAGCGACTTGGGTATGTGGATGGTGAAAACGAAGTCGCTCGCGTGACGGGCGTGGATGATGTTCTTCCGATTGATGCGCTTTGGAATTTTATAGAGAAACTCGCCGTGGAATACGGGAGCGGTAAGAACGCCGTGGATCACGCTTTCGCTTTCTATTATGAAAAGTTCAAGGGCGACCATAACGAAAAACTCAAGAACGACATGAAGAAGGTGCTCCGTCGCTATAAGATGGATGTGAAGAGCTGCGCCGATTTGCATTTCGAAGACCGCCTGGTGCTGGAACCGGAGCGAATCCGCGATGCGCGTGTGGCGCAACAGATTACGGACGAAGCTTTCCGTGCTCTGCTCTCTTCGATGAAAACGATGAAGACCGAACGCGATGCAGCGCTGTTCTTGAACTACGAGATGCAACGCCGTGGCGACGGGGACCTCGCGTTCCCGACGATTGCTGCCGGCGGGAAAAACGCCTGCTGCTTGCATTACGTCAAAAACGACGAAGCGCTACGCAATGGTGAACTTGTCCTGTTCGACTTTGGTGTGCGCTTTGGGACGCTCCATAGCGATATTTCGCGTACCATCCCCGTCAACGGCAAGTTTGACCCTCTTCAAAAAATGTTGTACGAAATCGTGCTGGAATCTGCAAAAGTCTATCAACGCGTGGTGCGTCCGGGCGTTTCTCTCAAGGAAATAGGCATGATTTGCTGGGAGTTTATCGTGATGGAACTGGAACGCCGCCTAGTGAAAGGAGCTAAGGGTTTGTATAAACTATTGTACGAAAAACGTCCGCATGGCGTGAGTCATTTTATTGGGGAACATATCCATGAAGGGGACCCGGGTTCCCGTTCCTTGGATGTGGTCTTGAAACCGGGAATGCTTATTTCTTGTGAGCCGGGATTGTACGGAAATTTTAGTGCGACAATTGACGGCAAACGTTACCGTGAGAATATCGGAATCCGTATAGAAGATGATTTAATTATTACAAAAAATGGTTTTGAAAATATATCGGAACATATTCCGCGTACAGTCAACGAAATAGAAGCTTTAATGAACTGATTTTGCTATTTTTGGTACAATAAACATTTGGCTAAAAAGGGCATTATAAATGTGGAAAGTTAAGGGTGCTACAAGATTCTTCCTGTCGATTCTAGCGACGGCTTTTGTACAGGCGGGTGTCTTTATCTATGCCCAGAAAATTTTGTCGGGTTCGTTCTTTGCAAAAAACGGTCTCATATGGCAGAGCTTCATGCTGCAAATATTCTTTCTGGCACCGTACGTGCTGATGGTGTTTTTTGCAGGATTCTTCACCAATAAGTTCTCGAAGAACAAGGTGATGGCGTGGTCATCCTTGGTGATGACGCTATTCGTCATAGCTCAGTCGGTGCTCGTGACTGTCGATTTCCCGCGAATCGCATTCTGGCTCTCGATTGGGCTTAGCTGCGGCTTCGCCATCCACAGTGCGGCAAAGTACGCCATTGTGAAGGAAATGTTCGGCGTACGCAATTTGAGCTACGCGAACGCGTTTCTTCAAATTTTCAGCATTGGCGGTATTATCGCGGCGTCCTGGCTTGCGATTGTCGGCGTGAACCTGATTAACCTCGACCAGCTCGTTTCTTACGAAGCGGTGCGTCGCATTACGTCGAAGTCGGTTGTGATTCCGTGGATTTTGACGGCGGTGAGTGTGCTCGGTACTGTTGCAAACTTCATGATTCCACGCGTGAAGTATCAAGACCAGAACGTAAGCATCGACAAGGTCAAGCGCCACTTGAGTCTTGGTTTCCGCGTGCCGACGCTGCGTGCTTCGATTATCGCTCTTTCGATGTTCTGGGCTTTGGCTCAGGTGTTCGTGTTGATTTATCAGGACGTTTCCGGTTCTTCTACGGTCAACATGATGCAGGACTACATGTCTTTTGCGATTGTGGGCCTCATGATTGGTACGATTGTTGCCGCGCATTTCTCCAAAGATTTTATTGAATCTGGCTTTGTTCCGCTGGGCATGTTTGGCGTTTCCGTGTGCATGTTCCTTGTACCGTTCTTTGTGCATCCGGTAGCCCTTGTGCTGCTTTATTCCATGACGGGTTTCTTTGGCGGTCTCATTTTGGTGCCGGTGAATGCGCTGTTGCAGTACAACACGCGTCCGAACAATTCCGGTTCCGTGATTGCTTTGGCAAACATGATTCAGGCCTTGGTGCTCGTGGTGTTCCTGTTCGTGTTTACGATGATGGTGCGCAATACGGATATCCGTCCGCAGAACTACTTCATCGGCCTTGCCGTGATTTCTGTGGGAGTGTTCGTTTGGTCGATTTACAACTTGCCGCAGGCGATGCTGCGTACGTTGTTGCGCTTTGTGTTCAGCCGTTACAGAATCCGCGTCTTGAACGTGCAGAACATTCCGAACGAAGGTCCGATTCTCCTCGTGGGTAACCACCACAGCTTTATTGACTGGGCTATGGTGCAGATGGCTTCTCCGCGTCCGCTTTGCATTGCAAGCAACAAGGACCATTTCGACAAGTGGTATTTGCGTGCTGTGCTCAAGCGCCTTGGCATGATTCGCATCGATAGCCGTAATCCTAAGATTGCGATGGACAAAATTCATGCGGCCCTCCTTGCGGGTAAAGCCGTCGTGATATTCCCGTCGGGCGAAGTGTCCAAGTCTCCGCATGTGGAACCGTTTACGATTGATTATTCCTCTGCTGTCGATGGTACGAAGGCTCAGGTGATTCCGTTCTACATCCAAGGTCTTTGGGGCAGTAACTACAGCTACAGTTCCTCGAATATGTTCGGCGCTTCGGCTGAACGTTCTGTGACGGTTGCCTTCGGTGAAGCGCTCCCGGCGGATACGCCTCCTAACGAAATCCGTGCGATTATTCGCCGCATTTCTATTGATGCTTGGAACTATGCTGTTTCGTTTGTCCATCCGATTGCCGATAGCTGGATTCGTACGTACAAGAAGTACGTGAAAAACGGGCCTGCTATTTATAGCCCGGACGGTGCGCATTTCTCCGGTTACAAGCTGATGGGCGCCGTGATGGCATTCCGTGGCTACCTCAAGAAGACGCTTGGCAAGCACGAACAGAACGTGGGCATTATGCTGCCGCCGAGTCCTGCTGGTGTCATCGTGAACCTTGCTCTTTGGGTGATTGGCAAGACGAACGTGAACTTGAACTACACGTCTTCTGTCGATAACGTGAAATTCTGTTGTGACCGTGCGGAATGCTCGACCGTTATTACGAGCCGCCAGTTTGTGCAGAAACTGAAGGGACGTGGAAACGACTATTCCCAGGTGGCTTCGGACAAGGTGCGCTTGCTCTATGCCGAAGATATCATGAAGGAAATTCCGAAGGCGAAAATAGCCGTTCTCCTTGTACTTTGCATGATCATGCCGAGTTGGTTGATTCGCTTCTTGTTCGTGAAACATCGTTCTATGGACGACAATGCGGTGATTGTGTTCAGTTCCGGTTCCGAAGGAACGCCGAAGGGCGTGGAACTGACGCAGCGTAACATGATGGGCAACATCCAGCAACTCGCTTGTATTTTGAACGTGAGCCGTGGCGATGTGATGCTTTCGGAACTCCCGCTGTTCCATAGCTTTGGCCTTACAGTGACGACGCTTTTGAACCTTACGGAAGGCTGCCCGATTGTGGCCGTGGCCGACCCGACGGATGTTAAGACGATGTCTCGCGTTTGTGCAGAATTCAAGGTGACTATCATGGTGGCGACCCCGACGTTCTTGCGTGCGTTCACGGTGAGCCGCTATGTGCATCCGTTGATGTTCAAGTCTGTGCGCATTATCATTGCCGGTGCCGAAGCTCTTCGCCCTGAACTCGCGACGGCGTTCCGCCTCAAGTTCGGCAAGGAAATTTATGAAGGTTACGGCTGCACTGAAACCGCACCGGTCGCCTCGGTCAATACTGAAAATACGTTGTTCGATGACTATACGACTTTGCAGGTGAATAACAAGCCGGGTACCGTTGGCCCTGCACTTCCGGGGACGCAGTTCCTGATTGTCGATCCGGAGACGAACGAACCGTTGCCGACGGGCGAAGCTGGCATGATTCTCATTGGCGGTTGCCAGGTGATGAAGGGTTACCTCAAGGATGAAGACCGCACGAAGAGCGTGATTGTGCAGAAGGACGGCGTACGCTATTACCGCACGGGCGACAAAGGCTATCTCGACGAAGACGGCTTCCTTACGATTGTCGATCGCTACAGCCGCTTTGCAAAGCTCGGTGGCGAAATGATTAGCCTTGGTGCTGTCGAAAAGAAAATCCAGGATACGCCGGTGTTGCAGGGCTGCGATTACGTTGTTACGGCTATTCCGGATGCGACCAAGGGCGAAAAGATTGTTCTTTTGTACCAAGGTGAAAAGGATCCGAAGGACGTGCTCTCGGAATTGCGCGCAAGCGGCATGCCGCCTTTGATGCTCCCGTCTGCCGCGTTTAACGTAGATGTGATGCCGAAGCTTGGTTCTGGCAAGGCCGACTTTGTCACCGCAAAGAAAATGGCAAAGGAACTGGTGGAGAAAAAATGAAAAGTTTGACCCCTGTACGTACTGCGCGATTGATAGCATCGCTGATTGCCTTTCTTGGAATGTTCGCGTTTGGTGTGGAACGTGTGCTCACGAAGGTCTTGGCCTTGGCAAATCACGGCGTGCAGATGGGGCTGAACCGTTATTCAAATTCCTTTACGGGGCGTTTTGCGGCTTCCAATTTTTCGGATGATAAGAACCTCTTGGTTGTTCTCCGCCAAGCAAAGGAATTGCTGCCCACTGCAGATAAAGCGTTGCTTGTTTTGTTCATTGTAAGCATTGTTCTCTTTATCGTGGCCGCTTTTGGAATCGCTTTCCCGAAGCAGTTCTGCCATATACTTGTCTCGCTGAAACTTCTCAAGTGGCAAGACGGGATTGTGGTAAACGGTGTGTCCGTAATCGGTTCGTCGGATGGAGGTACGCCGATTTTTAAGAAATTCAAAAATTTTTGCGGTAAAGTTGTCGCGTTCTTGAAACGGATTCCTTTAAAGTACTGGATTTTTGCGGCGTGTTCGCTTGCGTTTGTCCTGATTCTCGTATTTGGTGTGCGCGGTTGCTCGGTCGGCAATGTCTTTGGAAATACACAGGATGTTACCGATGATTTGACGGAACAGACTTTGTACTACATCAACGCGCAGAAGGCCTACTTTGCCAAAAATAATGCTGTAGGTGGCCCGAAAGCGCTCAAAATGCCGGACTCCCTCACAACGGAATATTTTACTTACCGCATGACGGGGAGCCGCTTTACAGCGACATTGAACAAGGATGTCAAGGAATGCCCTGCGGGGAGTCGCTGGATGGTGAGTGCATCGACCAAAGGAATCTTTAGCGTCGATTTGGTGATGTTCCGTGCGGCGCCCAAGGACACGAATTGCGTGTTTATTTCGCCTGATTTCAAAAATCTTGGACGAAGGTAAGCTCTGATTTTTACCACGGCCTTTATTTCGGTCGCTGGCCTCGAATAGTGTTGTCCCGAGACAACTATTTTGCGTCATATTCTTGCACTTGCGAAAGCTTGAATATATATTAATAGTACCTAGAATGTTCTAGGGTTGTTGATGGGTTGTGATATGAGATTAATTCTGCCAGTTATGGGCATTGCAGCAGTGGCTGCGTTCGCGGATGTAACATGGGTTCCGCAGTGTGAAAGCAATGGCTTTACGCTAATCCGTTCTTCGGAACATTTCGAAGTTTGCAAAAAGCCGACGACCGACGATGGCAAGGCGAATAATGTTTCCATTCCGACGTCGGATGCCGAGGGCGTACTCCAGTCGCTTGAAAAAGTCTATTCATTCTATATCGATTCGCTCGGGTGGATGCTTCCGTTCCCGAAAAGTCCGGACAGAAAACTCAAAAGCAACATTTACGTGTTCGACAACTCTGTGATGGCTGCCCTTTACGGCGGTCAGGACTATGTGAAAGGTTTGAATAACGAATTCGGGCCAGGCATGTGGATTGGTGTAGGCTCCCTCAAGGATTATTGGGGGACATCGCACGAGTTTGCGCACGGCTTGCAGGGCGTTGCCGGCTGGATGGGCAACAACAGCCATTCGGGGTGGTTTGCCGAAAGCCATGCCAACTGGATGGCTCACCAGTATAATCCGAATGACGCCCACTGCTCGGAATATCTGATAAATTATCCGTATCTGTATTACGGTTCTACGCGAGACCGCTATTGCAACTGGCAATTCCTGGAACATCTCAAGGAAGAATTTGGCGGTGGTTACAAAGGGGCGCACGAAGTCAACCGCATTTGGATGGAATCGATTCGCGACGGGGAAGACGGTCGCATGGAACAGACTCCGTTTAGCGCGATGATGATGGTCTATGGTTGGACGCTTGACAGCTTGAACATGCAGTTCGGCAAGTTTGCCATGAAAAATGCCACGCTCGAATACGCCCCCGCGAAAAAGACTTTGTACAAAAAGTCCTATGGCGATTACGAATTTAAGACGCGCCGCGACGCAAGCTGGGGCGATAATTACCGCAGGCATTCTCGTGTGACGATGTTGAATAAGATGAAATGTGATGGTTCTGGTAATTCGGATGGGAACGTCGCGGGGGCCGAGAACTGCACGGATCGTTACGTTTCTCCCTCTTACTGGGCTCCGCAGCGCTGGGGCTATAACTTGGTGCGCATTTACCCGGAAAAGGCCGGGACTGTTACCGTCAAGTTCCGTGGAATCGTGCAGGATAAACCGACTGTGAACGGGTATAAATGCTTTGGCGACAATACCGATTACTACAAGGGAAAAACGTACAATTGGTGCAATTACGCTCCCGATAAGTTACCGGATCCAAAATCGGGTTGGACTGTTGGATTGGTTGCCGAAGGTGCTGACGGCACACCTCGTTATAGCGAACTCAAGACGGGGAAGGCGTTTAATTTGGAAATAGAGACAAAGGCGAATGACAAGGCTTTGTGGCTTACGGTGACGGCGACCCCGACAGAAATGCAGACGATTTTGTGGGACCAGTTCTACTACAGCATTTACCGTTATCCGTACATGGTCGAGGTGGTGAACGGCGCCCCTGAAGGATATACGAAAGATTTTTGGAAACCTGCCGGTTTTAACGGCACGACTGCTTCGGGTTACTCGCAGCATGTAAACGGCGGTGGCTGGGTGAGCAGCAAGGCCAAGGTCGCGGCAACGGCTTATGTCGGGCCGGATGCTGTCGTGAACGGCGGTACTGTTTCTGGAAACGCCCGCATCGAAGATTTTGCTGTCGTGAATGGCGGGACGATTGGCGATAACGCCGTGGTGCGCGGGCGAGCGCTTGTGACTGCGGGGAACATCAGCGGCGACGCGGTTTTGGAAGACGATGCCTGGCTCGTGAGCGGGACGATTAGCGGCAAGGCCAAAGTCGGCGCGCTTTCGCTGATAGTCAATTCAACCGTGACCGATAATGCGCAAGTCTATGGGGTCATGTGGGCGGTAAACGGTAAAAAGTTGAGCGGCACGACGCAACTCCGCGGCGACCTCGAAAATAATTTCACGAAGGATCTCTCGAAGGGCATTTTCTATGGCATGGTCGATGACGGTATGCTGGGCAACGCGAACTACGGCGCGAACCTCACAACGCCCCCGACCGAAGCAACGGCGAGTATCGAGAATGCCAAGTGGTATGCGATTGCCGCCGATTCTACAGGTTCAGACATAAGGACTTCTATCCTTATGCCGAATCAGCGCGCAAGTGAAAAGGGCAGTCCGAAACTTTACTACGATGCAAAGGAACAATCCCTGTTTGTCCGCGTCTATAAAAATGGTGTTGAATACCGGTACCGCGTGAGCGGACAAAAGAACTAGTTTTTTAAAGTGGTATGTGGACTTGTAAACTTTTTTAGCGGCCAGCAGGTCGCTTTTTTTGTTTTGGGTCGTTGGCCGTTGCCTTTTTGGCAATAGAATAAATTCAAGAAACTTTGAAATAGCGAGCCTTTTTTGTTATAATAATAACAAGGGTTGTGAAACATCGGTTTTGCGATCGTTTTGTGTTTTGGAGAAACAAATGATAAAGAAAATCCTTATGTCACTTGCCGTGCTCGGTGCGGCAAGTTTTGCGCAGGATCCGAACCTGCATATCTATCTTGCCTATGGACAGTCCAATATGTCTGGGCAGGCGACCGTAACCGATAAAGACCGTGTGCAGGATCCGCGATTCCTGGTGTTGCGTGCCGCAAACCATTCCAACCAGAAGGTTGGTGAGTTTTATCCGGCTGCACCACCGATGGGGCATAGCCAATCCAAGGTGGGCATTGTCGATATCTTTGGTCGCAAGATGGTCAAGGAACTCCCGGACAGCATCAAAATTGCCGTAGCGAATGTGGCCATTGGCGGGCAGAGCATCGACTTGTTCGACAAGGACCGCAATAAATCCTATGTTCAAAACGCAAAGAACAAGGGCGATACCTGGTGGATTCAGTACCTCGACGAATATGGCGGCGATTTGTACAAGCGCATTGTAGAAATGGGAAAAATCGCGAAGCAGAAGGGCGTCATCAAGGGCTTCTTGTTCCATCAAGGCGAAGCGGACTACCAGATGAATGACTGGCCGAAACGCGTCAAGAAAGTTTATGATGACTTGATCAAGGAACTGGAACTGGACCCGGAAAAGACCCCGATTCTCATTGGCGAACTTGCCCCGACGGGTGATTTGGGTTGGCGTAACGATGCCGTGAAACAGGCGGCAGACCTCATCCCGAACGGTCACTTGATTTCTGCCCAGGGCTGCCCGGCACTTAAAGAGGCGAGCTACACGCTACATTTCACTCGTGAAGGGTATGAAAAGTTTGGCGAACGCTATGCCGAAAAAATGCTCGAAATCCTCAAGTCGCAGGAACCGCCTCCTGACACGAGCAAGAAAGATACAGTTGTGAAGGATACATCCAGAACGGATACTTCCAAAGTCGTGCCTAGAGATTCGACGAAGAATGATTCGACAGCGAAGGACAGCACCGATGCTATTCGAAACTTGCCGGGCGTTCGTGCCGTGGAATCAAAAACGCCGCAGCTTTACTTTGACTCTAGGGAACAGACTTTGTTTGTTCGCTTCAAGAAAAATGGACGCGAGTATCGCTATCGTGTAACGGGCCGCAAAGATTAATGTCGAAATGAAACATAATAAAAGACCGCTGGGCTATTGCTTAGCGGTCTTTTGTCATCCAGACTGAATTAATTTCGTATTATATTTATTGTTGCCTTATGTCGAAACCTTTATTTACAATCCTTTTGTTATGTTCTGCGTTGTTCTTGACGGCTTGCGTTCTGCCAAGCCATGCTATTCGCATTAACGAATCTCTGCCCAAGAATGCTCCCATTGAAAAAGAATCAGTCGTTACCTATGCTCGGCCAGATTGCCCTAAGGGAGAATGCTCACTTCAAGATGAGTTTATCGTCGGACATTCAGAAGTCAATACTGCAGACCAACGCCAAATTGAATTTTATCGATACAGCAGAATGACTTGTGATATAAAAAAGGTTTCGATGTCCGCCCGTGATTATAAATATTATGTTGTTTGGCATGATGAGGGGGTGCCGTATAGAGTTATTGAAGCCTTCTGTGATGAAAAATCTCAAGAATTCAGAGCGTTTCTTCTTTATGACAAAGATAAGCAAAGAAAGGAATTGCCTGTGTTGAAAAATTCGGGTGAATGGGTGATTGAGGTAAAATGAGAATCCTGCTCTTTTTAATGATTTTTCTTCTTGTGTCTTGTGGAGGCGTGCTCAATTCTGACAATGTTCCTCCGAGAATGGTCGTGGAACCGTTATTTGTTGTCGTTGGAAATTTTCCTGAAGGGATGTCTCCAAAGGATATTCAAGTTGTAGCATACCAGACGAAGCCCGTCAGGAAAATAGCTTGGTATGGAATTCATTTTGGTTTTTCATATGCATTTAAAAATGGGGAATCCGATTTAGACGACAGGAGGGTGTCTTATAGAATTGAAATAGATGGACATGTTCCTGCGGATGAAATTGTGTGGTACAATAAAGGTGTCGCGTACCAAACATTAAAGATTGAGTATGTGGTAAAAAATATGGAAATTGTTTCTTATAGAGCCTATTGGAATGGTGAACGGGAGTTGTGCTTGAATAACTATTTTGAAGTTCTAGACCCCCGCATTCATATTCACATGCCTGATAGTCGCACGTCTGAAGATAATCGGTTCACTGTATTTAAAAACGACCCAAAATGCAGGGAAACCGAACAATACAAAACAAGTTATTGATTGCAATCGGCTTTGCCACAACTTGATTTCAACGTAAGATTGTATGGTATTAAAAACACCCCGGGATGTTCCGAGGTGTGTAAAGCTTTTAAAATTATTTAGTGAACTTGAATCTGCCTAGAAGGTCGAAGTAGTGGGCCTTGGGCGCGATTTTGGTGCGCTTTACTGTTTTGCGGAGGGAGGATGTTTTGTCTTTATTCACGAAGAAAAATTCTCTGAGATAGGTTCCCTCCTCAATGCTTATAGAATAGCCTTTTTCATTGGGCTTATATGTCATAGAACTTATTGTATTGTCGTCACCTCTGTATTCGAAACATTTGAAATCGTCTGTAGAATCTGCAACGATTAGATTTTGATTCTTTCGTACGGAATCTGTGTTGTAGTCGAAGTATTGGATTTCAAATAGCGTGTCATTTTTTAGAATTCGTTCCGTGAACCAATGTGTCGATGATTCTATCGTTTCTGAACTTGCGTAATTTGTGGTTCTTTTGCTGATTTGTTCCCCTTGGAACGTTCCGTCGTAATAAACTTTTTGACGAATGCACAAGGTGTCCTGTGTATTGCAGTTCAATATGATGTATTCTGAGTCTTTATTTTTGAGGGCTGTTTCTGTGGTGTCGTAATAAAAGTAAAGAACTTCGGCTTTTGAACCTTCTTCTTTTGAATCAAAAAGCATTTGCTCTAATTGCCCATTTTCATTGTAAATATATTTGTGAGTCCATTCATTTCCTCGCTCGTTAAAGTAAGATGAATCAATACGTGCTTTATCTTGATTGACGAATGAATTCACTCCAAACATAGCATTTGTGCATGTATTGGCCGAGGCCATTGTACTCAACGTCAAAAGAATGACAGAAACAAAAAATAAATGTTTGCACTTTCCGAACATATGCATAAAACCTTCTTTAATTTACTTTAAATATACAAAAACACCTCGGAATAATCCGAGGTGTTTTTAAAGCTTTTGGCTTGTGCGGCCAAGCCGCATTTACAATTACAGCTTGTTGTTAGAACCAAGAACGTCAACGATCTTGTGTTCGTACATCTTCTGCATGTTTTCGCGAGCCGGCTTGAGGTACTGGCGCGGGTCGAAGTGTTCCGGATGTTCGTCGAAATACTTACGGATAGCGGCAGTCATGGCGAGACGGCTGTCAGAGTCGATGTTG
>JAFWRL010000023.1 GCA_017520105.1 Fibrobacter sp.
AATGGTTTTGTCGTGGGTGACGGCTCCGTTTCTATCATCATGGAAACCGAAGACTACGCCAAGGCACGAGGCGCAAAGGTCTATTGCTACGCCCTCGGTTACGGCAATGGTCGCAAAAATGTGAAATTTGGTCACATTTCCGGTTCTGGCGAAGCCCTCGACATGGCGATTAATGATGCCCTCCAGAACGCCGGCGTCAGCATCGACGAAATCGATGCCGTCTGCGGCTTTGCGAACGGCTTCAAGAAACTCGACGATATCGAAAAGGCCGCATATGCACGCGTATTTGGCGATAAGCTCGCTAGCCTCCCGCTTTTCCAGGTAAAGGAACGCGTGGGCGAGGGCCGTGCCGCTTCTGCAACGCTTGCCGCCGCCGAGGCTGCCCTCATGCTCGGTGGTGAACTTGTCGAAGAAGACGCCTACTTTATAGCAAAAGATGGCGTCTCCAAGAAAAAGGTCGCGACAAGCGGCTTCAAGAAAATTTTGGTAACTTCCTTTGCTACGGGCGGTTCCTACAGTGCCGTAGTTCTCGGAAAATAAATTTGTTAGAGGAGAATTTATAATGAAAGTTGCAATCGTTACTGGTTCTTCTAAAGGGATTGGCAAGGCTTGTGCCTTGCGTCTCGCTCGTGACGGCTACACGGTCGTCGTAAACTATTCTAGCTCTGATGCTGCCGCTCAGCAGACTTTGGACCAAATCAAGTCCGAAGGTGGCGACGGCATGATTTACAAGGCTAACGTTGCCGTGCTTGCCGAAGTCAAGCAGATGGTCCGCGATGTTTTCAAGACTTATGGCCGTATCGACGTGCTCGTGAACAACGCCGGTATTGTCCGTGATGAATATCTTTTGATGATGAACCCGGATACACTCGACAAGTGCTTCGACTTGAACGTGAAGGGTTACTTCTACTGCGCCCAGCAGGTCGCGGTCAAGATGTTCAAGCAGAAATCTGGTGTCATCGTCAACATGTCTTCTGTTTCTTCCAAGTTCGCTCTTGCTGGCCAGGCCGTCTATAGCGCAACGAAGGGCGCCGTGAACTCTCTCACGCAGACACTTGCAAAAGAACTCGGCGGTTACGGCATCCGCGTGTACGCTGTCGCTCCGGGTTTTGTCGCTACCGAAATGATCGAAGCCATCCCCGAAGAAACTCGCAAGGGCTACCTCGAAAAGGTACCTCTCAAGCGCTTTGCAACAGCCGACGAAGTGGCCAACGTCGTTTCTGCTCTTGTTTCTGACCAGTTCGCCTACGTGACGGGCCAGGTTATCGTTTTGGATGGAGGCCTTTCCCTGTGATGAACATTTACCAAATCAGCGAAAAGATTGCCCAGCGCCCGCCGTTCCAGATGATTGAAAAGGTCACGGAACTTGTGCCGAACGAATCTGCGACGGGCATCAAGAACGTCTCCGTGAACGAACCGTACTTCATGGGCCACTTCCCGGGTACCCCGATTATGCCGGGCGTCCTCATTTGCGAAGCTTGCGCCCAGCTCTGCTCGCTTGTGATTGAAAAGCCAGCCGAGGACCTCGAAAAGAACCTTTACGTTCTTCTCAAAATCGACGGATTCAAGTTCGTGAAGCCTGTGATTCCCGGCGACCAGCTCGAAATTACCGTCAACAAGACGAAGGGTGGCGGAATTATCGTCGGCTTTGACTGCGTCGTCAAGGTGAACGGCAACCTCCATGCGAAGGGTTCACTCACGTTTACGTCAATTCCCAAGGAAAACTTGGGCAAGTAAAGTACAAGTTTGCACAGTCATTCCCGATTGAATCGGGAATCTCCTTGAAGAAAAATACGTTTGCGGATGATTGAAAAAACGAAAAATATAATAGTTAATTTATTCTGGAAGCTGGTGCTCCTCGCGGTTGTTTACGGGGTGCGTACATACTTGTTGGTGGTCTATCGTCCTAAGATGACTTTTTTAGGGAACTCGGTCAAATCGACGGACCTCTCGCAACCGATGGTGATTATTGCAAACCACACGAGCATGCTTGACCCGTTGATGGTGCAGTCCCTGTTTTTCCATAAGCGCAGCATCGTTGTCGCCAAGGACCAGATTGAGGACCCGCATTTCAGTTGGGCGCTCAAGCGGTTCAAGAACGTGATTCCCTGTGACCGGTTCAACCTCGATACCGAATGGGCCCTGATTGCAAAGAAGGAACTCGAAAAGGGCAATTCCGTTATCATCTTCCCCGAAGGCAAGTGCCGCTATGACGGCCTGTTGAACGAATTCAAGACGGGCTTTGCATTCCTTGCCCGCAGCACGGGTGCTCCGGTTCTTTCCGTTGGCCTTGATGGCATTTACAAAATCGGACACCGTACGCAGATTATTGTGGATGAACCTGAAACGATTGAACGTGTGAAGGGAATCCCGTCTTCCAAGCATCTTGCTGAACGTAGCGAATATTTCCGCCAGAAAGTCTGGAATCTCAAGCAGCAGGCTTTGGGAACGACAGGCAAGGTTCTTCCTGTTGCAGCCGAAACGCCGGAAGAAATTATCCCCGAGGAGAACAAGTCGTGAAGATTGGCTTGGCTTTAGAGGGTGGGTCGCGTCAGACCATATTTTCAGCAGGCGTGTTGGACGCTTGGCTTGACGAAAACATTGATTTTTCGTATTACTGCGCTGTGAGTGCCGGTTGCCATGCGGCGATGAATTACATCACTCGTCAACGCGGTCGTTTCCGTTACATTATCCAGCCGACCAAGATTCAAAAGGGGATGGATAAGGCCCACCGCATTTTTGACGGTATCCAGAAAGAATGCTACGCATTGCATTATGACGCCGCGTATGGCGATATGCCTTTTGATTTCCATCTGTTCTTCGGTTCGGGTGTGGAATGCGAATTCGGGCTCACGTGCCTGGAAACGGGGCGTTCGGAGTTCTTCCAGGAGTACATGAGTGAAAAGCGTTTGCTCGATATCGTGAACGCGAGCAGTGCATTGCCTATGCTTTTCCCGATGGTCCAGATTGACGGCAAGCATTATGCGGATGGCTGCGTGACATCCCCGATTCCTTACCAGCGTGCGTTAGAAAAGGGCTGTGACAAGGTGGTCGTTGTCTCGACTCATTACCCCGGCGAAATTGTGACGGACTTCCGCAAGTACCGCGTGATATTGAACCCGATGTTCAAACGCAAATATCCTGATTTCTTTAGAGCGTTGATGTTGCGTTACAAGCGTTACGAGAAGATGTTTGCCGAAATGGAAAAACTTGAAAAGAAGGGAAAGGTCATGATTTTCCGCCCTGAAAAGGAAGTTTGCGACCTTTTTGCGACAGACCGTAACGAGCTTGATGAAACTTATAACATGGGCTTTGAATACGCCAAGCGCCGTATGGACGACCTCAAGACGTTCATGGAAATTTAATTTAGCGCTGTCACCCCGGCCTTTACACTGTCACCCTGTCATTCGTCATCCTGAGCAATATAAAAATGCGAAGCCGTTTCAGCCTTTAGCCCCGGCCCCCGAGCCGGGGGATGGATCCAGTGATGGTCTTTTTACATTGTCACTCCGGCCTTTTTAACTGTCACCCCGTGCTCCGTCACGGGGTCAGTTTTATTAAATTTTAATCAATAAACTCAAAAACGAAACATGCTTATGAATAACGAAATGGAACAGAAAAAAGAATACGTCGAACCTCAGATGAAAATTGTTCAATTCCAACCGCAAGGAAATCTTTTGGAATGCTCTCCTAACCCTTGTTCCACGCCAAACGATTTGGGGGAGAGACCCACGATTATACTTGATTTTTAGAATCCGGTAACACGACCGTTCTCGGCCTTTACATTGTCACCCTGTCCTTTTTAACTGTCACCCCGGACCCTGTTCCGGGGTCGGTTTTTATGCTTGCATTTTCTTTAATCCGAAAAAATAGCGAATCTTGTTGTAAAATTTTTGATACAATTGGGAGTAAAAATTGCAAACCTACAAAAATGTAAGTTTTTGGTTTTGTAACCCTCGTTTTTTAACGAAAAAAAGCAATCGTTAAAACTGATAAAAAAATAACTTACAAAAATGTAAGAAATTAAAGATTTGGGGCTCTGTTTTACACTTTTTACTGGGTGTTTGCTATCTTTACAATCGTTAAAAACATTAACAATCAAAACTCTCAACGGAGATATATAAAAATGGCAATTAAGAATGCTTACCTTCAGAAAGTCTATGACAAGGTCGTCGCCCGTGATCCGGATCAGGCCCTCTTCCACCAGGCTGTCCGTGAATTCCTCGAATCCCTCGACCCCGTTCTCGAACAGGACAAGTCTTGGGAAACCAACGGCGTGATCGACCGCCTCGTCGAACCGGAACGCGTGATCACTTTCCGCGTACCTTGGCTCGATGACAAGGGTAACG
>JAFWRL010000219.1 GCA_017520105.1 Fibrobacter sp.
ACTTCCATGATGGCTTCGCATTCGCGGATGTGGGTGAGGAACTGGTTACCGAGACCTTCGCCCTTGGAGGCTCCTTTTACAAGGCCTGCGATATCGACAAATTCCGTAACGGCCGGGACGATGGATTTTGGGTTATAGACCTTCACGAGCTCGTCGAGGCGTGCATCCGGAACGCTGACCATGCCGACGTTCGGATCGATGGTGCAGAACGGATAGTTTGCGGATTCTGCGCCCGCATTTGTGATAGCGTTGAAGATGGTGCTCTTGCCTACATTCGGGAGGCCTACAATGCCACATTTAAAACCCATGATAATCTCCGGTTACGGCGCAGATCTAGACGCGCCTTCTGTTTTCGGCGGTAAAGTTAGTAATTATTGGAGTGTCGGGCAGTAGTTAAAATGCTGTTTTTACAGGCTTTCTTGAATGTAAATGTTTGTTATCGTAATTGCTCGTTTGGGCGGTATTGTCAATTACTTGACATTTTGTCAACGAACGAATTTGGCCATTTTGATAAAAAAGCGCCAAATGAACCTAATTTATTGGTGACCAAGTTGGTCATACTGCCGATTTGGGATTAGATTCAAAGGCGCCAGTTAGAGTTGGAGAATTGGTGCTTCTGTTATCGGGTGGAGCTTCGCTTCGAGCCGCAGGTAATTTGCTACGAACGATGCCGAACAGAGTTTCTAATCCCAAACGGCCTTTTTGTATTATGAGTTAATAGTTACTGAGGTCGCTTCGCGACAGTTTAAAGTTTGAAGTTACTAGTTACTAGAGATGTTCTTGTTACATCCACTAGTAACTAGTAACTATTAACTAGTAACTAGTTAAAGCAAATCGTCGAGGTTGATTCCGTACATCTTGACGTTGTCTATCCAAATGTCGGAACCGTTATAAACGAATATCGTGAAACGGGTAATTTTGTTGCGGGTTACGTTCCATCCGTGGTAGCTCTTTCCATCGGCATTCGTAAAGTCTTTTGGTGTGACGGCAACGCGGGTCCATTTCTCGTTGACACTTCCTTTGTATGTAGTTTTGTAGTTCGTGTCGGATTCGACAATCGTTTCGAGAATGATTTCGTAGTCGCCGTCGCCCTTGAGCCAAACTTCGACGGAATCGAGTCTGCTCAGGTCGTGTGAGTGTTCTGCAATGCGGGTGCCAATGACGACATAGCGCCCAAGCTTGTTTGCCTGGTACTGCACGTGAAGAACATTCTTGCCAAAGATTGCGCGGTCGGCTTTTTCGATGCCGTTCGTCGGTTTTGAGTCAAGGTTGTTCTTGACGGTTGCGCTATCGTGCGGCTGGATGTACCAGTCGAACTTGTTGTTCAGCGGTGCCGGGAGCGCGTTGTACTTGGTGCCGCTTTCGAAGTTCAAAATTTCGACGCTATTGAGGGCGGCCACAAGCGAATCGCCCAGTCCTTTCCAAACGTTCACGTCTTTGAGCTTGGCTGCCTTCTTGTCGCCCCATGTGAGCAGCCACGGCCTCACGGTGTCGGCTGCGTTTTCGACGCGGATGTTGAGTGTCGCGCTGTTGAGCGTCGTGTCCCAGCCGTCAATTTCGAACGGGATAAGGTCACCGGCTCCGTCATAGAGGCGGATGTCGCTTCCATCTTTGGCGGCCTTTTGGAAGTCGAAGTTTGTCGTGTCCAAACGCAGCACGAGGACGGTCGGGAAGCTGAGCGGGCGCATCCAGTCCGAAATGAGTTCGGACGGCATGAAGCGGATGGAGTTCTCAGGAATAACCTTGTTCGGATTCTCGATGAGTCCGAGGTCAACCGTGTCCTTCGATGTGACGTTGGTAGATGTCTGACCGATGGCATTGAGGTCTTCGGAATCCCAAGCGCTTACGGTCAGGTAGCCACACGGGGCTCTGCGGATGATGAACTGTCCAAGCGAGTCTGTCTTGACAATTTCGTTTGTACCCTGGACGGCAACCCATGCGTAATTGGCGCTGTCCGGCAAATCAACGAGACCCTTGACCGAGCCTGCCGCTACGAGGGCGGCGCTATCAAGCGTGTATTCGTGGTTCAGGTTGTTGAGTGTATATTGTAATGCGATGGAAGATTCGCCCTTGGTAAAGTTGATGGTGTAGGAACCGTCAAGATGGTTGCCGATACGTACCCAGCCATTCGTATCCGTTTCGCCTTCGTAGGTGTAATGGACAGAACTTTCTTCTGTGGTGTCGGCCACATACCACGATGGGAGCACCTGGTAACGGACCTTGGCAGCAGGCTTCTTGCCATCATAAACGCGGATGGCAATGGCGTTCTCTATTTCCGTCGTATTCCCTGCCGAATCGTTGCCAATACCGCACGAGGCTATGAGTCCAAGAGTGGCAACACAAAGGAGTGTGTAAAAGTATTTCATTTATTTATCCTTCTTCTTGTTGAGGGCAACGGGGAACAGGGCTAGATTGAGCTGCATGACCCGGTCGGGGACAATGCATTTATCAACTCGTATCTGGATTTCCTTGCGGAATTCCTTGAGCATTTTCTTGAGATCCTCGAAGCCCTTGGAATCGACAGCCATGGTAATTGTAGAAATGTCTCTGTTTTCCGGCGGAATTTCGCTTAGCGAGCGGATGCCGAATTGCATGACTTTTGAATGGAAACTGCGGATGGCCTGAGCCTTTTCTGCGCCTTGGACTGTGATGTGCGGGTCGGCGAGACGAACTTTGGTGTTGTTGTTGATTGGCTGGATAAATCCGAGCGATTTTAGAATTTCAATGCTCTCTTGCGCCTGCTCTTCGGTGATGGGCGGAATAACGCTGTTGGCGATTTCCGGAATATCCACATTGCCGTGCTTGACTTCGATGAGCGCTCTTACGACGATGGTCCACCAAGCGCTGAGGTACTTGAGCTCGTTGTCCTTGAGCAGGTGACGCTTGACGTCCCTTAGCTGGAAGGCTTTCTGCAAAATTTCCGCTTTCGTTTTTTCGGATTTCGTGCGTGAAGCCACTATCAACAAATCAAAATAGGCTGCTCCGCGTCCATCGAGGCCGAGCATCTTTTTGGCGGCGGGGACTGCATGTACAGGGAGATTGCGCTTTTTCTGGACAATATAATACGCATGGCTTGAGTCCAAGCCAAGTGTCTTGCCGAGAGTGCTAAAGGAATACAAGGAGTTGTGTTTTTTGTGCTCCAAGTAATAATCCTTGATCATATCTCGGTAGTCGTCGTAATCAAAGATTTCTGCCATAACCAAACCTTCCTTAGAAAATATACTTTAAAAATTGTGGGAGGGAGGCTTGTTAGTAATTAGTAAGTAGGTATTTAGCCAGATTGAGAGGCAAAATCTGTGGGTACGGTACATTCCCGACCTGAAATGTCATTCCCAACCTCCCCGAAAGAGATAATTGCTAGAATTGTATGGGAATCTTTTTTGGAATGAATATGGCTCAGAAAAAAAGTAATTGGATTAGGCGCATTGTTTGCTTGTTGCTTATGTATGTTCCTTTGTTCGTGGGGTGGCAGTATTACGAAAAAAAAGTTGAAGAACGCGAACAGTTCGAAATGATGATCCATGTAACGAATGAGTGCATTCGGGTTGGTGACTGGAAATGTGCCGAGAAAAATGTTCGGGAACTTCTGAAGTCTGACCCGAACGATACGAATTTGCAGATGCACATGGCTGGAATTCTTTTTGAACAGGGCCGTTATAAAGAATGCGTCAGTTACATCGAAACCTTGAATTTTAAACACAAGGATTTAGATTACCTTGTTGAAAAGTCTAAACTTTTGGAACAGGAAATGGCGCAACTGGGCGTTGAAAATTCCATGCATTTCCGGTTGGAATTTGATGGTGGCCCTTCCAAAAAAGATGTGATGGAAGCGCTTGCTGTTTTGGAAGTTGCGTATGATTCGATTAGTAATTTGTTCGATTTTATGCCCGAAAATAACATGTGTTTGGTGCTGTATCAAGATAAAGAATTTCAAGGTATGGGGCCGCGCCCTGATTGGGTTGGCGCCGTGTTTGACGGAAAGCTGCGTGTGCCAGTGAACATGATGGCGTATCGAGATATTTATCGCCCCGTGTTGTTCCATGAATTGACTCATGCGTTTGTTCGTGCGATGACACATGCGCATGTGCCTTGTTGGATGAACGAAGGAATTGCGCAGGTAGTTGATGGCTCGCATAATAACAAAGAACGTCCGGCGGGAGCAAAACCGAGTATTGAATCGCTGAGAAAATCTTTTGTGAAAGAAACGAATACAGAAAAGGCTACGAAACTTTATTGGTACTCTAGACGAATGGTCGAGGAACTTTTGAAGCGTGATGGTGGCGGTTTGGAGGCTTTCCGCAATTTTGCAAAATGTTTGCAGGATTTAAGTGAACTCAAAATGGACGGAGCGTTGCAAAAGTATTACGGAATAACTGCTAAAGATTTGTTGGAATCGATTTAATGAGTGTCGTGGTGGATTGTACGATGGATACCGCAATGAAAAATATTGTAATCTTGGCAACGGGTGGGACCATTGCTGGCGCTGGTGAACAAGGTAAAGATATCGGGTACAAGTCGGGGGCGCTTGAAGCGCAGACGTTAATCGATGCAGTGCCGGAGTTGAAAAACATGGCAAATATTCGTGTGGAGCAAGTTTGCAATATCAATTCGGACGATATCACTTCTGAAATTTGGATTTCGCTTGCTTGGAGAATTAATGTATTGGCGTCGGAGGGGTTCGGAACATCGCACGAGAATGTCGATGGCTTCGTGATTATGCACGGGACCGATACGATGGAAGAAACCGCTTTCTTTTTGAACTTGACGCTTGGTGGTTTTGCTCCGAATGTCGCCGAGAATGTCGCGGAAAACGCCGCCAGAAGTGTCATCCTGAGCGAAGTCGAAGGAGCCAGGAAAAATGTCACCGGAAATGTTGTTTGTGATGCTTCAGGAAATGCAACGGGGAATGTCGCGAAACCCGTGATTTTGACTGGCTCGATGCGCCCAGCAACCGCTGCCGAACCCGACGGCCCCGCGAATCTGCTATTTGCTGTGAAAAGTGCGGTAGAAATGAGTGATTGTGGCGCTGCTGGTCGAGTCATCCTGAGCCAAGGTGAAGGATCCAGGGCTAGTCATTCCGGATTGTCATCCCGGCCTCAGTGCCGGAATCACCGTTTATCGTTTGCGAACAACGTGCCCGTGTTTGTCGCCTTCGCGGGTAAACTCATGGTTGCTCGGACGGTGCAGAAAGTCCATGCAAACGCCCTCGACGCCTTCGCCGATATAAGCAATAGCGGAGTCATCTTGAGCCGAGACGAAAAATCCGGGGCTAGTCAACCAGCGTTGTCATCCCGGACTCCGTTCCGGGATCAGTTTCTTGGACCAACATTCGACATTTCATCTCTGCATTCCCTCCCAAAAGTTTCCGTCCTTTACTTCAACGCTGATGCCGATGCAGAACTGGTGCGCTTTGCAGCGGAACGCTCCGCGGGTCTCGTCATTGCGGGAGCCGGTGCCGGCGAATTTTCGAAGTCATGGGCGCTGGCGATTGCGAATGTAATTGCAGACAAAAACATTCCCGTCGTGATTTCGACGCGAATCAATTGCGGCTCCATTGTGCCAGAGCAATTGCTTGTGTCGGGAACCATCGCTTCTTACGGCTTGCCGCCTGCCAAAGCCGCCGTATTGTTGCGCCTGGCGTTGACCGTCACGAATGATTCAGCCGCCATTCAGGATATGTTTTCATCCCTGTTGCCTATGTCAACCTGACCATTATCTAGGAAAACTATTGTTATGAAATTTCTTATTCAACGCGTTACAAAAGCTCAAGTCGATATCGAAGGTGAAACCGTCGGAAAAATTGACGGCAAAGGATTCCTCGTCTTGATTGGAGTGGGCGAGGGCGATACCCGTGAAATTGCCGACCGTTTTATCAAGAAAATGCTTGCACTCCGCATCTTCGACGACGAAAACGGAAAGACGAACCTCTCTATCAAAGATGTCGGCGGTTCGCTGCTGCTCGTTTCGCAATTTACGCTTTACGCCAATTGCAATAAGGGCAACCGCCCCACATTCAATGGAGCCGGCAACCCGGCGCTTGCAAATGAACTTTACGAATACATTATTGCGCAGTGCAAAAAAGAAGTTGCCGTCGTTGAAACGGGAAAATTCGGTGCCGATATGCAAGTGAGCCTCGTGAACGACGGCCCATTTACTATAATGCTAGAGTGATTCATCCTACGTCATTCTGACGCCGAAGGCGGAAGACTACTCTGAAGGCGAGTGTTGCAAAAATGAGTGATCTCATTTTTATAACCGAGCCAAGGAGTAGGGGCGTAGCCCCATCCAGTTAAGTTTTGTTATGCAAAATGTTTTGGAGTTTTTTATGAAATTTATGCAATTTATGTTGTTGAGTGTTTCGACTCTATTCATCGCATGCGCAGGTTCGCGTGACGCCGCTCCCGAGGGCGATAACGGCATGGCCGATACCCCTTGCACAGAATGCGGTACGCAAGGTGAAATTGAATTGAAAATCACGGACGAGAAATTCTATCGCGAATGGAACCCCGAAGCCTTTGGCCGTATTGATTCCAACGCCGTCGTGGGTGTATTCCCGTCGCTCAAAGTGACGGCAAACCGTCCCGAAGAATGCAAAATGTGCCACAGCTTTAGTGCCGATGCACTCGATTTTGACCTTGCGCGGGTGGAAGATTCCCTCTTCGCAAAAGCGTTCCCCAAAATGACTCGTGAGCTAATGCTTCCGGGAATGCGTGTCCCCGAAGCGGACTCCGCTTATCTTGATACGTTGTCTTTAAAATTGCTTGCCGAAAAGTTTGTCGAAAATAAACGCCTCGATGACGTGACTCCGTGGAAAGAACGCGATGGTGTGGAACAGACTCTCGCTCGCCAACTCCCGTTCGAATTTTCGAATCAGCTGAATGGGATTGCTAGCCGCTATGAGCTCCGTTACCTGACCATCCCTCTGGTGCTCGAAGTGACGATGGATCCCGACCTCGGCAAAAAAGGGGGCTACACCTGGAAAATCGTATGGAGTATGTGGGATGCCCGCTACGGTGAACTGCTATGCCTCACTTATTCTGAATTTACCGCCGTAACGACGACCCGCGTAGCGCCCGAAAAAGAATGGGCTGAACCGTTTGCTTCAAGGCTCTGGAAAATGTTCAGCACCGACGTCGCGCATTTCGAGAATCACTAGAGCGACTACGTCGCAGTTTTGAGTTTTAAGTTACTAGTTACTAGATTGCTTAAATCAAGAAGCGTTTTCTCTTAAGTCCACTAGTAACTAGTAGCTAGTAGCTAGTAACTAATTACTATATTCTCCCTCATGAACACTCCATTTTACGTCTTTATGAAGCTTTTGCCGAAAAATGCCGTGAGCCGCATTTTCGGTGCGTTTACGCGTTTGCGTATCCCGTTCTTGAGCAAAATTGCCCGTAACGCTTTTGCGAATTATTATAAGCTGGATATGTCCGAAGCAGAATATCCGCTGAGCCATTACAGGAACATCGGTGAACTTTTTATCCGCAAGCTCAAGCCGGGCATGCGCCCCGTTGCTGATGCCGAAGTCGTGAGCCCTGTTGATGGCGTCCTTTCGCAGACGGGTACGTTCGATGACGATAGCCAAACCTTGATTCAGGCGAAGGGCAAGACTTATACGCTCAAGAGCCTGTTGCGCAGCGAGGAACTTGCTGAACGTTTCAAGGGCGGCGCCTTCGCGACTATTTATCTCGCTCCGTTCAATTACCATCGCATTCACAGTCCTGTCAGTGGTGACCTTGTGCTTTCGAGCTATTGCCCGGGGACACTTTGGCCTGTGAATGCCGGTAGCGTCGAACGAGTCGAAGGCCTCTTCTGCATCAACGAACGCTTGACGAGCCAAATCCGCTTGGCGGATGGTTCCGAGGTCCTGGTAGTTAAGGTGGGCGCAACGAACGTGGGGCGCATTGGCGTTGTGTATAGCGATACCATCATGACGAATGCAGGCAAGCTCCCGCGTGACAGCAAGCGCTTGGACTGGATTCCGAACAAGCAATTTTCATTTGAAAAGGGCGGCGAACTTGGGCGTTTTGAAATGGGCAGTACAGTGATTCTTGTGGTCGATAAGAAGATCCGTGAACGCCATCCAGACTTGTTCAAGTCTCGCGTTGGGCTGGCGGTAAAGGTGGGCGAGGCGCTTTAGTCGCGCTTTGTAAAGGTCTGTCGCGATGGTCTCTGTAAAAAAGTTCATCCACGACGAGCCTTCGCTTTTCAAGGCTTCGAAAGCTTTTGTGACGTTACTTTATAAGTGCGCCGATCCCGTTGTTTATGTTGCATGCAAAATGCCTGACAAAAACGAGCAAATAGCTTGGACTTTGTTAGGCACGGTCTTGTTTCAAGACCGTTCTTATCCCGATATTTTACGGCTTCTTGCTAAGCTTTACGAGCGGTTTCCGGGCGATAAACTTTGGACACTACCGGTGCCGAAAGCTTCTGAAATAGAAGATGTTGTTGAACGAACTTTCAACAGTCGTAACTGGTCCGTCTTTGAAAATGTTGCTGGAATATTTTGGAGTGTCGGGCTTTTTGTCCGTCGTCATCCAGACCTTGTTGCCTGGGCCCGTGAACGCACTCCCGAAGAAATGTGGCGCGACTTGGGCGAAATCTATTTCATGGGACGTTCGAACCCGCGACCCAAGGCGTGCGCTGCGGTTTATCGGTTGATTTCTCCTGCTCCGCTTGGGCTAGGACTTGCGTATCGTGGCGATTTTAAAATCCCGCCTTTGCCGCTTACGATGGGAGCACGTCGTTTTTTGGCGATACTTGGTCCGGCGAAAGACGGTCGCTTTTCGGAGCTTGAGCCGCACGAAAAGCAGAAACTTGCGAATGACTATTTTGTAGCGCTCTCTCCTGAAAACCCTTATTTTGCGGCCCATTCGCTCCAATTTTTTCTTGAAAACGGAACGGATGGGTTTATTTGTCGTGAATTGACTTCTCGCTGTTCCAAGTGCCCTCTTTATGAGTATTGTAATTACGCGGAGGCACGCAACCGCAAACCGGATGTGTACTAAATTTTATGTGTATGAATCGACTTGCTGTGAATTTGTTTCCCAAAATGCTTTGCTTGTTGGCCTGCTTCGTTGCTCTCCTTTTCTGTGCCTGCGAAAAAAAAATAGATGAAAATGTGGACTATACGTTGGTTTGCTATAACGATGTATGGCCGATGGATGAAATACATATAAACGAAAGTCCGAACGATGATATCAAGGCTTTGGTTAAACGAATAGATTTACGTTATCCGATGATGGTTGGCGATACGCTGGACGTGTCTATTTTGGAGTTTAAGAGCGACGTTTATGCGTTGGATTATTACATGAATAGTGGACGCTTTCAGGGAATTGTCCCGATTTTGCGTGGGTCGTTCTTGGAACAAAGTATCCGTTCCGGCACAAGAATCTTTATTTTCAAGCATGACAGTTTCCGCCGTTATGAACGCAGCGACCTCGAAAATTACGTGCGTCAATTCCCGAATGCTCGTCATGGCGGATTCCCGCAGGAATTCTTGAGTTTGCCGTTCGAACACCGCGAACCGGGTCATACATCGATTCAGACAAAGTATTTTATTGGCGTCAAGGCCTATTTTCCGGTGCTTGCGCAAAGCTATCGTGACTCCGACTTGCAGTGGAATGTCGCACGCAGCTGGGACCTTGTCGAAGAAAACGACTTTCTCGCTTGGGGGCGTCAGCTGAACATTGTGCACCCGAAGGGCGTCTATCGCGAAGCCTCGACGCTTTATTTTAATGCGGGCGAGGGCGTGAACGGCATGGCGACAAGACTTCCGGGTGGTCGTGTGGTGGCGGTTTGGGGCTACCTCGACTGGACGGATCTCGAACGCAAGTTCTTTACCGCCAGTGACCGCGTCTATGGAGCCAGGTATTAATTTTTAATTACTATATTCAAATTATGGCTATTGAAAAACTTGCTGAAACTCTTTTAGAAAAGCTCCGCTTCATCACGAAAGCGGAAACCGTCATTGGAGACCCTATCCAGGCGGGCGAATCAACTGTTATTCCTGTAAGCCGAGTGTCGGTGGGCTTCGGCTTTGGCGGCCACCAAAACAAGGGCGATACGTCCGCATCTGGCGGTGGTGCTTCTGTCGAACCAGTGGCGTTCCTCGTTATTCGTGGCGACGATGTACGAATCATGCCGATTACCAAGGATAGCTCGCTAGTCTCGAAGGTCATGGAAATTGTCCCCGAGATTGCGAATAAATTCACGTCCAAGAAGCCTGCTGAAGACTAATCTTTTCTTGCGGATTCCTCTCCGGAAGTCTTTGCTGCTTGTCCGGCATTGCTAGAGTCTCTTTAGCGGTCGGATATTTTTTTTGAACTCCAGACGTTGTGGTTTGGAGCTTTTTTTTGTGTACTAGGGAAAAATGTAGCGAAAAAGGTGATAAATGGATTCTTTTTGGTCGAAATGGAACTTTTTGTGTCTAAAATTTTTGAGAACATTTTTTCTTGTGATGGAAATCTCAAATTTTTGAAATTTTTTGTAAAAATTGCTTTTTTCTATTGACAATGACGATTTAAAAGAGTATCTTTCTATATGTAAAGAACGAGAATGATAAGCCTTTGGGTGTATGTGGATTAGTAATTTTGAGAACATTAAAGGTTCTAATTCATTCTCCAAGTTTCGCAAGGTGAATTGGTGCATTTTGCGAAACGCCCGGCACGGGGTTATACGTGCCACAAAATCCTCCTCCAAGGCGCCGTAATGGCGTACTCCTAACACAAAAAATAGGGCCTCCTCATGAACAATGAGGAGGTCTTTCTTCTTTAATACTTGTGTGCCTTTTTTCATGCCCCGCTCCGACGTCTTTGACTACTTGCAGCTGTGCTGTTTAGTAGTCATGATCCGCGTATGGGGAGGTCATCTCCTTTCCGGGGCATCTCCTTCTTCAAACAAAAAATGCCCCGGCATTTCTGCCGAGGCTTGAATTTGTTTGTGTTGCGAAAGGTCGCATCGAATCGATTAGCCTTAGAACATTGGACTTTCGCTGTCGCTCAAGTCCAAGTTCTTGGTTTTTTGAACTTGGGACTTTCGCTGTCGCTCAAGTCCAAGTTCTTGGTTTTTTGAACTTGGGACTTTCGCTGTCGCTCAAGTCCAAGTTCTTGGGCTAATTACCCAAGAACTTTCTTTTCGAAGTCGCCGAGGCAATCAACGAGGGCCTGAACGCCTTCGACCGGCATCGCGTTGTAGATGGAAGCGCGGAAGCCACCCACGGAGCGGTGACCCTTGAGCTGCTGCAGACCGCGGGCCTTAGCGAATTCGAGGAATTCCTTGGCGAGGTCATCGGCCTTGTCGGCAGCGACCACGTCCTTGTTGAACACGAACGGAACGTTCATGATGGAACGGTCTTCCTTAGCAGCGGTACCGACGAACACCTTGGAAGCGTCGAGGGCGCTGTAGAGGAGAGCTGCCTTGCTGCGGTTCACCTTTTCGATAGCTTCCACGCCACCGAATTCCTTGAGCCACTTGAGCGTGCGGTTCATGACGTACACGGCGAATACCGGAGGCGTGTTGAACATGTTCTTTGCGTCGATGTGGGTCTGGAAGTTGAGCATGGTCGGGATGGTGCGGTTCACCTTGCCGAGCAGGTCCTTGCGGATGATGGTCACGGTCACGCCAGCGCAGCTGATGTTCTTCTGGGCGCCGCCATAGACAACGCCGAAGTCAGAGACGTTGATCTTGCGGGCGAGGAAGTCGGAGCTCACGTCGGCCATGAGGAAGCCGGACTTCGGCTTCGGGAAGTTGTGCCATTCCGTACCGTAAATCGTGTTGTTTGCGGTAACGTGGAGGTAAGTCGCGTTGTCGCTGAGCTTCAGGTTCTTGTCGATGCGGCTGTAAGTTTCGGACTTGGTGTCGCAAGCGGCGAGAGCATTACCGAAAAGCTTCGCTTCCTTGTAAGCCTTGTTTGCCCAAACGCCAGTGAGAGCGTAGTCTGCAGTTGCGTTCTGGTCCAAGAAGTTCATCGGGAGCATGCAGAACAAAAGGGAGCAACCGCCACCGAGGAAAACGATGTCGTAGTTCTCGGGAATGCCCATCAAGTCGCGGAGGAACTGTTCGGTTTCGGCGAACATGCTTTCGATCGGCTTTGAACGGTGACTCATGGAGAGAATACTGATGCCGCTATTTGCGTAGTCGATGCATGCAGCAGATGCTTCCTTGAGTGCTTGTTCGGGCAGGACAGACGGGCCTGCGCTAAAGTTATAGACTTTATTTGCCATGGTTGTGTTCCTTTTTGTTTTTGCCCCGCATGGTTTACGGGGACTTTTGTAATTACGCGCGTAAAAATAGCAAAATACGCCCTGTTCGGCTAGTGGGAAATTGAGGTGTGAGCGCGCCTGCTACAGCGGGCTGTGAGGTATGAAATCGCGACCTTAGACCGCTTTGTGTATAAAAAAGGCGGACTCGAGTCCGCCGAAAAATGATGGAATATTTGTTGCCTCGAAGCGAACTCAGAGGGCGTCGCCCCGCCCTCAAAGTTCAAAACTACTAACTAATAATTCGCCTACACTCCAAGCGCTTGAATTGCTGCCTTGTACTTCTTGAGACGGAACTTCGTCTTGAGTTCGCGGCGTTCCTGGCGGTGGATGTACTTGTCTTCAAGGAGCACGTTCAGAATAGCGCTTTTTGCCTTGGCGGCCGTCGGATTGTCCTTCAACGTCTCGACAAAGCGAACGAAGTCCTTTTCGCGAGCGTCGTAGGTGGCGTCTTCGGCGGGAACGCCTTTTGCCATCAGCTTGCAGCTGTATTCGTCAATCCAAGATTGATTTTTGTGGTATGTCATCTTCTGGATGAGTTCGACCATGTCTGCCGGAACGCCCATCTTGATCATGTCGTCCGGAGTCTTTTTTGTTCCTGATGTAATGGAATCCTGCAAAATGGCTAGTACTTGAACATCTTCCGGTTCGCCTTTATTTTTGAGGTAATCGGCAACATTCTGGAGAAAATCGATGTATGGTCCGCCAGCCTTGTCCTGCTGGCCTTTGTGGACGGAATCCGCAATTTTGTAGGCGTCTTGATAAGAGAGCATTATTAACCTTTTTTTAAAACGTCGAGCATCGGCGATGCTCATATCCTCAATATATATAATGCGAAGGTGAATGTGAAAACTGTTTTTACATTTTGTGGCAAAAAACGGTTCTCACCCCCAAAAATGCTTTTTTTTCGTGAATTACGCTTGGAAGTTTTTCCCGAGTATCGCAGAGACGTTCTTCAGGATGCCTTCGGCGACGTCAGGCTTGTTCATGGAATAGACATGCACGTTCGTGATGCCGTTGGCGTACAGGTCGATAATCTGGTCGGTCGCATAGATGATGCCGGCCTGCTTCATGGCGTCCGGGTCGCTACCGAACTTATCGACAAGCGACTTGAAGCGCTGCGGCATGAACGAGCCCGAGAGCTTGATGGCGCGTTCGACTTGGTTTGCGTTCGTGATGGGCATGATCCCGGGGAGCACCGGGCAGTTGACGCCGGCGTCGCGGAGTTTATACAAAAAGCTGAAGAAAAGGTTGTTGTCGAAAACCATCTGCGTGGTGAGGAAGTCTGCACCGGCTTCAACTTTTTCTTTGAGGTGTTTGATGTCTTCGGCTTGGTTCGGGCTTTCGGGGTGCTTTTCGGGGTAGCAGGCTGCACCGATGCAGAAGTCTGAATCGCTAGCCTTGAGTTCGCGAATGAGTTCAACGGCGTGGTGGTAGTCGCAGTCGCCACGGCCATTCGCGATAAGTTCCGGCGTGAGGTCGCCACGGAGCGCCATCACGTTCTTGATGCCCGCGGCCTTCATGTCTTCGATGCGCTGGTGGATTGTATCCTTGTTGCTTGAAATGCACGTCAGGTGGGCGAGCATCGGAATGTTGAATTTGTATTTGAGATTCTTTGCAATTTCGATCGTGTATTGGCTGACGCCGCCACCTGCGCCGTATGTAACGCTCATGAATGCGGGATGGAGCGCTGCGATGGCTTCAGTTGCTGCTTTTACGTTCTCAAAACTCGTTTCTTTCTTCGGCGGGAACACCTCGAAGGAAAGGCTCATCTTGTCTTGCTTGAGAATGTCGATAATTTTCATTTAGAAAACTCCTTGTTGGTGCGGCGTCAATAGTGCAACAAACTTGATTTATGCAAATATTCAAATTCATGCATAAATATAAATAAATGTTTTGAAAATGGCAACGGGAGACCGTAATTTTTTGGAGAGGTCTTTTTTGGTAGGTGCAAAATTTGACGAAAAAACAAATAATTTGCTATATTATGGGCCCATAAATGCCGTCGTAGCTCAGTTGGATAGAGCAGTTGCCTTCTAAGCAACGGGTCGTGGGTTCGACTCCCGCCGACGGTATAAAAGGTTCGTGCGCCGTAGGTGTGCGAACCTTTCATGTTTTTGGTGTTGAGGAGAAGCCAAGTTCGACCTCTGCGCAAGGCGAGTGCAGCGCCCGAGCTCGCTCGGGCATTGCCGAGCCGTAGCAGAGGCTACAAAGCACGAAGTGCTTTGTGACTACGGCGTAAGGCGAATGATGCGCCGACAAGCTTGCTTGTCGGCATATCTGAGCCACAGCCGGAGCAACTCCGCTTGCGGAGTTGCCTCCCGCCGACTTGCCGTTAATCCCATGACCGAGCCCCAGCAAGAACTACTCGGCCAAGGGCCGAGTAGCCTCCCGCCGCCGTTCTATAAACAACAGATCCCGGAACGGAGTCCGGGATGACAAGTGTAAGATTGCGGTAGTCTTTTATATTATTTCTTCAAAATGGTGTTCAGCGTCGAGCGCAAGTGGTTCATGTTCGCTTCGTTGAGCGTTTCGTAGCGGTAGAACGTGCCGTCCTTCTGCACCAAGTAAACGACCGGGATGTAGCCCGTGCCGTAAGCTGGCCCGAACTTGCTGTCGGTGTCCTGGAATACCGGAATGACCGCATGGTATTGGTCGATGAACAGACGGATGTCGTTCTTCTTGATACCGCCGTTCAAACCGATGGCGATGCCCGTGAGTCCCTTGGATTCATATTCCTTGATGAGGTTCTGAATCTCGGGGAAATGCTTCTGGCAGTGTGGGCACTTCGGGCTGAAATAGTAGATGAGCAACGGGCGGTTGCTGAAATGGCTAAACAGAATTCCCGGATCGCTGATGCCGGAAAGGTGCTTTGAAAAGTCCATTTTCATAGGTTGATTGGTGGTAGAATCCATCATCAACTTGATATCGGCGACTTGCGGTTCCGGTGCGAGCTGTGCAAAGCTCGTTACAGCGACAAAAGCTATTAAAGTCAAAATACGGTAAATCATAATAAAAGCTCCTCAAACTGAATCGATTGTAGTGAACCTTTTTAAACAGTTGTAAAATACGAAAAAATACAAGGGCACATTGTTATAAAAATACAAAAAACAGAAAAATAATTGTAAAAGTTGCGCTATCTCACATAAATCACCTTAATCCGCCAAAATTCTCTTGAAATTGTGGGTTGAAAACGCCGGATTTTCTATGAATTCCTGTTCCAAAATAGCCATGATTTCTTCGGAATATTCGGTCTGCTTGCTCAATAGCTTGATAGCGTCGATTTTTGTGCCAGCGAGGACGTTGCCGAACTTTTGAAGTATAATCCAAAAATAGATGGCAAACTGGACTTTGGTAAGGCTGTTCCCGTCGAAGAGGCTTTTCCCGTAATAGCGGAAGAGTAGATAAGCGACAATTTTTTCTCCGTCGCGTTCGGTGAAGAGTCCGACGCTTTGACTGAATGAGCTAGAATCAATTGCTTTGCGTTTGTTGCCTGCGTCTAGCGTGCGCGAAACTTGGGCCAGTTCTTTGTACGCATCGTCCCAGGCAGGGCCGAAGCTTTCGCCCTTGCCGAGAACGTTTATCCAAGATTTGTGAATTTGTTCTATCTGGAGGTCGTGGTCGGCTGTGGCGGATTCTTTTGCGTGAATGTCGTCGAAGCCACTTGTTTCTATGGCATAGTCCAGCATTTCGACAAGACGTTCGTTGAGCGGCTTGTTGTGGTTTGCAAGAATTTTGAATAAATGATTGCGTTCCGCAAGAATGGCATCTCGGGCTTCGCGGGCGTCGTCGGGGATTTCGTCCGGGATGTCTTCAATTTCGCGTTCGACGAAAGCGATGGGCGAGGTGGCGGTTCCCTTGCTCACAAGCAGAAGTCGCACCGCTTCTTCGCAACAGAGGCCGAGGCCTTTTTCCATGATGTCGCCATAGACTTCGACGAATCGTGGGTGCTCTCGGCAAATGTCGCACAAACTAGATTCGCCAAGATGGCAAATCATGTCGCAGAGCCCATCTTGCCTTAAGAACGGACAACGGTCACCGGGGAGCAATTTGAAATGTCCGTCTTCGATGTTTTCGCGGAGTGTGTTCCCGAAATAGCCTTTGACGTTTGCGTAACGTGCTGCGCTTGTCTCGTCGATGTCGATTTCCCAGCCAACGCAGCAGGTGTCGGTGCATTTGCCGGCGATGCAACGGAACGAATCATAAAAGTCAGGCACGCGGAGGAGCATGGGTGGGGAGAGCGGGGTGGGCGTTTGGAGTTATTAGTTACTAGAACGTAATTTAAAAAATGGTGGAAATGCGGTGGGGCCCTATCGCTACGCTCCAGGGTGATGCGCTGCCAATTCTGAGAAACTTTTGCCCTGTTTCCTTTGGGAAATTTCCCCACTTTGCTTTTTTGCTGTTGTTTTGCTCAAATGTGCATTGAAATTGCCTGAAAAACATACGATGTAACGAAAATCGTATGTAATTTTTAAGTTTCTTTCGATTTTTATATTGCCAGGGTGGTAGAAAGTGGATATATTTTCCACGTGTGATTAGTGTTGTGGTAAAATGTGTCAAATATGAATTTCACTTCTTTTATAGGACAAGCCCAAACGGCTATCGATGGAAAGGGAAGGACCTCCTTCCCTAGGGAATTCCGTCGTCAGCTTTTGGCGTCCGAAGGGAATGAGTTCGTGGTCACCCGTGGCCCGGACCGCACCCTCCGGTTGTTCGTCCTACCGGAGTTTGAGAAATTCATGGCGGACTTGGATGCTAGGTCCGACCGCCGTCAAGCCGATTTAGTTCGGAGAGGCCTCTGCCCCACGGTTGTGGAAATGGATGGCCAGAATCGCATTTTACTCCCCAAGATTTTGCTGGAGTATGCCGGCCTTAAAGACGAAGTTCTTTATGTCCAGGCCAGCGGTAAAACTCTCGAATTATGGAATCCTGAACGTTACAACGGAAAGTATGGATTGCAGACAAATGAAGCAATCGAAGCTTTCGATGCCGCGTTCTATGGTGAAGGCTTGACGGAGGGGGATAATGGCAGATAAGTACCTCCGTAAGTCGGTACATATAAATGAAATTTCCGAAGCCGCGGTCGCTGGAGTTCAAGGGAGAGAATTCTATCACGATCCGGTGATGCTCCAAGAATGCCTCGATGGTTTGAACATCAAGGCCAACGGGACGTATTCTGACTGCACTCTTGGTGGTGGCGGTCACTCTTATGCTATTGCCCAGAAATTGGGCCCTGATGGCGTTCTTCACGCTTTTGACCGCGACGATGAAGCGGTCCAGTTTGCAACGAAGCGCCTCGCAGGCGTTCTCCCCAAGTTTATTGTCCATCCGGTTCCGTTTAGCGAACTCGGAAACGAAATTGCGCCGAATACGCTTGACGGAGTCCTTTACGATTTAGGCATCAGCAGTCATCAGGTCGATGATTCCAGCCGCGGCTTTACTTTCGTGGGCGATAACCCGCTCGATCTCCGCATGGACCGTCGCGAAAACGTTTCAGCCCAGGAATGGCTCCGCACGGTAAGCGAAGACGATTTTGCGGCGGCTCTCCGCAAGAATGCCGACATGGATAGAGCGTTCAAACTTGCGACACGTATCAAGGAAAAAGTGGCTGAAGTTGCTGCTGAAGGTCGCGAAGTGCTCCCGAGCGATATCAAGGCGGCTGTCGAAGCGGTTTTCCCGGACAAGCGCCGTGAAGCCAACAGTCTCCTCGCTCGCGTGTTCCAGGCTATCCGCATGGAAGTGAACGGCGAACTCAAGCAGATTGAAGATAGCCTTCGTGCAGCTGTCGTGTGCCTCAAGGTGGGCGGGCGTCTTGTCGTGATGAGCTACCACTCCGTGGAAGACCGCTGCGTCAAGGAAACGGCGGCAGAATTTGAAAAAGCATGCATCTGTCCGGACAATTTGCCGGTTTGCATGTGCGGTGGAAACCACCAGCGTCTAAAGAAAGTGAATCGTAAGCCGATTTTGCCCTCGGCCGATGAAATCAACAGGAACAGCCGGGCTCGTTCTGCAAAGTTAAGGATCTATGAAAGAGTATGATCGATGATGTGCAGAATGTTTCCGTGAAGTCGGGAAATCATGGCTTTATTGGCATTGTGGTGTTGCTGATTCTTATGGGTTTGATGGTTTGCATGGTTCCTGTCTATATGCAAAACCGCATTAATCATCTTTATGGCAACTTCTACAGCTTAAGGGAAAAGGTGAACTTGCTGAATCGCGAAATTCTGTTGCAGGAATTCGAAATCAACAAGCTGACTTCGCTGGAATACCTAGCCGATTTTGCCGAACACGCCGGGCTTGGACTTTATGATGTGCCGGTAAAAGTTATGGTGTCGGGGGTGCCCAATGAATAAGTACGGTGCAGATCCCCTGTTCATTTTGAAGTGCCTTGTACTTTGTACAATCGGCGTGCTTGTGCTACAGACTTTTGATATCCAGGTTGTCAACCGTAGCGTATATCAGGTGAATACGAAGTCTATGGTGACGCATACGAAGAACTTGTATGCAGAACGCGGTTCCATTATGGACCGTAACGGAATCATTTTTGCTGAAAGCATGCGCGATACGAGCGATAATCTGGGCTACAGCCGTCTGTTCTTGCAGGGAACTCTTGCTTCGCAGATTGTGGGGAAGGTGGGCTATAACGGCAGCGGCAGCATGGGCATGGAAAAGATTTATGACGATAGCCTCCGCGGGGATGAAGGGCTCCGCGTGAGCGTCCAGGATGTGCACCGTCGCGAGGTCTATTACCGTTCGAAGAATGTTGTCGAGGCAAAATCCGGCTTGAATCTCGTGCTGACGATTGACCGCAATATGCAGGAAATTGTCGAGAAGGCGTTGAAGGATGGTGTTGCCGAATTCAAGGCGACGAGCGCGAGTGCTGTCGTCGTGGATCCCTATACGGGTGAAATCCTTGCGATGGCGAGCTACCCGACGTTTGACCCGAATTCCAAGATTCAAGGCCTTGGGCGCGTGGCGAAAAACGAGATTATTTCGATGTCCTATGAACCGGGTTCTACGTTCAAGGTGATTACCGCTGCGGCCGCTCTCGAAAATAACGCCGTCAGTCCGGAAAAGGTTTTTGCGAACGAAGGTCGCTGCTGGCAATGGAATCCGAAGATTGAAAAGATTTGCGATACCCACGTCTATGGCGATATGGATATGAGCGAGGCGATGGTACAATCCTCGAATATCGTGTTTGCAAAGATTGCATCCGAGGTCGGGGCGGAACGCATGTTCAAGATGGCGCGTGCTTTTGGCATTGGCACGAGGGCGTTTGACAATTATGACGGTGAAGAAAACGGAAAACTCTTGACGCCGACGGAACTCACTCGCGATGACAGAACGTTAAAGACGATGGGTTTTGGCCATGCTGTTTCCGTGACGCCAATCCAGATGGTCATGGCCTATGCGGCTATCGCCAATGGCGGGCTCCTCATGCGCCCGCAGATTGTAAAGGAATGGCGCAATTCGAAAGGTGATGTCGTTGAACAGAATAAGCCGGTGGAACTCCGCAGGGTCGTTTCTGAAAAGACCGCTTCGAAAATCCGGAAGATGCTTTACCGCGTGGTGAATAGCGGTACTGCAAAGCGCGTCGCCTCGCAAAAACTTACCGACGTTCTGTTTGGCGGCAAGACGGGTACGGCTGAAAAATATAATGCTGCGACACGTTCTTATGACCGCAATTCGCAGGTGGCTTCGTTCATCGGGCTTGCTCCTGCCGAAGATACCCGTTATGTATGCCTTGTGCTCGTTGATGATCCGCAAGGGAAGCATGTGGGTGGCCTTACCGCTGGCCCGATTTTCCGCCGCATTATGGAAGGCGTCTATTACCATCCGGCGCTCTCGCCGCTCGCGCACAACTTGAAGCAGGTGAAGCTCGGTTCCCCGTGTGACAAGGATTTTGCGGGAATGACGGTTGCATCGGCAAAGGATTATGCCAAAAAGAATTATTGCTCTATCCGTTTCGAGGGCAAGGGCCGCCGAGTGATTTCGGAACGAGTCGATATGGGCGGAACGAGTGGAAAGACGCTTTTGCTTGGTGATGCTGTGGCAAGCAAGATGCCGAATTTGCAAGGCCTTTCGTTGAAGGACGCTCTCGAAGTGATGGGGAACATCCGCATGAATGTTGAATATACAGGAAAAGGTCGCGTGGTCGCTCAGGAACCCAAGGCAGAAGAAACTTTGCAGAAGGGCGCCATTTGCAAGCTGACTTTAAAGGAGAAAAGCTGATGATTTCGGAAGGACTTATGGAAAAGTTGTCCGTGACGGGGCTTTGTGATGATTCCCGCCGTGTGAAACCGGGGAATTTATTCTTCTCCGTTCCAGCGGAAGGCTTTGAAACGTTCGCCCGTAGCGCTATTGCGGCTGGTGCCGTTGCGGTTGTGGGCGAGACGATGGCTCCGGAGGGGCTTACTTCCAAGTGGATTCAGGTACCGGATGTGAAAGCGGCGCGTCTTGAGGCAGCAAGGATTTTCTATAAGGATCCGTTCAGCAAGCTGACTTGCCATGCGGTGACAGGCACGAACGGAAAGACGACGAGTGCGTTCCTCATGAATGCCATGCTGGAAGCGGCTGGCCACAAGACAGCTCTGCTCGGCACCATCATGAACAAGATTGGCGACAAGTCCGTGCCGGCGACGCTTACGACTCCGGGTCAGCTTGATTTGTTCGCATTTGCAGCTAGCGCCGTGGAATCGGGCTGCTCCGATCTCGTGATGGAAGCCTCTTCGCATTCGCTCCATCAGGGGCGCGTGGCGGGAATCCACTTTAAGAGTGGCCTCTTTAGCAACTTGACGCAGGACCATCTCGATTACCACAAGACGATGGACGCCTACTTTGAAGCGAAAAAATTGCTGTTCACGAAGTATCTCGCCGAAAACGGCGTGGCGGTCATCAATATCGATGATGAACATGGCGATAAACTTTTCAACGTTCTCGATTGCCGCAAGGTCGCTGTTTCGAGACTCGGCAAGGCGAAGGCCGATATCAAGCCGTTCGGTGAAGTGAAAAATACGGAAGACGGTCTAGAATTTACGCTCCCCGCGATTGCGAAGGAACCGTTCGTGACTCCGCTTTGCGGCGATTTCAACGTGGATAATGTTCTCCTCGTTTTGGCTTGGGCTCACGCTTTGGGGATTTCCGAAGAGGCGATGCGCAAGGCGATTGCGACGGTTCGCGTTCCGGGACGTTTCGAGAAGGTCTGGAACAAGGACGGTAAGCATGTCATCGTGGATTATGCCCATACGCCGGACGCTCTTGAACGAGTGCTGAATACGGCTCGCAGCCTTTGCCGCGGCAAGCTTTCGACTGTCTTTGGTTGCGGTGGTGACCGCGACAAGACGAAGCGCCCGATTATGGGTGGCATTGCCGAACGCATTGCGGACAAGGCCTGGCTCACGTCGGACAATCCGCGTACCGAAAATCCGTCGGCGATTATCGAAGATGTTCGTGCGGGCATGACGACGGACAAGTTTGAAGTTGTCGAAAACCGCGAAGAGGCGATTTATCGCGCTTGTGCGGAACTGCGCGACGGTGATTGGCTCGTGATTGCGGGTAAGGGTCACGAGGATTACCAGATTATCGGTAAGACCAAGCATCATTTTGACGATCGCGAAATCGCGGTGAAGGCGATGGAATGCTAAAGCTTGATTTGACTATTGGAGAAATGCTCAAGATTCTGGAAACCGAAGCGGTCGGTGTTTCGGCTCGCACCTTGAAACGCAAGGTGAATCTTTGCATGGATTCTCGCGAAAGCGCCAAGGGCGTTGTCTTTTGGCCTATTAAGGGCGTGCGTTTTGACGCCCACCAGTTTGTATCTCAAATGGAAAAGGATGGAGCTCTGATGAGCGTTATAAACCAAACTGCTATCGATCCGAATTTCAAGATGTACGCTCCTGTCGAAGATACGACTCAGGCACTCTTGAAATTAGCCAAGGGCTATCAAAGACTTTTCAAGTTGAAGAAGGTCGCCATCACCGGCAGTAACGGCAAGACGACTACGAAGGAAATGACGAAGGCCGTGCTTTCGATGAAGTTCAACACCCATGCCACGCAGGGAAACTTCAATAATCATATCGGTGTGCCGATGACGCTTTTCCAGCTGAAGCACAGCCACGAAGCTGCCGTTGTCGAAATGGGTACGAGCGGTCCGGACGAAATCCGTCCGCTATCACTGGCGACGGAACCGGATGTGGCCGTGATTACGAACATTGGAGCCTCCCACCTCGAACGCCTCGGCGATTTGGACGGTGTCTTCAATGAAAAAATCAACATCGTTGCAGGCCTCAAGAAGGGCGGAACGCTGATTGTGAATGCTGATGACGAACGCCTCTGCAAGGTGAAGGCGAACAAAAATTTCAAGGTGGTGACGTTCGGAGTCCGTCGTGGCGTCATCAAGCCGGAAAAGCTCAAGTGGAACGAAAATCTCTGTGCGGATTTCTATATCGGCCGTACACATTTTGTTCTGAACGTTCCCGGCGACCACAATCTTTATGATGCTCTTGCCGCAATTGCTGTAGGCGAAACTTTCCGCATTCCGAAAGGCGACATGGCCAAGGCTCTTGCAGGTTTTGTCTCCACGAACATGCGCATGGAAATAAAGACCGCTAACGGTTTCAAGATTATTTCGGATTGCTACAACGCGAACCCGTCTTCGACGAAAATGGCGCTCCAGACGTTGGGCAACATGAGGATTGATGGCAAGCGCATTGCGATTCTGGGCGATATGCTCGAACTCGGCAAGGAAAGCGGCAATATGCACAAGCAGATTGGCATGATGGTGCCGGAAATGAACTTCGACATGCTCCTCGCCGTTGGTAAAGAAGCGAAAAAGTACGTGGAAGGAGCGAAAGCCCGTGGCATGAAAAACGTATTCCATTTCGATTCTGTTGCAGATGTGATTTGCTTCTTGAGCGATAAAGTTGCCGAAGGCGATGTGTTCCTGGTGAAGGGGAGCCGTGGCATGCATATGGAACAAGTTGTCGATGCGCTTCTCCACATGAAAGCGGAATTCAAGGTTTAAGGTAAGGTTCTCAAGTTAAGATGTCCAACTCTCAGTCCACAGGAATGAACAAGCTTTTGCTTATCGTCACCATCGTGTTGATGTGTGCGGGCATTGCTGTCATTTATTCTGCGTCTGCACCTGTGGCCGCATCGCGTAACTTGCCTGCGGAATATTACCTGAAGGCCCACCTTCATAAGTTCTTTGCCGCTTTGGTTGCCATATTCTTTTTCTACAAGGTCGATTACGCGTTGTGGAAAGTTGCTGCTCGCTTTATCTTTGTGGTCGGGGCGATTCTTACATTGGCTGCAATCGTTTCGGGAGGCGAAGTGAAGGGCGCATCTCGCTGGATTTGGGGTATCCAGCCGTCTGAAATCATGAAGTTCGGTTTTGTCGCATGGATTTGCGCAAAGCTTTCCAATGCGGGCGACGAAATCAAGACGTTGAAGTGCACGATTATTCAGCCGTTGATTCCCTTCTCCATCGCGGCGATACTGTTGATTTGCCAACCGAACTTTTCGATGCTCATCATGTTCAGTGTCCTTTTGCTTGTGTTGCTGATGATTGCAGGTGCGAATTACAAGTATGTAGGCATGAGCGCTCTCGTAAGTATTCCGCTTGGCCTTATCGCGTTGCTTTTGAAACCGCATTCCCGTAGCCGCATCATGGCGTTCTTCTCGGACGAAGGCACGATGACGGCATCGCAGTGGCAAGGGCGTCATGCGCTCGAAGCGCTTGGAAATGGCGGATTTTTCGGGACGGGTATCGGTATGGGCGAACAGAAATTGGGTTACTTGCCCGAAGCGCACAAGGATGTGGTCTATTCTGTGATTGGGGAAGAATTTGGATTTGTCGGTACATTTGCGGTGTTGCTCGCCTTTGCCATACTTTTCTCGCAGGGTTACAATATTGCGAGACGTTCTTCGACCCGTTTTGGAAAGTACATGGCTGTAGCGCTTACGACATCGCTGTTCCTGAATTTTGCGATTCATGTTTGTGTGTGCGTCGGGCTTATTCCTACAACGGGGCAGCCGCTTCCGTTCCTCAGTTTTGGCGGCACGAACTTGACGTTCTCTGCAGCGTTTATTGGAATCCTTTTGAATATTTCCCGTCCGACGACTGGTAAAAGCATCCATGAACCTTATATGAGTGGTCCGGTATCGTTTGAGATGGGGCAGTTCTCGAATTTTAGGGCAAGAAGGAGATTTATATGAAAAAATTCCTCTTTGTTTATGGTGGCACGGGTGGCCATATATTCCCGGCAGTGGCTATTGCCGAGAGCTTGAAAAAGTTGGGTGTAACTCAGATTACATTTGCGGGTCGCAAGGATTCCATGGAAGAACGCCTTGTGGCAAAGAACTGGCCGTATGAATACATCTCGGCAGTTCCGCTGCACCGTGGCCCGTTCCTCAAGAATTTGGCTTTGCCTTTTAATTTGACGAAATCCCTGGTACGTGCCAAGAGCGTCGTGAAGAAGATTGCCCCGGATGTGGTCATCGCGACGGGCGGTTATGTCTCGCTCCCGATTGTGCTTGCTGCAGGTTCCATGGGTATCCCGGTTTATTTGCAGGAACAGAATGCAGTCGCCGGTATTGCGAATAAAGTTGGCGCCCGTTATGCCAAGATGGTTTTTGTGACATCTGAAGAAGCGATGAAGGGTTTCCCGATTGACAAGACCCGTATTCTTGGAAATCCGGTTCGTGAATTGCCTGCTGCCGAATCGCTCCAACGTCCGGTGGAATTCCGTGAAGGCCGCAAGGCGGTGTTTATTGTTGGCGGTTCACAGGGAGCTGCTGGCATCAACAATAAGATTGAAGAAAGCATCGGTCGCATTGCCGCCCACGAAGATATCAGCGTGGTCTGGCAGGTGGGCGCCAAGAACGTTGACGCCATCAACGAACGTCTCGGTATTTTGCCCAATGTTGCCGTTCGTGGATTCCTCGATAACATTTATGCATACATGAAACATGCCGACTTGATTATCAGTCGTGCAGGAGCTTCGGGACTTGCGGAAATTCTTGCGTTTGGCAAGCCTTCTATTTTGCTCCCGTACCCGCATGCGACCGCAAACCATCAGGAACATAACGCCCGCGTCGTTGAAAAAGCGGGGGCTGCCCTCGTGGAACTCGATGACGAGCCGAATGATCTTTGGAATAAAGTGGAATCGCTCCTGTACGATTCGGAGCGTTTGAAGCAAATGGGCGAAGCCGCTGCAACGCTTGGCATGCCCGATGCCGCAGACCAGATTGCGAAAATTATCCTGGATATGGAGAGAACGTAATGCAGATTAACGATTGTAAACGTGTCCGTCGCCTTCATTTTGTGGGCATCGGTGGCGCCGGTATGTCCGGTATTGCCGAAGTGCTCCACGAAAACGGTTTCGTGGTGACGGGTTCCGACATGGGCGAGGGGGCTGTCATTGATTACCTGAAAGGCCTTGGCATCCGCGTAGATCCCAAACACGAAGCAAAGAATGTCGTTGATGCAGACCTAGTCGTTTATTCGTCTGCGATTCCGTATGACAATCCGGAACTTGTCGAGGCTCGCAACCGCCGCATTCCGGTGATTCGCCGCGCCGAGATGCTTGGCGAACTCATGCGACTCAAATACACGCTCTCCATTGCCGGTACGCACGGCAAAACGACCACGACGTCTATCGTTGGCGCTATTTGGGAAGAAGCCGGACTCGACCCGACGATTATCGTGGGCGGTATCGTGAAGGGCAAGTGCAGTGGCGCCAAGGTGGGCCATGGCGATTACCTCATTGCCGAAAGTGACGAATTTGACCGCAGTTTCCTTTCGATGATGCCGTCTTCGGCCATCATCACGAATATCGACGCCGACCATCTTGATACTTACGAAAATATCGATGCCATCAAGGATGCGTTCACGCAGTTTGCGAACAAGATTCCGTTCTACGGTCAGGTGATTGTTTGCCTCGACGACCCGAACGTGCAGCAGATTTTGTCGCACCTCAAGAAGCCTGTGATTACTTACGGCTTTACGCGCCAGGCCAAGTACCGCGTCGAAAATCTCAGCTTCGTGAAGGGCTATCCGCAGTTTGAAATCCTTAATGACGGCAAGAGTTTGGGACAGTTCAAGTTACAGATTCCGGGTCGCCACAACGTGTTGAACGCGACTGCTGCCGTGGCGCTCGCTGTCGAAGAGGGCATTTCTGTTGATGTCGCCCGTAAGGCTGTGGCTGCATTTGAAGGCGTCAAGCGCCGTTTCGAATTCATCGGTGAAAAGAACGGTGTCATGGTGTTTGACGATTACGCCCACCACCCGACGGAAGCGACTGCGACGCTTTTGGGTTTCCGCGAAGCTTTCCCGGACAAGCGCATTATTGTCGCCTTCCAGCCGCATTTGTTTACGCGTACCCGCGACCAGCACGAAGCTTTCGGCAGTGCTTTTGCCAACTGCGATGTGCTCTTGGTGACCGACATCTACCCGTCCCGCGAGAAGCCGATTGAAGGCGTGACCGGCGCGATGGTGGCGAACAGCGCTGCAGACCGCGGCCACCGCGATGCCCGCTTCATCGGAGACGTGAACAACTTGATTCCTGTTTGCAAAGATTTGCTCAAGCCTAACGATGTGATTGTTCTGATGGGTGCCGGTAATATCTGGAAACTGGGCCAGACGATTTTGGAGAAGAGCATTTGACATTAGATGATACGAACATGTTCGGTCGCCGAATTGGCTACAACGAACGCAAGCGCAAGCGCAAACGTAACCGCAAGGTGAAACTTGCCATTGCCAATCGCATTCGCTGGTTCAAACGTAAGGGCTGGTTTTTCGCCTTGCTCCTTGTCGTTGCCGTCGGCGCTCTGTGGCATAGTCGTTTCTATCTGCAGCAGATTAATCCGCTGGAATTCAGGCATTTGCAGTATATCGAAATCGAAGGCAACCGCATGCTTTCATGGGAAGACGTTGTTCAGAGTGCCCAGGTGGAAACGGGCATGCTCATGTCCGAACTGGATGCCGACTCCGTCAAGAAATCGCTTTTGCAGATTCCGCATATCCATTCTGCTGAAGTGGTCAGCAAGTTCCCGTCATCGCTTTACATCAAGCTCCAGGAAGCATCGCCGATTTTGTCGGTTCTTGAAGATGGAAAGGGAACGGTTTATTCCGAACGAGGACTGTCGCTCCCGATGTCGATGATGACAGCGCTCCATCTGCCAATTCTCGAAAACGAATCTGTCGGAAAGATTAAGCAGGTCGCCTCGTTCTTATCGGCAATGCGGAAAGAGAACAAGAGCCTGTATGAAAGAGTTTCACAAGTGGGATGGTCCGAGAAAGATCACGCCTTTGAGGTGTTCTTCAAGGATTCCGGATTCCGCGTGATGTTCCCGGAATCGAACTGGGATAATGATTTGTTTACTTTGTACGATGCCGTTGGCAAGGGCTTTCGTAACGAACTTCTTTGTGCAGTCGAGGTCGATATGAGATTTCATGGCTTTGCGTATATAAAGAACTTTGATAAGAGGTGTATCAATGGATAACAATAAGCAAATGGTCAAAAAGAACGACTACATTTTCGGGCTTGATATTGGCGCCTCGAAAGTGAACTTATTCGTTGGTATCTCGGAAGATGATTCTGTCCGAGTTGTAGAGTGCGGAGATTTTACGCTGGAATCGTCCGATGAATACGATTCCGTCGTCGAGACTCTCCAGAAAGCGGTCCACATGCTGGAATCATCGGCGGGTGTCGATGTGCGCGATGTCTATGTAGGCATTGCCGGAAAGCATGTGTCTTCGTTCAGCTACAAAGGGCTTGTGACGCTTCCGACGAACGAAGTTCGTGAAGAAGATATCATCAACGTCCAAAGACAGGCAAGTACGCTGCCGGACAAGGCGGGCGAAATCATCCATATTTTCCCGGGTGAATATACGCTGGACGACAGGACGGGTATTCGCAATCCCAAAGGCTATTCTGGCCGTCGTTTAGGAGTCGAAGTTCAGGTGGTGACCTCTCGCCCGAACGCACTCCAGGATATCGCAAAGTGTGTGAATCGCGCTGGTCTCAATGTGGCGGGTTTTGTCTTGGAACCGCTTGCGGCTGCCTCTGCCGTACTTTCTGAAGACGAACGCGAATTGGGTGTGGCTCTTATCGACATTGGTGCCGGTTCTGCCGATGTCGCCGTGTTCGTGAAGGATTCCGTGCGTTATACGGCTTCGCTCGACATGGCGGGCAACATCATTACAAGCGATATTAGCAAATGCCTTGAAGTTCCGGTTTCACTTTCGAAGGCGGAAGAAATCAAGAAAAAATATGGCACTTGCTCGCTCAACAATTTGATTGAAGACGAAACTTTCCCGGTCCCAGGTGTGGGCGACCGTGGGGAAGTCCCTTGTTCTCGTAAACTTTTGGCTCGCATTATCACAGCTCGTGTCGCAGAGATTTTCAAGCTTTTGGCGAAGGATTTGGAAAAGCACCACTTGGATACTGTTATTGATGGCGGTATCGTGCTTACGGGTGGCTGCTGCAACCTTGCCGGTATTGAAGATATCGCGGCCAAAGTATTCAAGAAGCCCGTCCATATCGGTAAACCGAGAGGCATGAGCGGCATTCAGGAAGCGTTCCAGAATCCGTCTTACGCAACAGGCATAGGCCTCTTGTACTATGCGAACAAAAAGCATCGCGAGAAAAAGCAGCGTGAAACAGGAACCCAGTTGGCCGTGTCCGTCAAGAAGGGTTTGCAGCGCTTCCGCGACTTCATCAGGACTTATTTCTAACAACATAAACCACTCAAATCAGGGAGATAAACTATGAGTGACTTCGCAAACATAAACTTCGAGGCAAAATCTCGTGTCACAGGAGATGATACTCCGTTCAGAAACGCCAAGGTGAAGGTGTTCGGTGTCGGCGGTGCCGGCGGCAACACCGTTAACCGTATGAAGCAGATGAATATTGAAGGTGTAGAATATTACGCCATCAATACCGACGCTATGGCGCTTGACCAGAGTCTCGCAGACCACAAGATTCTTATCGGTGAAAAGAGCACGAGAAATCTCGGTGCTGGCATGGATCCGGAAATGGGTCGTAAGGCTGTCGAAGAAAACATCGATGACTTGAGAGATGCTATGAAGGGCGCTGACCTCGTGTTCGTTACGGCGGGCATGGGCGGTGGTACCGGTACGGGTGCCGCTCCGATTGTGGCTAACATTGCTCGTGAAGAAGGTGTGCTTACGGTTGCCGTTGTCACGAAGCCGTTCCGCTTCGAAGGCAATGTCCGCAATTCCTTGGCTCAGAACGGCGTTCGCGCTCTCCGCGAAGCAGCCGATACAATCATCGTCATCGAGAACAAGAAACTTTTGAACCTCATCCAGAACACGAACAAGAATGCGACTGTCGATGAAGCCTTCAAGATGGCCGACGAAATTCTCGGTAACGCAGTGCAGAGCATCTGCAGCATCATGTTCCGTCACGGTCTTGTGCATGTTGACTTTGCTGATATCCGCAAGGTCATGCTCCACGGCGGCTCCGCCCTCATGGGTACGGGTACAGCAGAAGGCGAAGGCCGCGGTGTTGCCGCTGCCGATGCAGCTCTTTCTTCTCCGCTTCTCGAAGATATCGATATCCAGGGTGCATCTGGCGTGCTTATCAACGTTTCCCATGGCGAAAACTACTCCTTGCTCGAACACAACGAAGCAATGGAACACATTTACGATGCCGTGGGCGAAGAAGGCAACCCGAACATCATCGTGGGCGACATTACGCTTCCGGAACTTGGCGACAAGGTGTGCATCACCATTATCGCAACGGGTTGCGGTGGCACGAACAACGCTGCAGCCGTGAACTATGGCGGTATCGCAGGTTCGTTCCCGCAGGCTACAGGTTACCAGCCCACTGTACAGGCCGCTACGCCGCGTCCGACAACGAACTTCGTCGCTCTTGCTGGCCGCTCCACTGCTGCAATGCCGGCTGCTGCTATGGCTGCCCCGACTGTTGCCGCTCCTGCCGTCACCCAGCGCACGGTTCCGGCTGCTCCGACTTATGCTTCTGCCCCGACACAGAGCTATGCAAGCCCCGCCCGCCCGATGTCTCAGGTGAACCAGGCCGCTGCCATGTTCGCTCCTGCATCTTCGTTTGCATCTCCGAACTTCGATGCCAAGGCAAGCTATGCCGAAGAAGCTGTTGCAACGACTACCGCAACTCTGCGCGAAACCGAAGAAATGCCGGGTGTTGCAGAAGCAGATCCTCTCTCTAGCGGCAATTATGCAGGCTCCTACGCTAAGCAGGAATCGCGTGTGATGGCCCAGAGTGAACAGACAAACGCTGTAGATTATGGTACGCCGGCTTTCGTCCGTAACCAGAAAGCCCCTGAAGACGCTCTCAAGGAAAGCAACGTCGATTACGAGTTGCCTGCCTTTATGCGCATGAATTCTGACTTGTTCTAGTCGTGAAAAACGATTAGAGCAATGATGTAGCAAGAAATTCGACAGACGTGTTCGAATGTTTTTGAACATGCCCTCGAAAATACACACACACAACGGGTACGTAAAGGCGTACCCACCACAACACAAGGGATCACCCGGGTCTCCCTGCCTGGGTGGTCCTTCTAGTACCCGCTTCGCTTTGATTTAATAGAAAAACTCCGTCGGCGCTCCGCTCTCGCCACCATGCCTCGTTCATACGAGGCATTTGTGGCTCACGGAAAAGACCGCTCAGCTCTTGTGTAATACAAGACGCCTTCTTCGCCTCGCTTTCGCCTTCATGACCAGCTTGCGCTTGGTCATTCCGGCTCACGGTGTGCTCCGCTCTTTGCTAACATGAACTAAGGTTGGAGTACCTGCCGAACCACGCAACTAAATTCTTAACCCTAAATTCTAAAAACCTAGTAACTCAGAACTAGTAACTAGTAACTCTTTTTAATACATTTACATTATGCTAAACAAAATTCTTATTCTCATTGTAGGGGCGCTTGCGGCGACGTCGCTTGCATTCGCAGAAAATCCATCTGAAAAATCGACGGAAAAGACAGGATACTTCCAGTTCGGTTTGGATTTCAACATTGGCTTTAATGGTGGGCCGACGGACCCCACGTTTGCTGTGGATACCCTTGAAGATTACGGGAGAGGCAATCACAGTTGGAAAGGCCTTCGGATTCCTTTGGAGAATGGCCGTAGTTACGAAGAACATATTGAACCTTTCTTTATGCTCGCGTTCAGGGCGGGCTACAAGGATTTTCACTTTTTATTGGAAGCTCCGCTGCGTAAGGATTTAGAGGCTTGGTATAACAGTGAACTTAAAACGAATTTTACCTATAAACCCAGTGAACTCGATATTAATGTGCCCATCAACGCTTATGCCAGATGGGATAACCCTGTAGGTTTTGTGAAATTCGGTCGCTTCGACCCTGAAGATTTGAAAATATCCAAAAATGATATTTTTCTTGGCGGCTTACCGTATCACGACGGAATTCAATGGAAATTCAATGTGGGGATATTCCGTTATGACTTTTTGCTGAGTTCCTTGAACGCTTGGCTGTTTGGTGATGTGATGAATCATGAAACGGGCTGCCCGGAAAAGGGGACTGAAGCTTATGTACAGAAGTGTACCGAATATGGAAAGCAGGTGAGCAACCAGCGCAAGCGCACCTATACGGAAAACGTGAAGAACATGGTGTTCCATAGGTTAGGCGTTGAAACCCGCAAGTTCTGGTTTTATCTTGTGGAGCAAAGTGTGATTGGCGGAAAATCTTTAGAGTTCCGCTCCTTTAATCCATTTATGTATTGGCACGACAATTACGCAACGGGTTATACATCCGCGGCGACGTCCGTGGAACTTGGCTACAAAACATCGAACGGTGCGAAATTCTATACGCAGTTGAATTTTGAAGATGTTGCAAGTCCAGTCGGTGAAAGCAAAAAAATGAAGACGAACCGTTCTATTGTAAATTATATGGTTGGCTATTACCATGAACTTGAAACGAACAGGTACGGAAAGTTCTCGTGGCGGCTTGATGTTGTACGCACAGACCCGGTGGCGAACAATAGCAGGCTTCCGTTACTTAAATATACGGGACGCCGCAACTACCGCAGTAATTATCAGGATCAAGAAGATACGCTCACTTTTGCAGACGCCTTTTTTGTCGATTATCCCATTGGATACCGCAGGGGAGGTGATGCTCTCGACTTGTGGTTTGACATGAACTGGAAATGGAGACGCCATTCCGCGAAGCTTACGCTGGCTTGGCTTCGTCAAGGCGATAAGGAACTTTATACGGACTACGACAAGGCTCTGAAAGAGGAAAATTCACTTTCTGGCGTGGTCGAAAAACAGTTCCTCGTCGATGCGGTTTATGAACGAACTGTGACGGACTGGTTCAAGTTCTATGCAGGTGGTGGTTTCCGCGTCTATCGCAATCTCGCGCATGACAAAAATGAGGATGGCGCCGATGCCTGGATTCGCTCGGGCGTGAAGTTCAGCTTCAATCCGGTGGATAAGAAGTTCTAAGCGAATAGAATACTTAACGTTTTGTGTAATACATTTTGTTAAATGGCTGTTCCCCGCCCAATAGCCACCATTTCCTAACCACTAACCACTGTTTCCTAACGGCCTTCGGCCTACTTTTCTTTCGTCTTTCGTCTTTCGTCTCTCGTCTATTCTTATATTTATGGCAAACCAAGGAGTTTTTATGGCAGAAATCGGTACACCTCTAAGTTCTAGTGCAACCAAGGTCCTGTTCTGCGGAGCAGGCGAATTAGGCAAGGAAGTCATCATCGAGATGATTCGTCTTGGTGTTGAAGTTATCGCGGTGGATCGTTATGCCAACGCTCCCGGTATGCAGGTGGCTCACCGCAGTCACGTGATTAACATGCTGGACGGTGCTGAACTTCGCCGCGTGATTGAACTTGAAAAGCCGGACTACATCGTCCCGGAAGTCGAAGCGATTGCGACCGACACGCTCGTGGAACTCGAAAAGGAAGGCTACAACGTCATCCCGACCGCGAAGGCCACGAAGCTTACGATGAACCGCGAAGGCATCCGCCGTCTCGCAGCCGAAGAGCTCGGACTCAAGACGAGCCCGTACCGCTTTGCAGACAACTACGAAGATTTCAAGGCTGCCGTCAAGGAAATCGGCATCCCGTGCGTCATCAAGCCGGTGATGAGTTCTTCGGGCCACGGTCAGAGCGTCATCAAGACGGAAGCCGATATCGAAAACTCTTGGAACATTTCCCAGCATGAAGGCCGTACAGGCCACGCCAGCCGTGTGATTGTGGAAGGCTTCGTGCCGTTCGATTACGAAATTACTTTGCTCACGGTCCGCCATGTGGGCGGCACGAGCTTCTTGGAACCGATTGGCCACCATCAGGTGGGCGGCGACTATCAGGAATCCTGGCAGCCGCAGCCGATGAAGCCGGAACTTTTGGAACAAGCGAAGGTCATTGCGAAGAAGGTCACGGACGCCCTTGGCGGTCGCGGCATCTTTGGCGTGGAACTTTTCGTTTGCAAGGACGAGGTCCTGTTCAGCGAAGTCTCTCCGCGTCCGCACGATACCGGTATGGTGACGCTCATTTCGCAGGATTTGTCTGAATTTGCTTTGCATGCTCGCGCCATTCTCGGTCTCCCGATTCCGAACATCGCGTTCCATGGTCCGAGTGCAT
>JAFWRL010000220.1 GCA_017520105.1 Fibrobacter sp.
AGAATATGGAGCGTTATCACTACAACATCCACTTTCATCATCAACATAACTGTCATTAATAAAACGATAATGTTCTCTTACCAGCGTAACTAACGCCGAATCATACTGATTCATTAAAAAATAAATTTGTATAAGTTCATAATCGTCCAACGCACGTTCGCCATATCCTGAATTTCTCAATACATCTACATATCGGAAAACTTCGTTCGAATCCTGAGCCTGTAAAGAGGTCAATAGCGAATCCCTAACTTTTGCCAAAGCTTGTTTTTGGGGACTGTCTAGAAAGGGTGGCAGCGGTTTAATATCGCACGATTCTGCTAAAACAAAAACATTCAGCAATAGAACAAATAAAAAAATTTTCCGCATTCTTTTCCTCCTCTTAAGGATAAATTACCAAATGTGGAAGCCTACACCGAGATAGAATCTATGCTTGGAATGTTTTTTATAATCATCGGCTTCACCACCATTTTCGCCATATTTAAACACATACTTCGCCTTAAAAGATAAATAGCCCCCTATTGGAAATTCACCCCCTAATTCAGAAATCCACGGTCTAAATTCAAATTGCATGCCAGCCATCCAACTCTTGTATCCACCCACAAACGGAACAATTTTGAAGAACCTATTTTCAAAAGCATCTACACCTAGCAAGACATTCCAACCATCCAGAAAATCAGGATCCTGCCCATGATTAGCCGTTAAAATAAAACGTTTATATTGAAGAACAATATTCAATTCACAATCGGAATTCGACGGACTGATAAAAAATTCTCCGCCGATGCCTCCAGTATATAAACGATCCAAATAGTAATGCTGACGTCTAAAATCTCTTTCACGGGTTTGATTTGCCAAATGTCTGTGCTTTATAGCCCAACTTCTAAACTCCGAATCGGGATAATTATTTTGGAAACTAGCAAACATGGAAAACAACGAATCGTAATAAACAGAATCCTTATCAACGAAATCCTCACTCCAAACACCATAACGCATTTGATAAATTTCATCTCTTTGGCTACATACTTCTGACATTTTTCCTTTTTTCACTTCTTCAGAAAAACAGGCGATAGACTTACTTTTGATAACATTACGCGCGAACTCCATTTTCATCAATTCAGCCAAATCCTTGAGTTCTTGGCTTATATTCGAATTCGAGATACGATTCAACTGTTCCTGAAGAACGTCCCGATTTGTCAAATTCATCTTTGCATCAAGATATTCAATTAGCTTATCATCAAATGCAGAATACCATTGATATTGATGAGCGTATCTGCCTTGTGCATAAGAAGATAAATGATTATCATAATCACGAACAAACGTAACAATTGCCGAATCAAACTGGTCCATCAAAAGATAAATCTGCAAAAGCTCGTACTTGTCCAAGGCGTATTCTTCATATGCGGAATCTGTCAAAACACCAATATAACGAGCAACAGCATTCACATCATTTTCCTGAAGACTTGTCAGCAGAGAATCACGCGTATCTGCAAGACGCATTTTCTCTATATCATCAAGTTTTTCAATAAAAGCACGACGAGCCGCCATCTTTTCATCTAAAAACGAAGCCGCAAACGTAAAGACATTCAACAGCAAAACAAATAAAAGAAAAATTCGCATACACATAATCCTCATTATTCTACAATTACCAAATATGGAAACCCACACCGAGATAGAATCTATGCTTAGCAAGCTTTTTATCTCTTTCACGACCTGCAGGAATTCCATCGACATAACAACGCATTACGCCATCTTTACCAGTCCCCGATTCACAACCATTTTCGCCATATTTAAACACATACTTTGCTTTGATAGTAAAATACGATCCAAAAGAAATAACATCGCGATATAAATTAGATATCCAAGGTCTAAATTCTAATTGCAATCCCGCCATCCAAGGGTCGTATCCACCGACAAAAGGAACGACTTTAAAATATTTGTTTTCAAAAGCGTCAAAACCTGCAAGAATATTCCATCCTGAATGATAGTCATCATCCAAACTATAACTCACTGTTAAAACAAATCTTTGATATTGAAGGACGATATTCCATTCATAACTTCCATTTGATGGACTTATAAAAGCTTCCGCCCCAAAGCCCCCCGTATAATAATACCATTCATAATATCGGTCAACATAAATTAACATACCTCGACAAGATTCTGCATCATGTTTTTCTCTTTGAATTAGTAAGTTGAATTTTGAATTCGGATATCGTTTCTGATAGTCGTCTAATCTAGAAATCAATGAATCATAAGAAAGCGTATCACGTTCAACAGCAGAACTACGATCATAACCAAATCGATAAGCCCTTCCAGCTTCTCTATGACCATAGTTAAAAGCTTGACAAGCAGAATCGCATACATAAGGCCTATTTACATTCAGAAATTCACCATTCATAACATCTTTCATCAATTCCGCAAGTTCTTTATATTCCTCTTCAATATCCGAATTTGCAACGCGATTAAGTTGCTCTTGAATATTAGAGACTTTGCTCAAATCCATATTCTCATAAAGATATTCAGTCAAATTATCGTTAAACGCAGAGAACCACATATTTTGAACTCTGCAATATCGTTCATCCTCATCATCACATTCAATCGAACGTTCACGTTCTTTTGCAAGCGTTATTACAGCCGAATCTAATTGATCTGTTAAAAAGAAAATCTGAATAAGCTCTGATTTATCTAAAGCGTGCTCTTCATATGCCGAATCCGATAAAACATCAACATAATATCGAGTTCCATTAATATCTTTTACTTTTATAGCATGCAACAAAGAATCCCTTGTATCTCCCAAAAACTTTTTGTCTAGTTTGTCAATTTTTTCTAGTTCGGCCCAAAATTTTTCTTGATTTGCAGAAGCAGAAAAAGAAAAGCAACAAAGCCCAACAAACAAAATCAACGAAATCAGAAATCGGAGACGCATATAAAATAAGATACAATATTTCTCGTAAAAAAGTAATTTTTACCGATTAAGCGGCAACAGTCCGCCCATTTTTTGCAGAAAAACGCAAGAATTTACTCTTTCGCGATTTTATCGTAGGCTTGGATAAGTTCGCGGTCCATGTCGCGACGATGCGCCGGCGACGCAAACTTGTTGAGCACTTGGCTCTTGTAAATTGACCAATTGCGGGAAAACGCCACATGCATGACAGAGGCAATCAATAGTCCCGGCAGCAAGCTGTAGCTCCCTGTCATTTCGCAGACCATCACGACGCCAGCAAACGGAGCCTTTGCAGCACCGGCAAAAAACGCAGCCATACCGACAAGAATGAACATTTCCGGCATGCGGATAACGCCCGGGAATGCAAGTTCGCAGATTCCCGCAAACATCGCACCCACAACGCCACCAATAAACAGCGACGGTCCAAAAACACCGCCTGAACCGCCCGAACCCACCGTCAATGCGGTTGCCACAATCTTTGCAAGCACGACCCCGAGCAAAAGCAACACACCCCACGCAGTACGCGGCACAAGGCCTGCCATCAAATCATCGATAAAGCCAAAACCACCGCCAGAAACTTCCGGATACGCAAGAATCAAAAGCGAAACGAACGCGCCGCCAATCGCGGGTTTGAGCCAAGCGGGAATCGACCACTTATGAAAGCGGCGTTCCGACGCATAATAACAGCGCACGTACAAATACGAAAACGGGAAACAGAGAATTCCAAGCAACGCGCAGGCGAAAAGTTCCACGCCGCCCGTAAACGGGAACGCGGGCACTCCGCTAATCAAAGGCGCAGTTCCCACAAAAGCCACATAAACAGCAAAAGAAACAACCGACGAAACCACGGACGTCGCAAAAGCATTCGACTCGAAATCCTCGCGGTAAAGCATTTCGACAGACGTGAGCGCCCCCGCCAGCGGAGCCTTGAAAATTGCGCCAAGCCCAGCCGCCGTACCCGCCAGCAAGAACTGACCGCGCATCATCCGCGGCATCTTGAAAAACTTGCAAATCGTTGAGGCTATGCCGGAACCGATCTGCGAAATCGGGCCTTCGTACCCTGCGGAGCCGCCCGTCGAAAGCGTCACGATACTCGCAAAGAACTTCACCGGAGCAACACGGGCACGCACGTTACCGCCCTGGTGGTGGAATGAATAAATCATCCTGTCGGTGCCCTGCCCCGCCGTTTCGGGAGCTCGGGCAATCTTGTAAATGAAAATGCCTACAGCAAGACCGCCAATCGCGGGAACCGCAGCAAAAGTCCACCACGGTAAAAGACCAAGCGTCCACGGCAAACGGACCCAATCCGCAGCATGCACGAGGCCCCAGTGGAACGCGACAGCGACAAGTCCCGTCACGAAACCGATTACCGCAGCAAGTCCAAGCTTTGGCAAGTAACCGTTCACCACAAGAAGTTTCGCAATAGTCCTATGAATCCGCTTCACGCGGCGCAAGATAGAAATATTGGCGTCTAACGACAAGGCTCAAGACCATCGCTAGAAGGACGGACTTTTAGCATCCTAGAAGAAATTCACGTTGAACCAGCCCTTCTTGCCATCAGCAGTAAGAGCGATACCACAGGCGACGGTTTTGTATTTGCCTTTCATGTTGAGGTAATGGCCGATGTAGGGGTAGTCTTCGTCTTTTTTCGGGTCGCGTTCGCCACTCGTCACAAGCGCTTTTTCGTCTTCCCACATCATTTTGAGGTAAGAATCAGAGACTTCGATTGCGGTTTTACGCCAAGAGGTATTGAAGTTCGGACCGCTGTTCTGCGCGAATTCCCCACAGTTGCCAAAGTGGCCATGAGCCTTATTTTCTGCGAGGTCATCGGCGGCTTCCTTGTCGGTGCAGGTCTGCTTTTCTTCAGGTGCAAGCGTCAATGGTCCAAGGTTTTCGGTTGCGCGGTATTCGTTGATTTTATCGAGGCAGGCTTGGCGCCAGTTGTCGCTGAAAAAGCCAGACGCCGCAGCGGACGATGCAGGTGCAGTTGCGGAGGAACTCACCACGACCTTCGCGGACGAACTCACGGGTTTCGTGGCGGAACTGCTTGCGATTTTTGCAGAAGACGAGGATGGCGGAACTGTCGCGGAACTTGCCACAACGTCAGAGGAAGATTGCGGCGGAACTGCAGCGGAGGATTTCGGAGCGGTCGCAGAAGAACTCGCAATCTTAGCGGAGGAACTGTTTGCCGTTTTTGCGGAAGAACTACTCGCGACTTTCGCCGAAGAGGAACTTGCAACTTTCGCGGAGGAAGAAGTCGCGGATGAAGCCGGTTTCGCAGCCGAAGAAGACAAATATCTCCCCGGAGCGTGTACTGAAGAGGAACTCGTCAGAACGATGTGATTGTTCGCACTCACGCCATCGTCATCGGAACAGCCAAACAAGGCTAGCGCTAGAGCGGCGGCTGCAAATCTTGCAGATTTTTTTAATAACATAATTACCCCATATTCCTAAAAAAATTTCTAATTGGAATAATAACATTTTAAAAAAGGTGATGTCCGATCTAGTCGGGCATGACAACCTCATTTCAATTGATTCCACAAGCCCCCCTACAATCCACCCCCATTTTTTACTATCTTTGGCGCCATGCTTAATGTATCCAATGTCAGTCTCCAGTATGGTAGCCGCGTTCTCTTCAAGGAAGTGAACCTTTCCTTCAAGCGCGGCAATTGCTACGGTGTTATCGGTGCAAATGGTGCCGGCAAATCCACATTCCTCAAAATTCTTTCGGGCGAACTCGAACCGAACACGGGTGAAGTCACGAAGGACCCGGGCGAACGTATCGCCGTTTTGAAGCAGGACCACTTTGCCTACGAAAACAACACTGTCCTCGAAACCGTGATGATGGGTTTTCCGGAACTCTACGAACTTGGCAAGAAGCGTGACGAACTTTACGCGCTCCCAGAAATGACCGAAGAACAGGGCATGCAGGCCATGGAAATCGAGACTCGCTTTGGCGAAATCGGCGGTTACGAAGCCGATTCCAACGCTGCGGTGCTCCTCAAGGGACTTGGCATTCCCGAAGAATTCCACTACAACTTGATGTCCGAACTCGATGGCGGTCAGAAAATCCGCGTGCTCCTCGCCCAGGCTCTGTTCGGCAACCCGGACATTTTGCTCTTGGACGAACCGACGAACCACCTTGATTTGGAAACTGTCGGCTGGCTCGAAGACTACCTCGAACGCTTCGAAAACATCGTGATCGTGGTGAGCCATGACCGTCACTTCTTGAATGCCGTCTGCACGCACACTTGCGATATCGACTACGGCAAGATCAACATCTACGGCGGTAACTACGAATTCTGGTATGCAGCAAGCCAGCTCGCCCAGAAGCAGCGCAAGGATCAGAACCGCCGCGCCGAAGAAAAGATTGAAGAACTCAAGGCGTTCATCCGCCGCTTCGCATCGAATGCCGCCAAGGCAAAGCAGGCCACCAGCCGCAAGAAGCTTTTGGACAAGATGACCGTCGAAGAAATGCCGGCATCGAGCCGCAAGTTCCCGTGGGTGAACTTCAAGATGGACCGCGAACCGGGCAAGATTGTGCTCGAAGTCAAGAATGCGACCATCGACGGCGGCGACGGCATTGTCTGCAAAGACTTGACGTTCTCGCTCGGTAACCAGGACAAAGTTGCGCTCGTCGGCGAATTCGACACGCTCAAGACAGCGTTCTTCCAGCTCATCGCCGAAGAAATCAAGTCTCCGGAAGGCGTGCTCAAATGGGGCAACACCATCAGCTACAACTACTTCCCGAAGAATAACGACGCCTACTTCAAGACGGACCTCTCCCTCGTGGATTGGCTGCGCCAGTACAGCAAGGAACAGGACGAAACGTTCATCCGCGGATTCCTCGGTCGTATGCTCTTTACCGGCGAAGAAGCGCTGAAATCGGCGAACGTCCTTTCCGGTGGCGAAAAGGTGCGCTGCATGCTTTCGAAGATGATGCTTTCGAACGCGAACTGCTTGTTGCTCGACGAACCGACCGCACACCTCGACTTGGAAGCCATCACCGCTTTGAACAACGGCCTCAAGGCTTTCCCGGGACCGGTCATCTTCTGTTCGCAGGACCATGAATTTGTTCAAACGATTGCGAACCGTGTCTTGGAACTCACGCCGAACGGTGTTGTTGACCGCAGCATCACCTTCGACGAATGGCTCGAAACCAAGAAGACGAAGAAGAAGTAAAATAAGGTATGAGCACGGGCTTCGCCCTTTGGGGTATGAGGTTGTGAGATTTTGCTCAAAGGCACGTAGTGCCGACCTCATCGCTCAAAGCGAAGCGTCCTCATAGCGCTTTAGCGCGACCCATCCACCATGTTCCATCCGATCCGGCATTTCATCACGATTACAAAACATCGAAACGAGGTCGTCAGGCTTTGCTTTAAAGCCGGTATCGGGTGGCAGGGGCTGTTCCACGACTTGTCGAAGTACAGCCCTAGTGAATTTATTCCAGGCGCAAAATACTACACGGGCAAGGAATCGCCAAACAACGGCGAGCGCCGCGACACGGGCATGAGCCTCGCATGGATGCACCACAAGGGTCGCAACAAGCACCACTTTGAATTCTGGTACGATTACGATATGAAGACAAAGAAAATCGTGCCGATGGACATGCCCGACCGTTACATCAAGGAGATGTTCTGCGACCGCGTGGCCGCCTCCAAGACGTACAACAAGGAAACATATACGCAAGAATCTCCGCTCCTGTACTTGACCAAGAGCACTGCGCACGAAAAAATGACTGAAACGACTTACAAGAAGTTGCTGTTCCTGCTCCAAAAGCTCGCGAAAGACGGCGAAAAAGAAACGCTCCGGTTTATACGGCATTGCAAGGAACTGCCGACGGAGTAAAGCAAAGCTTTCGAACTACGAGAGCCCTTGCGACAACTAGCGCAAAAAGGTATATTTGTAAAAATCACTGGATCCTTCCACCTACGGTGTCAGGATGACAAATCCAGAGAAAAAGTATATTTAAAGGAGATGCCCTCCCCATTCGCGGATCATGCTCACGTAAGTGCTAAAGCACTAAGTGATCAAAGAGCTCGGAGGCGGGCATGACATTAATGAACCGCGATTGTTCGCGGGAAACTTGAACGGAAAGGCAAATTATGGAACTTGGAAGAATCAACCGCGCACGCGTGGAGTCTATCACCCCGCAAGGCTATTACCTCGAACTTGAAACCGGTGGAAGTGTGCTACTCCC
>JAFWRL010000221.1 GCA_017520105.1 Fibrobacter sp.
AAAGAGGCCCGTAGCCTGGAACTCGACAAGCTTACCAATCGTAAAGGTATCTGTTTCACCCTTGCACTTGCCACCTTCCATCTTGCCATGGCAGTATTCGCTACCAAGCTTAGCTTTAGCGATAGGCACAACAGCGTGGCCACCGGCGTTTTCGATAGAATCGCGGATATCGCGGGCACGAACAGACTGTTCGTAAGTATGGTAAAGAATGGAATAGCCACCACCGTGAGTTTCCACAATCTGGAAAACAGTGGATTCATCCATCCATTTGAGCTGTTCCTTGATTGGAGCGGCAATGGAGTCCGGCATCAGAGCAATCTGCTCGTCAAAACGGCCAACCTTTGCGCCCTTGGAAGCAGCAGGTTGAGCTACAAAATCAGACGCAAAGGCACCGGAAACCGTTGCCACTGCGGCAAAAATCATAGCTTTCTTTAATGTATCATTCATATCGGAATGCGTCCATGTTTATTAAGTGAACTGTTTGATAAAAATCAACGCGCGAGAATATAGCAATTTTAGGGAGTGGTTAGACGAAAGACAATAGACGAAAGACGATAGATTAAAGCAAAAGACGAAAGATTGCCCTATTCTTTCGTCTATCGTCTGTAGGACCGAAGGTCCGTTCTTTCGTCTAATTACATCGTCATCGTGCCGGAACTGAGGCCCTTCACAGGCACATAGCGGATAGTTCCGTCAGTACCCATGATAATTGCAACTCCAGCGAGGTAGTTGATCCACTGCTTCGTATCGAAATAACGCAGATTCACCTTGCCCTCCGTGCAATAAACAACAAGCGGAACGACAAGCATGTCATGGGAAATCCAGACCGCCACCTTGTTCACCTTGTCAAAGCGCGGTTTCACGACTTCAGCGATATATTCATCGCCACGAGACTTCATCGAATAGAACGCATCGGAGTAGCTTCCCCTGTACGCATAGGCCGAAGTGACCACCCAGCCACCACCATCGGAATTCTTGTATTCTTCGAACTTCGTTTCGTCTTTGACGAACCATTCGCCGTCCAATTCCGGAATGGTATCGTTCCCCATCGCCGTAATTCCAGCTCCCAGAGCGATGTTTTCACACGTTTCGTAGCTACGCGTATAAGTCGAATTGGCAAAGTAAATATCTTCGCCCTTGAACATTTCGCCTACGGTCTGAGACTGTTTCTTTCCGTTCGTCGTCAAGTGACCTTTTTTGCCGGTATCGTCACCGCGTTCCGCATGGCGCAAGAAGAAGATGACTTTTTCGCCAGCCGCAAGGGATTTCAAGACATCGTCAACACTAGAGAAATCAAGGATTTCACCCGGCAGCGGTTCACGCCAGCCTCTCTTGCTTTGGTCATAGACATACAACTTATTCTGGTTGATAATTCCGTTCTTAATTTGTCCATTGTAATCGCCCTTCAAGCCGTACGTATCCTTTTCAAGGTCCGTCGCAACGCGCCAAGATTTGGTCGAAGCGTCGCAAATAAAGCGGATTCTCGGGCCATCGGGCTGTTCATAATAAGAGACAAAGTATTCGCTTTGGCTATTGTTCACATGTTTCACTTGCCCTGCGTTCATCGTGCCGCAGGTTTCAAAGTTATGCGTTCTCGTCCAGAAACTACGCACATACTTTTCGAAGTCGGGAACTTCGCCAAGCTTCCAGCTTTCCATGTTCCTGCGGATTTTTGCAAGCCCGCCTTCCGAGTCTAGTTTTAATAGTTTGTCTGCAAGTTTCGCTTTCGTGTTGTTATCGCCCCAGTTCCCATCACCCTGGATGTCTTCTGCGACTCTGTTTGCAAAATAAAGCATCTCGTTTGCCGAGCCGTAACTCTGCATCATCACAGAAATGGCAAGGAGCGCAGCACCGTAATCGTCATTGTCGAAAATGCTTAAGTCTTCCGCAGCCTTCTGACCTGATGACGTGGTCATCCCGCCACGCGGCCATCCATAACCGCCACCGGAACCGCCAAGATTAATGCCAAAGGACGAAAGCACGTCGCTCAACGCACGCCCGCTCTGGCTCCCGATAGGCTGGTTGTTGCCCGC
>JAFWRL010000222.1 GCA_017520105.1 Fibrobacter sp.
ATGGTCGCTCCGAAGGGACCGGGTTCCGAAGTTCGTTCTGAATACCTCCGTGGTTTCGGCATGCCGTGCCTTATCGCTGTCCACCCGGAAAACGACCCTGAAGGTAAGGGCTGGGACTATGCCAAGGCTTACGCCGCTGGTCTCCACGCTGACCGTCCGGGCGTTCTCGAAAGCTCTTTCGTCGCCGAAGTGAAGTCTGACCTCATGGGCGAACAGACCATCCTTTGCGGTATGCTCCAGACTGGTACGATCCTTTGCTACGACAAGATGGTTAAGGAATTCGGTATCGACAAGGCTTACGCTGTGAAGCTCCTCCAGTACGGCTGGGAAACGATTTCCGAAGCCCTCAAGCATGGTGGCATCACGAACATGATGGACCGTCTCTCCAACCCGGCCAAGATCCGCGCAACGGAACTCGCCGAAAAGATGAAGAAGATCATGAAGCCGCTTTACTGCGAACATCAGGACAACATCATCTCTGGCAAGTTCTCCAGCACGATGATGGTGGACTGGGAAGCTGGCGACAAGGACCTCCTCAAGTGGCGTGGCGAAACCGGCGAACTCGAATTCGAAAAGGTTGCCGCAACTGACAAGCAGATCACCGAACAGGAATACTTCGACCGTGGCGTTCTCATGACCGCTATGATCAAGGCCGGTGTGGAACTCGCATTCGAAACCATGTGCTCTGTGGGCATCAAGCCGATGAGCGCTTACTACGAATCCCTCCACGAAACTCCGCTCATTGCAAACCTCATCGCTCGTAAGAAGCTGTTCGAAATGAACCGCGTCATCAGCGATACTGCAGAATACGGCTGCTACCTGTTTGCTAACAAGTGCGTTCCTCTCCTCGCTGACTTCATGAAGAACGAAGTCAAGAAGGGCGACATTGGCGATATCTTCAACGAAGGCAATACCAACGCTGTCGATAACGAAGAACTCATCAAGGTGAACAAGAACATCCGTCAGCATCCGGTTGAAGAAATCGGCGCTTGGCTGCGCGAACGCATGTCCGGCATGACTCGCGTCGTGTAATTGATGTTTTCTTAAAGCGTATATGTCACCCCGGCCTTTGTGCCGGGGTCGGCTTTTTTAGACGTTTACTGTAATACAGCAAAAACCCGCCGAAAGGCGGGCTTTGTGCGTTTATGCGTAGTCGTGGTCAATGCGGAAGACGAAATTAAATAAATCTGTAATATTGCAGCAATTCATTTTCCTTCGCATTCCAGAAAAAGGATGACTCCGCCGACCTTCGCTTGAACATCCTTAACAACTGCAAACGCCCACCCCAACAAATCTTCTCCATTAATCCGTTTCTCCGGTTCAACGACATAGTTTTTGCCTAACTGGGCAAGAAGATACGCGCTTATTGTATATGAGTCCGTTTTCGAATCATACCTGCCGATTCTCTCGATTTTTCGTTTACTTGTGTTCGATATTCGCTTGGCGGAGAAAACAATCGGTTTTACTGTCAAGGAAAAATACCCCAACAAGTTCGCATATTCGTTACAAACGAGATGCGTGATGGACTGTTTCTTTTTCGAAAAGTCTATTGCATTTTGGTGCAGAAACTTTTCAACACTTGGATTTATCGGACATCGGAATGTGTCGATGAGCCGTTGTGCATCAAGGGTTTTGGAATTAGAAGATGTAATAAATTTAGAGATGCTGAATACAGAGCATTCACCTTTCATTAGAACGAATCTTTTCGGCCAATGAAAGGAAATCGGCCTCGGAACTCAGGATGCGCCCTTTCAATGGACGCATGGGCTTGGAGGCGAGTTCTTCAGCACGGTCCATAGCGTCAATAAAACGCTGTGTCCCTTCAGGGCTTATCACGAAATTATGAGTAATGCTCGATGTTGCCATACGACACTCCCAACATTATGCCTTTAGAGCTCTACGTTGAACGTCAGGGGCCGGCCTC
>JAFWRL010000223.1 GCA_017520105.1 Fibrobacter sp.
ATGGAGGCCTGCGCCACTCGGGTACGGGAACATGTCCAGGCAGTAATACTTGGGCTTGGACTTATCGGTGCCCGTCTTGAAAGTTTGATGTTCTTCCCAGTAGGCTTGCCACTTGGTTTCGATCTCTTGCGGATTGTACTTTGCCATTGCTTTATACCTCGGTATGGTTCTGCTAGACGAAAGACGAGAGACGAAAGACGAAAGAATTCGTCGAGCCTGTCCAACAGTCTTGCCGCTTGCAGAACTTCATTAAATTTTCGAGGCTAAAGATAGAAACTTAAAAAGCCCCGCATTGCGGAGCTGAATGCAAAAGAGCGTTACAAAATCATCAAACCGATATTATCTATTCCGGTTTCTGTTCACCTAAATTATTCCACTTGCCGCTAGAGCATTTGAAATACAAGTCCTTTGAAGAATGGTAAGGTGCATAATGGTATTTCTCTATTTTTCCTTCATTTGCAGCATCACATTTTTCTTCAGTCCATCCAGCATCGGTATAAATGAAGACTGCAATATTTGCCGTTTTTAATCTATTAAAACGCGGATCCCCGCCAGCACCTAGTACCAAATCGCCACACCAGTAATCCGTTTGCACGTCATCATAAGAAGCGAGGCTGACGCTATTACGATTCTCCTCGCACTGAGCTTGAACCGCAGCAGCCAAAGGAGCAACGCGATCCAAATCAATCCAAGTCCCTTGTTCGCACTTGAAATAGTAATTATTTCGATAATAGGAAGCAGAATCCGAAAGCTGTACTGGTATAGTGTCCACAACGCCTTCACGTTCCGCATCGCATTTTGGGAGAAGCCTCAACGCTCTCTGGTACCGAGATTCTTTCCAAGTTCCCTGCTTGCACTCGTAATAAGTCCATTCCGAGGGTCCGACTTGCACAGAATCGACAAAGTTTTCGTTATCGGCCTTACATTTAGGTAAATCCTCCACCTGATAAACAGACGTCCCTGACGATTTCGAAGATACAGAACCGCTATTATATTCATCAGCTCCAATTTTCACCCACTGACTGTCAGCGCACTTGTAATATAAGGCTCCTGGCAAACGCATATTCCGAAAACCATAAATTTCCTTGCGGCCTTCGTTTTCGGCATTGCATTTTACTTCTTGCCATCCATTTTCTGCATAGGAATAAAGAGAAATTTCGGCACGTTCCAAAATCGAAAACACTTCTTTGATACCAGCGCCATAGGCTTCACCCAAACAAAAATACTCCGTTTTCACGCCATCGAACGCAACGATACTAACACCATCATGTTGTTCGTTACATTTCTCATTCAACCTTTCCATCGAAGGGCGCTCAATTTCTTGAGCCGAACTACTCGAAACCTTATTGCTGGAAGATTCCGAACTTGAAATAGCCACGCTGCTCGACGATTCTACAGCCGACGATTCAGTGGCCACAGGCGTCGGATTACTCCCAGCATCGTCACTGCACGCCGAGAACATCAACAACGAGAAAGATGCCAGCACCGCCAGCACAGAAACATGATTCCTTTTGAGCATAAAAACGGCCCCCTAAAAATTGACTCAAAACTTATACATAAAATACCTACTTACTTTATAGAAAACCAATTTTCTTGGAAAATGAACGTAAGAAAAAATTTACTTAACCAAACAACGCACCCGGCAAAGAATTAGGGGTATTTCTTCCCTTTTTTCTTTCCGTTGTGCATCTCTATACGCGTTTATCACTCTGTAAACAATTTTTTCTTATCATTTCACCCTTAATAAAATATTTTTAGGGTGTTGAACCATCTTCGTTTTGTTATAATTCGACCATGCTTTTAAAAAAATCTTGCCTACTCGCATCCATCATTTTAGCGCTCTCCGCGAGCGCCTTCGCACAATCCGATGACGATGAATGGATTTCTGCCGATTCCCCTAGTTCTTCAACAACAAGCAACACCTCCACGGGTTCTTACGACGGGACTTCCGACAGCGAATTTGCAAACGACGAAGAATACGCAAGCGCATATGCAAGGTACAAGACGCAAACGACTTCGCGTTCCGAAATCAGCAAGCAGCGCAGTGAAGGATTTTCTCAGTCTGTGTTCCTCGGAGCACGTATCCAAGGCGGCTACAATACGTTCCTCGGCTCCAATTCCGATGGCTGGGGAGCAGGTTGGAATGCCGGTGCAGGTCTTATCATCAAAATTTCGATGTTCACAAAGAACTTCAGCCTTGTCCCAGAACTCACGTTCAACTACCGCCAGTACTATTACGAAAAAAACATGGAAGTTTACACGAACAAGGCAAAGCTCAATATTATGTTATTCGAGCTTCCGATTATGTTCCGCTACACTTTCGACCAGTATGATTTCTTTGCAGCAGCAGGTTTGCACCTGGGACTTAAGTTGATGGGCGATACGGAATTCACTTCTGAAGCCAACGGAGGCGTTGTCGCAAACAACACGACCAAGAGCACGAACACATTCGTTTCGACGAACATGGAAGTCGGCCTCGCTATCGAAGGCGGCTACATGCTCACGAGAAATACGCACATAAATCTCCGCATTGTCCAATGCTTTACAAATCTTCTGAACCAAGGCCTGACAGTGGAACCGTCCTTTACGAATTCCACGCTCCTCACGTTCTACACGAACCTCGGCATTTCGTTCCTGTTCTAATTAGTCATTAGTCAGCGGTCATTGGTCAATAGCAATTAACTGTCCAAAATTAAAAGGAAGCGCCAACGCTTCCTTTTGTTTTTATGCATTCGTCATGTTTAGCACAAAGCATCCCGTCATGCCAAGTCCAATGACAATAGCACGTTCTTCTGTCATGAAAGACGAATGCTCTTTTCCGTCATGTTGAGCCCAAAGCATCCCGTCATGTTGAGCCCGCAGGGCGAAACATCCAGTGACGTTTAACGGCACAAAAACAGCACAAACGCGGCATGATGATTTTGTCATGCCCGACTTGAACGGGCATCGCCTTTTCACACTTCAAGAATTAACTGGATTCTTCACCCCTTTCGGGCTTCAGAATGACGAGATGCGCTTCGCTTACTCAGGATGACAAGATACGCACCACTTACTCAGGGACTGTGCAAGCCGTTACTTTCTGCGGATTCTCGGGATTTCCTTCTGAATCAAGAGCTTCTCGATAGGCGTAAATTCTTCGTGCGGCTTGATCGCTTCCTTATAGATTACATCGGCGAGCGTCGGGTTGTGCGCAAGGAAAGCAATCAGAATCGCGTTGCGCAAGAAAAATTCATCCATCGCGCCAATCTCGTACTTCTCGTAGAAATTGGCAACATAGAATGCAGCCAACTTGTAGTCCTTTACACGGGCCGCTTCCATGATATTGAATTCATCCACGAGCGATTCCGGCAACGCACCCTTGTTCACAAGGTTCCGCATTTTTACGTAAACCTTATTCGTATCACGCGCTTCCATCGGGACGCCACGCATCCATTCCACATATTCCATGCGGAACTTTTTCCATTCAGGCGATGATTCCGAGACCTTGAATTTCGGACGCACGAGGCTATCGACCGCCGTCGCAGAATCAGCGACATTTTCTGAAGCAATCGACAGAGAATCGGTGGCATTAGCAGAATCGTTGCCGTTCACAGCGAGCATCGCCGAGATGCCTTCGAAAATTTTCATGCGTTTTTCGACTTCCTTCATGTATGCGAGGAGCGCACGTCTGCGATACTTATCCGTCCCCGCCTTGAGCATCGACTGTACTATTACCGGTCTGCGGAGCGCGTAATCCGCCGAATCCAGATATTCCGGCCAACAAATTTCGCAGCTATCGAACACCTGTACAATGCGAGCGTTCGAATGCACGAAGCGTGCTTCTTCCGCCTTGTTATCCACCATCGGAATAAACGTACTGTTCGGTTCCACGCCATCCAAAAGTGACTTCACCATCTTGGATGTAAACAAGAAGTTCTGTTCGCCAAAGAAATCCGGGTCACGATGTATTCGCTTGAATTCCTTCACGAGTTCGGGATCCGTATGGAATCTTCCAATCGCACGCTGCATCACAGGCTCGTCACTGGCGACAATGATAATGTCCGGTTCTTCAGGCGCCTTGTACAAACTCACATACGGGAACGTCACGTCAAGCGCCTTCAAGATGTTGAGGAACAGCAAGTCGTTAAATTCGTATGTCTGAATCCACTGCACCCAAAGTCCGCCCGGTTTCATATAGCGGCGCATTTTCGCATAAAATTCATGGCTGAACAAACTTGCAACACCGCTCACCCACGGGTTACTCGGCACGCTGATCATCAAATCGTACTTACGGCGGTTCGTGAGGAAGAACGTCTGCGCATCGTCAATAAAAATGTGAATGCGCGGGTCGTCGTAACCGCGGGCATTCCACGGATAAAATCCGCGTGCGAGGTTCATCATCTCTTCTTCAATTTCCACGCAATCAAAATCTCGCAACAGTGGGTCTGCAAGCAGGTAATGCGCTCCCATGCCACTGCCAAAGCCGACCATTGCGGCATCGTAAGGCTTGTCCTTCATGGCCATCGGCATAAATGCGGTCGCCGCTTGCGTAAGTTCGTCGCCTTCAATCGGCTTTTCGCGATTCTTGCTCATGCTCGCATCGGCCTTGCCGTTCGTCTTCACATAATAATGCACATCGGATTCATGGAAACTGATTGTCGCCGTTTTGCCATCGCGCACCACAATCTTCTCGTCTGGGTGCAAATTCTTGTAAGCGCGGAACGCCCCTGACGTAATCATGTGCGGGTCGAAATTCACAAAGAACGAAGGCAAAATCATCACCGCCGTCATCACGTAGAAGAGCACGCTATAGCGGAACTTTTTGCGATAAATGACGAGCAGGATAAAGCCAATCATAAAGTCGAGCACAGCTGCGAGCACCAGCGAACCCTTGAGCTGCAAAAGCGGTAACAGCAAAAGCCCACCGCCTGCCGAACCGAGAATGGAACCCACGGTGTTCCAACCATAGACCTTGCCAATCGGGGCTTCGCTCTTGAACGCACGCGTCAAAATCAACGTAATCAGCGGAAGCGTCATGCCCGCGAAGAAACTCGTCGGCACCATCCAGAAAATCGAAAGCACGTACTTGAAAATGCTCCAGCAAACATAACCGTCATTCGTCGTATTGAAAATCTGGTTCGCCACATTCATGCCTTCCCAGAACGGCTTGTAAAAGTACAGCGTGCAAAGCGCAAAGAATCCCATGAAAATCTGCGCGAGCGAAAGCACCACGAGCGAATCCTTCTTCAACAGCTTTCCGCTCACGGCGCTGCCAATGGCAAGGCCCAAGATAAACGCCGAAAGCATCTGGTCAAAGCTGTGGCTCGACGAACCCATCAACAGCGAGAGCAAACGAATCCAGACGATTTCATAGACAAACGAAGTGAGGCCCGTAATCCCCGCAATCCAGAACCACATGTTCTTCGGCGGCATGGCGAGCTTGTGTTCCGCCACATAGTCTTCGTTGAGCGGTTCCGCGCGCGTTTCGCGAACTCTCGCCGCATCCCCGCCAGCCGTTGCCAACGCCCCAGCGCCCTCCTCTTCGAGTTCTTCTTCGTGCGTCGAAGGCGCCGTATAGCCGATATAACAGAATATCGCCGCCAGCAAAAAGTTAATCGAAGCCGCCACGCACAAAGTTGCATGGTTACCCAGCACAGGAATGAGCGTATAGCTTGTGAACAAAATACCAATAGCACTGCCAAGGCTATTCGTAAAGTAAAGCATCGGGAGCGAAACTTCGGCACCGCTCTTTCGCATGAGCCCCGCCGCAATGAATGGGAACGTCATACCCACCGCAATCGCAATCGGGAGTGTCGAACCCGTGGCCAAAACCACCTTCAGAATCTCCGCCCCGCGCGAACTCAGCGACGCCACATAGCTCGAATCGTAGAAATAATCCGTGAGCCAGATGTACATCGGATGGTAAATGATGCCGCCAATGCCGATGCCCAGTTCCACCGCCGCATACCCGAGCAGGGGCCGCTTCACCTTCTCGACAAGTTTGCCCGCGACAAAACTGCCAATCGCAAGCCCGCCCATGTAAATGCAGAGCGTGAGCACCTGACCATAGCTCGAATGCCCGAGGAAAAGTTTAAGGTACCTGGCCCACGAACCTTCATAAATGAGTCCTGCAAAGCCAGAAAGGGCAAAAAGCGCATAAATAAGTATATTCATGGTGCAAATCTATACTAATTAGATAGTTATAAATTGGTCGATGCTTCTTTTCACTGTAATTTTTTCGAGACACGAACACAACCTATCATTCTCGACCCCAGCTGTCATCCCCGACTTGATCGGGGATCACCTTTCACGTTTAAATAGGATATATTATTATATAGCTAGTGACAGCAATTCTAGCATTTTCTATCTTTTATGCATAAAATTAAATATACGCATAAAACGGTAACTAAGATGACTCTTCGTGAAGCGTTCGAATCAAAGATGATGCTGCTCGATGGCGGCATGGGCTCTGTTATCCAAACTTACGGTATCAAGGGTGCCAACAACGACATGCTTTCCATCGAAAAGCCCGAGATAATTCTCGACATCCAGCGTCGCTACGTGGATGCAGGCGTAGATTGCCTCACCACGAACACGTTTTCGAGCCAGCGCGTGAGCCAGCACGAATACCATCAGGAACATCGCATTGCCGAGATGAACCGCGCCTCTGTGAAAATCGCGAAGCAGGCTGCCGAGGAAGGTTTCAAGAAGTACGGTCGCAAGGTCTATATTTTGGGCGACGTCGGCCCCACAAGCAAGATGCTCTCCATGAGCGAAGACGTGAACGACCCGGCAAGCCGTGCGATTACTTTTGATGAACTGGAAGATGCGTATTTGGAACAAATTTCCGTGCTCATGGAAGAAGGCGTTGACGCCATTCTCATCGAAACGATTTTCGACACGTTGAACGCGAAGGCCGCCCTCAGTGCCTACAGCAAGGCGAACGAAGCCCGCATTGCAGCCGCGAAGGATGCCGGCACTCCCGAAGACGAAATCAAGCCAATCGAGGTGATGCTTTCGATGACGGTGAGCGACGCCTCGGGCCGTACGCTTTCGGGCCAGACGGTCGAAGCATTCGCCGTGAGCGTGATGCACATGCACCCGCTTTCCATCGGCCTCAACTGCGGTCTCGGTGCCGACGGCATGGTGCCGTACCTGCTCCGCATGGGCAAAGTCGCTCCCTGCTACATTTCTTGTCACCCGAATGCAGGCCTCCCGAACCAGTTCGGCGGTTACGACGATACGCCCGAAGACATGGTGCGGCTCATGGGTGTGTACCTGGACGACAAGCTCGTGAACATGATTGGCGGCTGCTGCGGTACAACTCCGGAGCACATCGCCGCGATGCGCAAGATGCTTGACGCCCTTCCCGCCGATTACGAACGCCGCAAGCCCGCGCCCAAGTACGCCACGAGCCCGCTGCTCCGCCTCGCCGGTTTGGAACCGCTGTTCAAGGAACAGGTGCGCCCGAGCAACGGTGCCGACAGTTGCAACGCCGAAGACTTTGTGAAGGTCGGTGAACGCTGCAACGTGGCAGGTTCCAAGAAGTTCCTCCGCCTTATCAACGAAAAAAATTACGAAGAAGCGCTCGACATCGCGCGTAAACAGGTTGAAGACGGCGCCGATGTGATTGACGTGAACATGGACGACGGCCTGCTGGATGCTACCGCCGAAATGCAGACCTTCCTGAACTTGCTCGCTTCGGACCCGGCTATCAGCCGCGTGCCGATTATGGTGGACTCTTCCCGATTCGAAGTCATTGAAGCGGGCCTCAAGTGCGCCCAGGGCAAGTGCATCGTGAACTCCATCTCCTTGAAGATGGGCGAACAGGCGTTTATCGAACATGCG
>JAFWRL010000224.1 GCA_017520105.1 Fibrobacter sp.
GCCGTGAGCGTGATGCACATGCACCCGCTTTCCATCGGTTTAAACTGCGGTCTCGGTGCGGACGGCATGGTGCCGTACCTTCGTCGCATGGGCGCTATCGCTCCGTGCTACATCAGCTGCCACCCGAATGCCGGGCTCCCGAACCAGTTCGGCGGTTACGACGACACGCCCGAAGACATGGTGCGCCTGATGCGAGTTTATCTGGACGACAAGCTCGTGAACATGATTGGCGGTTGCTGCGGTACGACTCCCGAGCACATCGCCGCCATGCGCAAGATGCTGGACGCACTCCCCGCCGATTACAAGCGCCGCGAACCCGCGCCCAAGTACGTCACCAGCCCGCGCCTCCGCCTCGCGGGGCTCGAACCGTTGTTCAGAGAACAGGTTCGCCCGAGCAACGGCGCTGACAGCTGTAACGCCGAAGATTTCGTGAAAGTCGGCGAACGTTGCAATGTCGCAGGCTCCAAGAAGTTCCTGCGTCTCATCAACGAGAAAAATTACGAAGAAGCCCTCGACATCGCCCGTAAGCAAGTCGATGACGGCGCCGACGTGATTGACGTGAACATGGACGATGGCCTCCTTGACGCCACCGCCGAAATGCGCACGTTCCTGAACTTGATTGCCTCCGACCCGGCCGTAAGCCGCGTGCCTATCATGGTCGATAGCTCCCGCTTCGAAGTCATCGAAGAAGGACTCAAATGCATTCAAGGCAAAAGCATCGTCAACTCCATTTCCCTCAAGATGGGCGAAAAAGCGTTTATCGAGCATGCGCTCACCGTGAAGCGCCTCGGTGCCGCCGTGATCGTGATGCTCTTTGACGAAGAAGGTCAGGCCACGAACTACGAGCGTCGCGTACAAATTGCGTCCCGTGCTTACGATATCATGGTGAAGCAACTTCACTTTGATCCATCCGACATCATTTATGACCCGAACGTCTTGACCGTCGCTACCGGCATGGCGGAACACAACGCCTACGCCATTGACTTTATCCGTGCCGTCCGCTGGATTATGGACAACCTCCCCGGCGTCCGCATTTCGGGTGGCCTTTCGAACCTCTCGTTTGCATTCCGTGGCAACAACTACTTGCGCGAATCCATGCACACAACGTTCTTGCATTACGCCATTCCAAACGGCATGGGCATGGCCATCATGAATCCAAGCGCAATTGTCGAATACAAGACGATTCCGCTGGAACTCCGCATGGCGATTACCGAAGTTATCTTCAATACAGAACCGGATGCCAGCGAAGCGTTAATTGAAATTGCAAGCCGCATGACCGCTGCAGCCGCAGCCGCCAAGGAAGCGGGCACCAAGTACGACCCGAAGGCGATTTTTGCCATGAGCACAGGTGCGGGTTCCGCGGCCAACGATGCCGGCAACGCAGCCGCCGATGCCAAGCCCACCACGCCCGAAGAGCGTCTGCAAGAAGCGCTCCTCAAGGGTACTTCTACAACGTTACAGCCCGACTTGATGGAACTCATCAACCGCGGCGATAGCCCGGTGGGAATTATTTCCGGCCCGCTGATGGACGGCATGAACGAAGTCGGCCGCCGATTCGGCGAAGGAAAGATGTTCCTCCCACAAGTCGTCAAGACCGCACGTACCATGAAAAAGGCTGTAGAAATTTTGCAGCCCTACATCGAAGCCGGCAAAGACGCAAACGCATCCAGCCGCGGTAAAATCGTCATCGCCACCGTCAAGGGCGACGTGCACGACATCGGCAAAAACATCGTCTCCGTGATTATGGCCTGTAACGGCTACGAGATGGTGGACCTCGGCGTGATGGTCCCCGAAGATGTGATTGTCAAGGCCGCTATTGAGAACAAAGCAGATATCTTGAGCCTCTCCGGCCTCATTACGCCCTCACTCGAAGAAATGTGCACCGTTGCAAAGGCCATGCAGGCCGCCGGCCAGCGCATCCCGATTATCGTCGGTGGCGCAACAACCTCGCCCACGCATACCGCTGTGAAAATCGCCCCATGCTATGACGGCCCAGTTTTCCATGTGCGCGATGCCGCCAGCAATCCGGGCCTCGTGCAAAAGCTTTTGGACCCCGCCACAAGCGAACAAACGATTCAAGAAAACCGCGAAGAACAGCAGCGCATCCGCGACAAACAAAACGGCATCAAGACCGAAGCCGCAAACGCCATGGCCGCAGCAGCCTCGACTCCCGAAGAACGCCGCTACAAGTGCGACTGGAGCAAATACCAGCCGATACAGCCGCCGTTCATGGGCGAAAGCAAACTTCCGCCGATTCCTATCGAAAAAATTATCCCGCTCATCAGCTGGGAATACTTCTTCTTCACATGGAAAATCAAGCCCGCCGAAGAAGAAGCGAAAAAGCTCAAGGCCGACGCCGAAGCGCTTATCAAGTCACTCACAAAGCCCGAATACGCGCTCCGCGCCGTTCAGGCATTCTACCCTGCCGCAGGCACTGAAAAGTCTCTCATCTTCAACACGGGCCGCACAGGCACCGCCGAAGACCTCGTCGAAGTTTCGACCGCCCGCCAGCAGAATCCCGAAGGCACTTGCCTTTCCCTCTGCGATTACGTCGCCCCGGCAAACGCAAATACCGCAAGCGTTTTCGCTGCGCCCGCAGGCAAGGACGTTTTCCGCGATATCGTCGGTGCATTCGCCGTGACCATGAGCGAAACATTCGTCAAGCGTTTGGAAAAGCTAAAAGCCGAACAAGGCGGCAGCGATTACGACGTGCTCCTCATGCAGACCGTCGCCGATCGCCTCGCCGAAGCAGGCGCAGAATACTTGAGCCAGGAACTCGAACGCACCAGCGGCTGGAAGGGCATCCGCCCGGCCGTTGGCTACCCCGTGCTCCCGAACATCAAGGAAATCTTCAACATCGCGCGTCTCATCGATTTCAAGAGCGTAGGCATCAGCCTCACCGAAAACGGCGCCATGTACCCGCAAGCCTCCGTCAGCGGCCTCTACATCAGCCACCCCGAAATCGATTACTTCAATGTGAAAGTGTAAAACAACGTCATGGCGGACTTGATCCGCCATCTCTTTTAGGCTTTCTTCTCCGCTGTCTTGGCATCAGCCTTCCATGGCGTTAGGCCCACCACGTTATCGACCGGGAGCGAGAATGCAATCCCCTGCCCCATCGTATCGAGGCCAGCCTTTTCGTACAAAGCATGCAGCACTGCATCCTTCACGTTTAGCGGCACAAGAATCATCACCACTTCCTTTTCTGGCTGGATTGCAATATGGAAGAACGATTCCGCTTCCTTGTTTGCAGTTCCACGAGCGTTCAACACCGTTCCGCCACGTGCACCGGCATCTTTCGCCGCTTCCATCACAGTGTCGGAGAATCCGTTGTTCACAATACAAATAATGAGTTCGTGACTATTCGCAGCCATGATTATCCTCCCCTCACCTGAGAACGGTTATCGCTCAAAAAATTAAATACGGACTTGCCTATCACACTTGCCATCGGAATCGTGTAGGCAATTCCCTTTCCATTCACGATTGTCTTGAACTTTTCTTCAAGGCATTCCAAGACGGCAGGCACGTGGTCTTCACCGATGATGCTCACGATTACGGCTCGTTCAGGGTCTGCAAGCCCAAGCGCCGTCATGATTTCACGCGGAGCGGTTCCGTGCCCGTACAGAACAAACTGCACATTCGCGCCGAATGACTGGATATAGTCCATGTAGAAGTCGGCCTTCGAGCGCATTACTGTTGTCACGAGGATCTTCAGGCGATTCATCGAGACCTTGGAATGTACTTTTTTACGCACACCCAATTTTTTCGTCAATTTCATTGCTGTATCAATCATCGCCGCCTCTACACAAAATCAATAATCTGTTCGTCATCCGCATCCTGCAAGCGACGCATCATCATCCTGTTTCGCAAAAGCTTTGCCGCAATCGCCTTGAAGCCAAGCACCTGGATGGTAATAAGCGGAGTCATCGCGACCATCGCCACGATTCCAAAAGCGTAATTCAAAATCGAATTGCCTCCGTCGTGAATTACGGAACATGCACCTATCGCCAAAGGCAAGATAAAACTCGAAGTCAGAGGACCGCTTGCCACGCCGCCAGAGTCAAACGCAATTGCCGTATAAAGTTTCGGCACAAAGAACGAAAGCCCAAGCGAAATAAAGTATCCCGGCAGCAGATAATAAATAATCGGGAACCCGATAATAATACGCAACATCGAAAGCCCAATCGAAATACCGACGCCCACCGAAAGCGCAATGAGCATGGAACGCTTCGTCACAAGGCCGCCGGTCACTTCTTCGACCTGCTTGTTAAGCACGTGTACCGCAGGTTCTGCAAGCACCACCACCATGCCAATGATAAAGCCAGCCATCACAAGCGCATGCGGGCGCGTCGCCAATTCGCGGCCAATTTCAAACCCGATGGGCATGAACCCAACAATCACCGCCGTGAGGAAAATCACAAGTCCGGCAAATGTATAGAAAATGCCAAAACCAATCTGCACAAGCTTTACTTTCGGAAGCTTGAGCACCGTAAATTGCAAGGCGCAAAAGAACACGACAATCAATGCAAGTGCAACCAGGACCTCTTTTGCGACTTCAATCACGGTCGGCAAAAAATGCTCGCCAAGGCTCGCTTCCACCGAATACGCCGCCATCGAAAGCTCGTAAGTCAAGTCGCCCTTCGAAAACACGACCAGCCCCATCAGCGCAAGAATCGGCCCCACAGAACAAAGCGCAATCAAACCGAAACTGTTTTCCGAAGCGTTCTTACCGCCAATCGCACCTGCGACACCCACGCCAAGAGCCATGATAAACGGCACCGTAATCGGCCCCGTCGTCACACCGCCCGAATCAAAAGCAAGCGGCACGAACGCGTCCCGCCCGACAGACACCATGAGCATCCCGAGCATGAACAGCACCATGTAAAAGAAGATGATAATCAGGGAAAGATCTTTCTTGAACACGATTTTCAAAATCGCAAGTACCAAAAAGATGCCGACGCCAACGCCAATTGTCGAAATCAACAGCAGCGGCTGCACCGCATTTTTGACCTGTTCTGCAAGCACGGACAAATCCGGTTCCGCGACCGTGATGAGCACGCCCATCACAAAGCACACTGACACAAGCAGCAAAAGTCTGCGCGACTTGGTAAGCCCGGCACCCACATACGCCCCCATCGGCGTCATGGCGAGGTCCGCCCCCAAGTTAAAAAGACCTATACCCAATATCAAGAAAATCGCACTGACAGAAAAGACGACCAATTCTTTCAACGAAAAAGTAACAAGCGGAGTATAAGAAACCAGCAACACGATAAGCGTGATGGGCAGAACAGAGGAAAACGCCTCTTTCAATTTCTCAAACAGAATTTTTTGCATCGCCGTATAATATAATTAAATGGTTCCGAGTTACTAGTTCATAGTTACTAGATATTAGTCATTGGTTATTGGAAACGCTCAAAAAAAATTTTTGCAACCATGCAACCTACCATCCACCCCACGCATCAAAAATAACGAAATGGACGAGAAAGTCATCATAAAGAAAATTCAACAAGGTAGCCGTGAAGCACTTGGCATGCTGTGGAAGTCCCACAGTACAAACGTACTGAACCTTGCGTTCAGAATGCTCAAGAACCGCGACGAAGCTGAAGACGTACTGATGGACATTTTCGTTTCCGTTCCCGGTAAGATCAAGAACTTCCGCGGTGAAAGCGCTCTCAACACCTGGCTGTTTCGCCTTACCGTCAATGAATGTCTCATGAGGCTGCGTTCCTCAAAACGGCACGCAGAACTCGAAGAAGGTCACATCGATCTTCTGATGACATCAGCCATCGGGAGCAAGCACGAGGAACAAATAGATTACGACCCGGAACTTTTAGAATTTGGATTGTCGAAACTCCCTGCCGAAACACGGAGCATGCTGTGGCTAAAGGACGCCGAAGAACTCAGCGTCAAGGACTTATCCGAAATCTACAACATGCCCGAAGGGACCATCAAGGCAAGACTCAGTCGAGCAAGGACCGTTGTCAAGAACTATTTACAGGAGAACTTGAACTATGCGTAATAAAATCGATTTCTCAAGACTCGAAAGAATCCAGCCCAGGGAGAATTCCTGGGAAACGGTCTGCGCAAGACTCGATTCTTCTAAAAAGAACAAGTTCATTAATTTCATACAAATGCGGACTAGGTACGCACTTGCCGCGAGCTTTATCGCAATTGCATTCATCACCGCATTCACGGTCATCAGCCGCATGGACGAAGAAACGCTTCTCGTCCAGAGTGTCGCAAGCGATGAACTCGTCTCGTGGTACAACGACCTCGGCGAAACGAGCGACGACGAACTTGAAAATTTAGACACATACAGTTCCATCAGCTATTTATTAGAGGAGACAAAATAATGAAAGACTCAACAAAAATCCTTATTGCAAGCATCATTATTTTTGCTTGCTCCATCGGCTTCTTTATCGGAGCCTTCGCATTCAACAATTCCGGCTGTTCGTCATGTGCAAACAAGGCGATCACCTGCTGTTCTAAAAAAGGAACATGCGACTTCAAGGCAGGCGATTGCTGCAAGAAAAAAATGGACTGCTGCAAGCGTCACCATGGAGAATTCCGCGGAGACAAGTTCCATCATGGTCCGAACTTCCACGGAGAACCGCCTCGCGGCCCGCACTTCAAAGGCAATGATTTTGACAAGAAGTTCGACAAGAAGTTCGATTTCAAGAAGGGCGAAGCCTTCATGGACTCTGTATTGCAAGTGACGCACGAACAGAAGGCAGCACTTGAGCAGCAGCGCAAAGCAACGGATTCTACGTTCAAGATTCTTCGCAAGCAAAAGAAAGAAGCCGAAAAGTCACTCCGCGATGCACTCGACAATAACGACGAAGCAAAAATCACAGCGGCCAAGAAGGATATACTCAAGGCTCAAGAAGCATTGCTCAACCTCAGAGTTGACGGAGTCAAGGGCTTGAACAAGATTCTCACCAAGGAACAACAAGAAAAGTTCAAGTTCATGCAGTTCGAGCGTATGAAAAAGCTGCAGGACAAAATGCCTCCCCCGCCACCTCGCGGCTAAGATTTTAAAACGCAACAAAAATGATTTTCATGATTCCTTGATTAACAAGCCTTCGGTTACAAAACCGAAGGCTTTCTGTTAATCCAAATCTTCCCACATGTTCTCGTCGCGGTTGGCATCCAAATGCTGTTCGGCAGTTTCGGCGATTTTTTCATTATGGCCACGCAACGCCGCAAACGGGCTGAAGATTTTCGCCCGGTTGGCAATAGACATCCGCGGATGCTTCATCAAAAAGTTCCAATCATCCCTCGGATACGGCAAGTCGATGATGTCTTTGTAATTGTCGAGCATAATGCAGTGGTTAGTGATTAGTGGTTAGTAAAAAGTATGCAGTGGTTAAGGATTATTTTAGACGAGAGACGAGTGACGAAAGACGAGAGAAAAATAGTCAGGCATCATCGCCTCTAAAACATTCTTTAGTCTCTCGTCTGTAGGCTCGTAGAGCCGTTCTTTCGTCTAATATCATGCCTTGTGTCCTCCGATTTGTTCGTTGCGTTCGCGCGTGGTGGCGCCTTCCTGCATGTCCATTCCCTTGAAAATGGCATTTTTGCCAAAGCGTTTCTTGATGGCGATTTGCGCCTGCATCATTTTCTTTTCACGTTCAATCTTCTTCACGTCCGTGAACAAGTCGTAGCTTTCGTTTGCGGCATGCAATACGTTATTCGCCGTGAGATTCAGACGCTTGACGGTAAGCGACGGATTCATGATGCGGTCAGCCAGCTTCATCACCGCCTCGGCAATCGTCGAAGCGGACGACGTATAATTCAAAAGTGGAGCCGTCCCGTGCGCAGGCTTCGGAATCGTGCGACCGTAGCCATCGACGACCGTCTCGCCGTGATAAATTCCTTTATCCACATTTTCGCGGTCGTAGCCCACATGGAGCGTGAGGCCGTTCGTCACAAGACCTTTTTCCACAAGGTCCAGCGCAAGCGTTTCCACCATTTCGCGGATGACAATTTTCGCTTTCGCACAGTCATACGCACAGCTCAGCACTTGGCCACCGCCAATGCTATGCGTTTTGGCTTTATACCGTTTGATTTCGGCGATACCGCATGGTTCGTAACCCCATGCATGGTCAATTAGAATTTCTGCATTCACGCCGAACATTTTGTAAAGCGCATCGGGATTCCTGACGCTCGCACGTGCAAGGTCGCCCATCGTAAAAATTCCGCGACCGTTATTCAAATAGCAATGAGCCAAACGCTCTGCGATGCCGCGCCCCAGTTGCCAAAAACTCGTGATAGGCCGATGCCCCCAAAGTTCCTTGCGGTATGTCATTTCGTCAAGTTCCGCAACGCGCACGCCGTCTGCATCTGGCGCCACATGTTTCGCCATCACGTCCATCGCAATTTTGCAAAGGTAAAGGTTCGTCCCGATTCCCGCCGTCGCCGTAATGCCGGTCGTTTCAAGCACATCGCGAATCATATCCTTCGCCAGTTCCCTTGCCGATTTCTTATACAACGTAAGATAATGCGTCAAGTCGATAAAGCATTCATCGATGGAATAGACGTGAATATCTTCTTCGCTCACATATTTCAGATAAACTTTATAGATGCGGGTCGAATACTCCACATACTTCGCCATCTGCGGCTTTGCTATCAGGAACTCGACCTTCTCGCCCGTGCGCCGTTCCACCTCGCGCACCTTCTGATTTACCTCGAACAAGCGTGCACGCCCGGGAATGCCATACGCTTTGAGACTCGGAGTCACGGCAAGACAAATCGTCTTTTCCGTACGGCTCGCATCCGCAACCACAAGATTTGTCGTCAGCGGGTCAAGCCCGCGAAGCACACACTCCACAGACGCAAAAAACGACTTCAAGTCAATCGCAACATAAGTACGTGTTTCGCGAGGCAGTCTCATAAAATGAAATATAGAACATTACTGCCCTAAAAAGCACTTCTAGCAAGGCTTGCTTGGCTGATAACTGTTTAGCAGAAAGAGCTGGATTTCATCAAAGATGGAGACCATACGCCTTTCTTTGGCTAAACGCGTTTTTTGATTAAACTTCAACGTTTTCTAGGAAACTTGGATACTTGTAACTTTAGTTAAGTTACCTTATTATTTTGATGAGACTTCCTATTTGGGGATCTGTGAAGGTCTTTCTTTGAACGGGAATTTCTCCAGTTTTTGAGGATCCAATCATTTTTTCGAGTCCTGATAAGGCTCCTGGAACGGATTGTCTGATTATTTTGCGAGGCTCATTTTCCGCCATGTTACATTCTACAGTGGCGATTCTATCTTGGATGTGGGAAATAACTCCGGTTCCTTTTACGATTTCCAAAGCGCCTAAGTCGTCGCCCGTATCCGGGTCAATGATATGGGGGCCGATGTCGTAAATCATAACAACAGTTCCTTTTCGGAGACCATCAGCAAGGCCTGCATTTATCACAAGGGTAAAAGAATCTATTATCTGCGCAACTTTAATTATTTTCATGAAAAAAATTTCCCATTTTTAGGTTTGATGTAAATGTTGTCTTGACGATTTTGATAGGCTGGGACGGCTGTAATAAAAACATTATGCATGGTTTCTTGTTTCATTCAGTTTCTGTCTATTATTTTTTTAATTTAGCAAAAATTTTTTTGACAGTCCACTGAAAACATTCATTTGTTAGTCTAAATGATTCTTTTTTTAAGAGAAACTAAATTTTCTAACAAATGATTACTTGTACTGAGGATAAATTCTGGCAAGTCGATGCAAAGAAGACGATTAAAGGACTTGGCTACTGCAGAATAAATACGGATTCAAGCCCTTACCGATACTTCTGTTCCGGGTGAATTTTGTAATAAATATTCTTCTGGGCGTACATCTGTTCATCTGCAAGGCGCATTGCCGTACGGATATCGCTTTCACCATAGCATACGCCAATCGACAAGCGTACGTCTTCCGTCATTTTCGACAAGAAATCAACTTTGTCAACACGGCGCTGGACCTCGTCCTTGGCTATTTCGGATACGAGTACCATGAATTCGTCACCGCCAGCGCGATACACTTCGCCATCATGGAAAACGCTTTCCAAAATCGAAGCCGCTTTACGTAACATCTTGTCGCCAGCGACATGCCCGCGTTCATCGTTCATACGTTTCAGTCCGTTCAAATCCGCAAAGAGCACGGCCTGCGGCATTGCGTCCTGGCCTTCGACAATCTGGTCAACGCGGTTGTTCATCACGTTTCTGTTCTTGATTCCTGTCAAGGAATCAATCGTACTCATAACCTCTAGTTTATTTAAAAGTTTATAACTAGCGATTTCAGAAGCGATAAAGAATGTCGTCAGTTCAAGCGTTTCTTTTATCTTCAACACATTTTCGATATTGAAATTAAGCGACCACATGTAGCCGAGCAATTTTCCGCCATAACGGAGCGGGAACAAGACGACCGATTTCACGCCTGCATAATCAAGCGAAGCACGCCAAACAGGATTCTGTTCGCGCAGTTTGTCCATGTCGCGTTCATCTTTCAGAATGATGCACGTACTGCCCGCCAAAGTATCCGGCCAAGTTTTCATGATAGCGTAGAAACCTTCAATATAGCGGCTCATCGGGTACAAGTTTGAGCCTTTACGGAGAGATTCAGCCAAAATGGAGCAACTGCATTTTTCATCGTCGCACAACAAAATGCAGCAATCATCGGAATCGCAAATGGAGCGGATGTCTTCGACAACTTCCTTGAACGCTTGCTTGATATCGCCCGAGCCGCGCAACTTGATGCAGGCCTTCAAGACATCGGAAGCAATCTCCGCAGAAATATCCGCCATCGCCGAAGAATCGGCCTTGGGCGTCACGTCGTAGCAATAGAGGCAATAGCCGACATTCTCGCGGTCGGAATCCAACGGCATGAGGAACATGTTGAGCCAGAGCCCCATCATGTAAAGATCGACGTAGGCATGGAGCGGTTTGCCATCGCGTATGCAGCGGAAGCAGTGTTCCTCGAAATTCTGATTCTTGGGGAAGCACATTTCGTACGGGGAATCCGGCACGAATGGATGGTTCAACGCGGCCATGTCGTCGCAATGCGCTTTATTGCCCGCCACGACACGAATATTCCCGTAACTTCCATCCGGAAAAAATTCGACGGAAACGATGCAAGCTTTTGCTTTATAATGCTGCAGCAGTTGATCAAAATCCATTTATTCTTCCCCCCTACTTTTTTTTCTTATAACTATAATATAAACCTTTTTTGCAACATAATTTTCGCCATCATTCTATGGAGCCCGTTAAACAGGCAAAAAATGCGCAATAGGTTTTGCTTGGGCATGAGCAAGCACATTTGCCGCGACGCTCGGCTTACCAGTCGCTGCGCAAGCGCAAGACTTTACGGCTCAGCCGAAGTCAAGTTTACTTGACTTTGGCATTCGCCTTACCAATCGTTGCGCAAGCGCAAGACTTGCGCCTCGGTCATGGCAAATTGTGCAAGCACATTTGCCGCGACGCTCGGCTTACCAGTCTTTCGCCGGTCGGGCTTGGCCGCGGACGGGTTTCCACGGTTTGCGTTCGCCGTTCTGTTCGTCAAAGTCCTTGAGGAGTTGGGCGGCTTCTTCAGGGCTCAACTCGCCAGGCTGAAGCGGCTGTTGCTGCTCTTCTTGGTCAGAACCGTTGCTATCGCTGGAACCGGTTTCAGGCTGCGGTTCAGGCTGTTGTTGCTGACCACCACCATTGCTGTCGGAACTCTGAGCATTGCTGCTACTCGACTGGCCCTGATTTCCTTGGTTCTGCTGGTCTTGATTCTGCTCGTCCTGGGAACTGGATGAACTTTGGTCGCTATTCTGATTTTGGTTCTGGTCCTGCTGATTTTGCTGATCCTTATTCTGGTCCTGATTATTCTTGTCCTGATTTTGATCCTGGTTCTGGTTTTGATCGTTCTGATTCTGGTCGTTATTATCTTGATTCTTGTCGTTCTTCTTGTTTTCGTTCTTCTGCTCGTCCTTCGCTTCCTTGATGCGGTCGAGGAGCATCTGCAACTTCTGATCGTTCGGATACTGCTGCAAGCCTTCGTTGCAGGTTATTTCCGCCGACGGCAAACGATTCTCGATGTACTGGAAAGCGGCATCGGCATAGTAAGCGCTTGCGGACTTCGGAGCAGCAAACGCTGCGGCTGCGAGGATCAAAATTATAGACGAAAGACGAATGACGAAAGACGAAAGAGATTGCTTTGACACAGCAAAGGACTGGAGATTCCCGCTTTCGCGGGAATGACAAGCCTGTTTACTAACCACTAACCACTGTTTACTAAACATCAGATCACCTCCAGGTCGTTATCGGTATTGCTCGCGTCAATCTTCGTCTTGGGCTTGCGACCCGCCTTGATTTCGATGACGTCGTCGATACGCTGCACATGGCCGCTCAACTGGCCAGCAGTTTCGTCTTCGGCAATCAAGTTTTCGAGCATCGACTTCGCTTCGGCATACTTACCGTCCTTGCAAAGCTGTAGAGCTCGCGCCAAGACCTGTTTCGCATTGTCACTCAGCGGAGGTTGTTTCTGGTTGTTGTCCTGATTCTGGTCCTTGTTCTCTTTCTGCTTGTCGAGTTCTTCCTTGAGTTTACGCTGGACGATTTCGACATTCTTCTTCGCGTTCTCAAAATCGTTGTCCAAGTCAATCGCCTTTTTCAGGTAAGCAATGGACTCACGCCATGCGGCAATGCGTTCGCTGCCCTGACCTTCGGGAGCCTTCTCGCCAATGCGAAAATACGTATCGCCCAAGTTATACGCCGCCCTGGACGCCATTTTCTTGTCGGGCATGCGCATGGCGCTTTCGAGTTCCTTCTTGGCCTCTTCGAGATTGCCGAGCCTGTACTGGTCCGTTCCGATATTGTAGAACAACAGCGGGTTTGCAGGCTCTGATTCACGCACCTTCATGTACGTTTCTAAAGCGCCTTTGTAATCGCCATTGGCATACATCTTGTTGCCATCGTTAATGGGGCGCCCCAAGAACGAAAATAAATAACACAAAAGAAGCATCACAACCAATGCAGCTGCCAACAGCAATCGTGGCAAATATCGCACCATAAAACTTAGAATTCGCTTCATTTTACGCCTTCATATAATAGCCATTAGTCAACAGTTGTTAGCCAATGGTCGTTGGCCATTGGTCAATAGCATTCCACTATCTATTTTCTACGGCTAGAATATACAAAAAGAACAGGCAAAAAAGCAAAGTTTTGAACGAAGAATGGGCTTCTGCAAAC
>JAFWRL010000024.1 GCA_017520105.1 Fibrobacter sp.
AATGTTCGTTCTTGAGACCTGCCTGGAAGAGACCGATAACACCGCGCTTAGCTTCACCAGTACGCACGAGCAAGATGTTGGTCTTGCCACCCTGGGACTTCGGATTCTTCACGCCATCCACGAGGAGCTTGTCGGTCGGGACGAGAGGAATGCCACGCCAGGTAAGGAACTTGCCACCGGCGATATCGACAACAACAGGCGGCACGCCACGGCGGGTGCATTCGCGTTCGAACGCGGCAATGGCACGCGGATGAGCGAGGAAGAAGGACGGTTCCTTCCAGACCTTCGAAATGAGTTCGTCGAGATCGTCCGGAGTCGGACGGCCATCGGCGCGGAGCGGCTGGATGCGCTGGGAATCGGCGATATTCTTCAACAGACCGTAATCATCGTTGTTGATGAGCTGGCTTTCCTGACGTTCGCGGAGCGATTCGATAGCGAGACCGAGCTGTTCCTGAACCTGATCGTACGGAGAGCTGTAAACGTCTTCGATGGCGGTGTTGACGTTGATGATCGTGGAGATCGAGTTGAGCTTGTATTCACGCGGTTCAGTTTCGTATTCGACATAACCTTCCGGGATAATGTCGGATTTCTTGGTCTGGCTGCAAAGAACATCGAGCGGGGTTTCGCCTTCCACGACCTTGTTCACGCGGAACAGGCCTGTTTCGAGGCCTTTAAATTCAAGGAATTTGGTGAGCCACTTAGGGGTCAGTGCACCAAATTGCGGCTTGGTCTTGGTGACGTTCGCCAGGTTGTAGGCGGCCTTTGCGCCAAGCGCATTGATGCCTGTTTTTTTGTCTGTAGCTTCATTTGCCATAGTGGTTTACCTCTTATTGTTAATTGTGTTTTAAAAGTTTTCATTCCCTGCTTGACCGGGAATCTTCTTAGTCTATTTCCCTAGTAGTTAGGTGTGGAAAGCTAGAAAAAAATATTCTTATCTTGTTGTTACAGAAATGTGACCTTGTAGAAAATTTTTTTTGACATAGCTTTTTCCTATTCTACCCCTTGTGTTATAACCATGCACCTTCGTGCGAGAACATGATATCCTTCATAGCGTCGATACCTCCCTTTAAGTTGTACAGAGGGCCGGTGTAGCCTGCTTCACGCAAGGTGTTGATGGCAAGTTCGCTACGCTTGCCTTGCTTACAAATGAAAATTGTGTCCTTATTCGGATCAAGTTCCTTTTGCCTGCGGACGAGCTGTCCGATAGGAATTACGATGGCGTTCGGGAAGCGCAAAATCGCGCGTTCGTGCGGTTCGCGGACATCCACGATGGTTATGTCGTCGCCATTTTCGATACGGTGGGCGAGTTCTTCGGGCGTGAAGCCTTCCACTGGAGTTTCGCTTTGAGTATTCAAACCGCAAAGGTCTTCGTAGTCGATATCTTCGACGTTTGTGATTGTCGGGTTGTTTCCGCAAATCGGGCAATGGCAATCTCTTTCGACCTTGAGAATCCTCGAAGATAAGTACAAACTATCCACGTGGAGAATTTTGCCGTTCAGGTGTTCACCGATGCCCAAAATGAGCTTGAGTGCTTCGTTTGCCTGGATGCTACCGATGATGCCCGGGAGCGGGCTGATGGCGCCACCTTCGGCACAAGAGGGGATGAGTCCTGCTGGCGGAGGGGACGGGTATTGGCAACGCAGGCAGGGACCTCCGTCCAAGTTGAACACGCCTACTTGACCTTCGAACTGGTAAATCGCGCCGAATACAACCGGAATACCGTGTAAGGCGCACGCGTCGTTGATCAAGTAGCGAGCCTTGTAATTGTCGGTGCAATCGACGACTAAATCGTATCCTTCAATTTCGGCTTCAATGTTCGATGCGTCAAGCTGTTCCTTTACCGCTTCGAAAACGATATTCTTGTTGATGTTTTTTACTTTGTCTTTAGCCGATGCCACCTTCGGGCGCTTGATATCTCGCGAGCCGTGAATGACCTGACTCTGCAAATTTTCGAGCGAGACTTCGTCAAAGTCGATAACCTTGATGGTGCCGACACCCGCAGCGGCGAGGTACTGGATTACGGGGGAGCCGAGAGCGCCAGCACCTGCGATGACCACTTTTGCGGCCTTGATTCGCTTTTGCCCTTTGACACCGATATCGCGGAGCATCAAATGCTTGCCAAAACGTTCAATTTCAGAATCATCAAACGAAACAGCTTTGCGTCTTTCGTCAGAAATCAAACTTTCGACGTGTGCGTTTTGTGATTCATCAACCGGTGCGCCGCCAGCAATAGCGGGCAAAAGCAAAATTTCGGTATTTTCGGGGAGGCTCGCATCCCAAATAGTTTCTACAGTCAATTTCTTGTTGTTAACGTAAATTTGGATAAATTCACGGACTTTGTTGTTCTCGTCGTAAAGAACCTTTTCTCCTTCCGGATAAGTCGTCGTTAAAAATGCGAGTGCCTTCCTGACCGTATCGGCAGGGGCATCTACTTGGGAGTTTTTCCCAAAGAAATTCCTGAGTGTTGCTGATATGTATATTTTCACTTTTTTTCTCCGTACATTGGGTCGCTCAAAATAGAGTTTCCCTAAAAAGTGTTGTTTCCGTACAAAATTTCCCACAAGAATTGTAGGATTTTTCGATGCAAAATATAGAACGCAAAAATGCGTTTGTCCAATACTTAATTTTTATGCGGACTTATTGGATTTTCCTATAACTGATGATTTTTTTTCGGTGGTCAATAGCTTATGGTTATTAGTCATTGGTCAATAGTCATTAGTTATTGCTATTGTGGATTGTGGCGACTTTGCTGTAGTGGTTGGTGGTTAGAACCGAAGGTCCGTAAACAGAAGGTTGTAGGACAAATGCGTAGGTCGAGCATCGCGAGTAAGCTTGCTTACTCATGACCGAGGCCAGCATTGAACGCCAAGGCGTTCGTGACTGCGGTTATGCCATATCTGAATACAAGTATTCTGCTGCGTCTTTACCTATATTTAATCTAAATTTATGAGGGCGGAACTCATAGGAGATGAGGATGAATTATTCAAAATTTTTATATGTAGTCGCATTTGCTACGGTGTTTTTTTCCGCTTGCGGTAACGATTCGTCAACTTCGGCGAATAATTCGAATGATGGGGATAATTCCTCAAAATCAAGCAGCAGTACCGTAAAGTCCTCGTCTAGCTCGGTCGTCATTCCCGGCTCGACCGGGAATCTCACAGACTCCCGCGACGGCCAAACCTACAAGACGGTGACCATCGGCTCTCAGACGTGGATGGCCGAGAACCTGAACTACGAAACGAACAACAGCTACTGCTATGATGACAACGCCAGCAACTGCACCAAGTACGGTCGGCTTTACACCTGGGCAGCTGCGGTCGTCAGATCGGAGAGCGACTGCGGCTATGGCAATACATGCTCTCTGCCGTCAGGAAACATCCAGGGTGTATGCCCGAGCGGTTGGCACCTGCCGAGCAAGGCCGAATGGGAAACTTTGTTCAATGCAGTCGGTGAACGATCAACTGCTGGCAAGGTTCTCAAGTCCACGTCCGGTTGGTATAATAGTGGCAACGGCACGGAAGCGTTCTCGTTCTCGGCATTGCCTGCTGGCTACAGGCACGACTCTGGGTATTACTACGGCGAGGGCTACCGCGCGAACTTCTGGTGTTCTACAGAGGGCAGTAGCCTCGGCGCGTACTACATGTACTTGTACTACGACGACGACTATGCGGGCCTGGGCGGCGACTTCAAGTACTACGGGTTTTCAGTTCGTTGTCTAAAGGACTAGGCGATTTTCTTCTGCAACCAATTGTTAACAAAATAAATAAATTTGATAACGGTTGTTTGCAAAATTTGCAATGTTTTGCTTTTTCAAAATTTTTCGCTGTAGATTAAAGCCTCTATTTACGCACGTGAGACCTGCGAAAACGGAGAAACAATCCGTGTTTTTGACATCGAAATGCAGTAGCGTGCAAAACGAGTGTCGCATCGACAAAAAAATTTTGTCGATATGACCGAGTGCAGCCGCTGACGCCGTAGGCGTCAAATGGTCGATACCAAGGAACTTCCGCAGCGTGCTAGATACTACCAAAGCGTGGGTGATGGCGTGGCCCTTTCTAAAGGAGGCTTTTACACTAGTCTGAAAGAGCAATAATCCAGTCGTAAAAGCGTATATGAAGTATTTTGCGACTAGAAATGCTGATTCACGCGAAACAGAAACCATCAACGACCAGGTGTCCTTTTACAAAGCCGACACTCTCATAAGGAACAAGTATATGACTTTCGAATTTGACCTTCATGAAAGCGAGGAAAATGGTAGAGCAAAAGCCAAACTCGAAATGGTCGATGCCATGATTGCTAATGGGAAATTGACCGACGAAGATATCGCCTCCATTTCGGGCTTTTCGCAAGAAGAAATCCAGAAGCGTAGAACGAAGTCTTGAGTCTGCAACTCTAAACTCATTTCCTATAGCTTTTCACATCTACGACTTCACCGTTTTTTACGGACATGATAACGTATTCGAGGCCGGGAACCATGTATTTTTCGTCTTCTTTGGAGAGGATGGCCTTGCAGTCTGGGTGTGAATGGTAAATGCCGACGATTTCGAGGCCGAGGGCTTCGATTTCTTGCTCCACTTGGTAAATGTATAACGGGTCTATTTGGAAATGGACTGCTTTTTGCCCTTGAAACTGGTTGGGGGCTTCGCGAATCTCGGTAATTTCGATTTCGCCCTTTTCGGACTTTTTACCCACCAAAAAGCCGCAGCATTCGCTTGGATATGCTTTTTTTGCGGCTAAAACCATTTGTTCTGAAACTATTTTATTAAATTTGCTGTCCAAAATCTTCTCCTGTAAGAAGTGCCCCCGGAATCGGAATTTCACAAGGATCCCGGGGACACCATTGTACGGAGACTCTACAGAGCGTCTTCGCTATGTGCGAGGCGCTTTTTTAATTACTCAATCACTAAGCCTTCGTTCGAGGCGTTGTCGCCTTCGATATGGAACGAATTGAGCACCGGATTTGCGCGGTCCATCAGCGAAAGAATCAAGTAGCTAGCCTTGCTGTCGAAAGCGAGGCGCTTGTCTTCTTGCGACGGGCGCGACGGGGACTCGGGATGGGAATGCCAGTTGCCAAGCGGGGAAAGACCGTTTTGGCGCATATCCTTGATGGCGGCTAAGTGTTCTTTGGGGTCTAGCGAAAAGTGTTCATTGGAATGGTCGATATTCGTGAGCAGGTAAACCTTTTCAATATGCTTGTCGTTCCCCTCGATTTTCCCGGCAATCAGCCCGCAAGCCTCTTCGGGGAGGTTCTTCTGGGCATGTTCCAGGATTTTTTGATAATCATCTTTTGAAATTGTAATCATTGAAATTCCTTTTTTTGTTGCTTGTCATTCCACTTCGTGGCTTGATTTTGCGGCTCAGCTATGCCAAAACTCAAGCGTTTTGTCGCAACATTCGCCTTGTTTGTCATTCCCGGCTCCGACCGGGCGGACAGCACTTGGAACTTTGTTAATAGTGCGCATGGCCACCTTTAGGTGGGAATCTCCTTCTTGTGTTGAAAGGGAGATGCCCGATTATCCCCGTCAAGCGAGGACAGGATCGGGCATGACACTTCCTACCGTCTACTTCCTACTTCCGACTCGCTTAGTGCTTCATTTCGCAGACGGCCTGTTCATAATCAATCAGATGGTCAATCGTCGGGTGGGTGCCGCAAACAGCGCAATCGTCCGTCTTTGTCGGGAGCTTGATTTTGCGGAATTCCATCGTGAGTGCATTGTAGGTGAGCAAGTAGCCCGTGAGCAAATTGCCGACACCGAGAATATACTTGACGGCTTCCATCGCCTGGAGACTACCGATAACACCGCCCATAGCGCCGATCACGCCAGCCTGCTTGCAAGTCGGCACGGCATCTTTCGGAGGGGGTTCCTTGAAAACGCAACGGTAGCAAGGGCCCTGGCCCGGAACATACGTCATGAGCTGTCCCTGGAAGCGGATAATGCCTGCATGAGAGAAGGGCTTTTTCGCCATGACGCATGCGTCGTTGATGAGGAATTTTGCCGGAAAGTTGTCGGTTCCGTCGATGATGAAATCGTAATCCTTGATGAGGTCCATGATGTTTTCGCTGGTGACGAACGTGTGGTACGTAATCACCTTGACATCCGGATTCATGGCTTCCATCGTTTCCTTGGCGGACTGCACCTTGGGCTTGCCCACATCCTTTGTAGCATGTATTATCTGGCGCTGCAAATTGGAAAGATCGACTACGTCGGCATCGGCGATGCCTATGGTTCCAACGCCTGCGGCGGCGAGGTACATGGCTACAGGAGCTCCGAGGCCACCAGCACCAATGACGAGTACTTTAGCGTTCAAAAGCTTCTTCTGGCCCTTCGCACCCACTTCCTTGAGGATGATGTGGCGGGAATAGCGTTCGAGTTGTTCGTTAGTAAATGCCATTAGCAGCCACCTCCCATGAAGTAGAGGAATTCGACGTTGTCGCCGTCCTTGAGAGCGGTAGTTGCGAAATTTCCGTTTTCGACAAATTCATCGTTCACGGAAACGGTCACGTATTGCGGCGTTTCCACTTTTTCTTGTTCAATGAGTTCTGCGACGGTGAGGCCGTCTTTAACTTCTTTCTTGTTTCCTGCAACAGTAATAAACATGTTTGAAATTCCTTTTAGTTAAATGTTTTCGCTGTCATCCCGGATTTATTCCGGGATCGCCTTTTCGGTTAATCCCCGACTTTTTTTACAATGAGCGTGTATGTTCCATCCCCATTGTCGTCGAGTTTGAGGATTTCGTGGCCTTCTTCCTTGAGGCTGCGCGGTACGTTTTGCACCGGTTCGCCGTCATTCAAGTGGATGGCGAGAATTTGGCCTTCGTCAAGTTCTTCGATGGCGACTTTCGCCTTGACAAATGTGGTGGGGCATTTGACGTCGGTAACGTCAACGGTATCATCTATTTTGAATTCTTCTGACATTTTTTATCTCCGTACTTTAATTTTGATGCTAAATATAGAACGCGTTTTTTACTTTGTCCAATACTTAATTTTTATGCTGAGTTATTGAAATTTTCTATATGGCTGTTGGTTATTTGTTTTCTCGTCATTCTGAACGAAGTGAAGAATCCAGTTATTTTTAATCTATGCAATAGAAACTTTAGTGGATTGGACTAAAGCCCCAACTCTTTGGCTCGGTTATAAAAATGAACATGCTCATTTTTGCAACGCTCGCCTTCTGAGTTGTCTTCGGGACATGTCCCTCAGAATGACGGTTGCTTTATTTCTGACTTGATTTTTCTACGAAATCTGCTTTATAGCTTGTTCAAAATCTCCTTTGAGGTCTTCAATATCTTCGATGCCTACGCTAATTCGAACCGTTCCTTCAAACACGCCAGCGTTCTCTTTTTGCTCTTTGGTGGCGTGTGTAAAAATCGTGCTTTCCGGGTGGATCACGAGCGTGCGCAAGTCACCGATGTTCGTGGCAATTGTAGCGTATTTCAAGTTGTTGATGAGCTTGAACGCTTTTTCTTTGGAGCCTGTATCAATCGAGATGATTGCACCACCCTTGCCGCCGAACTGTTTTTGCACCAAGTCATAATAAGGACTTTCTTTAAGTGCCGGGTAATTGACCTTGATGCCATCGAAGCCTTGCAAAAACTCTGCGAGCTGCAAAGCGTTATCGCAAAGGCGTTCCATGCGGAGCCCGAGAGTTTCAAGCCCGAGCGAATTCAAGAAAGCCGTAGCGGGTGCGATACAACAGCCGATATTACGCCAGATTCCGTTACGAAGCTTGGCAAGATAAGCAAACTTGCCAAAACGTTTGTATTCTTCAAAGCCCTTATAGCGGGCCGGCTCCCACTTGAAATTGCCGCTATCAACAATAATGCCGCTGATGGCGCTGCCATTACCATTGATGTATTTTGAAGAGGAATGTACGACGATGTCGGCGCCGAATTCAAAAGGACGGACAAGGTAAGGAGTTGCCGTCGTGCTATCGACAATGAACGGGACGCCATTTTCGTGAGCTACATCGGCAACACTTTTCAAATCGACAACATTTAGTTTCGGATTACCGATAAGTTCTGTAAATACGGCCTTTGTCTTTTCATTAAGCTGCGAGCGAACGCTTTCTGCTGTGACTTCCGTGACAAAGCGTGTCGTTATTCCAAACGCTTCCAAATCGTGGAACAAATCAATTGTACCGCCGAACAACCCTGCACTCGCGATGACTTCATCCCCAGCGCGCAAAATGTTCAGAAGCGAAATCGTTACCGCCGCCATTCCCGAAGAACATGCAACTGCGCCAATACCTTTTTCGAGCGAAGAAACACGGCGTTCAAAAGAATCTGTCGTCGGGTTTCCTATTCTTGTATATGCAAAACCGGGAGCCCTATTATTAAAGACCGCTTCAAGCTTTTCTGCAGATTCCTGAGAGAAAGCACTTACCTGATAAATGGGCGTAAGCGTAGAGCCCGATTTTTTTTCACTCTCAAATCCATGATGCAACAGCGTGGTATTAAAATCCATTCAACATTCTCCGCACAATATTTTTTTTGTTGGCAAATATAGCATGCGGTTTTTTGAATGTCCAATACTAAATTTATATCGCATTTTATAGAATTAATTTATAAGAAATGAAAGTTCGTTTATTATATGTTAGGGTTATTATTGGATATAAAATTGTTCTATAAGTCAGTATTTTTCAACGAGGTTTTCAGGCCTCTCGGCACCCTATAGCTTATTTCTATACCGTCGCATAGAAAAGTAGTATCAGATTCAACCTTGAGTTCATTCCGTCCCTTTTCTATCTTTGTGCCGCCTTTGGAATTTCACAACAGGAGGCGTAACATGGAAAAACGAACAGGACTTTTTTCTAATGGAATTATCTGGTTTGGCGTTGCCATCTCCGTTTCCGAAATTGAAGCAGGTATAGAAATTGGCGCAGCCGCCGCAAGGGATTCGCTTTGGCTCCCGCTTGTGCTTGGGCACATCTTTGGCGGCATCTTGCTCTTTTTCGTGGGCCTCATCGGTGCGCGCGTCCGCTTGAACGCCATGGAAACGACTAAATCCACATTCGGCAAATACGGTTCCAAGTTCTTCGCCGCATTGAACACGTTCCAGTTGCTCGCCTGGGTCGCCGTTTTGAACGCACAAGGCGCTTCCGCTTTGGCAGGGCTCAACTTGCCGATTTCATTCCCTCTCACATGCGTGATTCTCGCAGCACTCATTGCGGCTTGGGTCTATGTGGGCATCCGCCGTTCCGCCAACGTAACGACAGTCGTGATGGCAGCGCTTACCGTATTGCTCGCCATTTTATCTGTTAAGTTGTTCGGACTCGGCAGCAGTTCAAGCTCTGTCGCAGGCGCCGCAGGAGCAGCTGCAGCGGGAACTGCCACCACCGCGCTCAAGTTCTGGAATATTTTCGAAATTTCCATCGCCATGCCGATTTCCTGGTTGCCGGTGATTTCGGACTACACGAAGGATGCAGAAAAACCCGTGAAAGCGACCGTCATTTCTGCAATCGCATACACGTTCGCAAGCCTCTGGATGTACATTCTCGGAATCGAAATTTCGGGCATCGGAGCAAACAACAACATCGCGCAAGCCATTCTTCTAGCTGGCCTCGGCATCCCGGGAATCATCATCGTGGTGCTTTCGACGGTGACCACGAACTTCCTTGCAGCGAACTCCGCAGGCGAATCTTCCAAGGCGATTTACAGCAAAATAAATCCGAAAATTGCAGGTGTCGTCGTAAGCCTCTTGAGCGCGGCCTTAGCCATTTCGGGAATCATGGAACACTACATCAGCTTCCTTTACCTGATCGCGTCCGTATTCGCCCCGATGGCCGCCGTTCTCTTGGTATCGTTCTACTTCTCCAAGGAACGCAGCGAATCGCTCGGCGTTTGGCTCTGGAACATTTTCGCTTGGCTCGCGGGCTTTATCGCCTACCAGGTTGCAGAACGATTCGATTCTGTTTTCCTCGGCCCGACGCTCCTCGCGGTAATTGTATCGGCGGCGTTCGCCTCTGTGCGGGTACTGTCGGAGATTAAAGGAGATTCCCCCCGGAACAAGTCCGGGGCAGGCTCTTCAAGTCGGGAATGACACCTTCATTTTTAATTTTTAATTTTTACCCGTCATGTCACAGAAGAAAATCGCGCTCATTAATGATGTTACAGGATTTGGTCGGTGCTCCATCGCAGTTATGGCTCCGATTGTATCGGCGATGAAAATCCAAGCGGTCACAGTGCCGACTGCGATTCTTTCGGCGCACACGCAATTCCCCGAATATTACTTCGATGACTATACCTCAAAGATGCGCGATTACATTCAGACCTACAAGGATTTGAATTTAAATTTCGATGCGATTGCAAGCGGATTTTTAGGTTCCGAAGAGCAAGTCGATATCGTCATTGATTTTTTCAAGACATTCAAGAAAAACGGCACGTTCGCATTAGTGGACCCGGTGATGGGCGACTACGGCAGGCTTTACGAAACATACACGCCTAGTTTGTGCGAAAAGATGAAGGCTCTAGTTCACTACGCCGACATCTTGACGCCAAACCTCACCGAACTTTGCACCTTGACCGATGTAAAATACCGCGAAGAGGGATTCAACGACGCAGAACTTGCGACCATGTGCCAAAAGCTCGTAGAACAAGGCCCGGAGCACATCGTTGTCACAGGTATCCGTTACAACAGCAAGCAAATCATGAACTACGTCTATAGCAAAGGCGAAGAACCGCGAATCGTCATGGTCGATCGCATCGGCGGCGACCGCAGCGGAACCGGCGACGTCATCAGTTCAATCATTGCTGGCATGTACCTGAACGGGCACGACTTTTACGAGTCTGTCAAAAAGGCTGCGGAATTTGTCTCTAAGTGCCTGCGCTACTGCGAAGACAACAACGTGCCCACGCACTGGGGACTTTGCTTTGAAATGTATCTCCGCGACTTGATGGAGGATTAAATGATCGTATATACCGTTACTGGAAAAGTCGGAGAAGCCGGATATTTGGACATCGCCAACAGCGGCGATATCACGGGCAAGAACATTTACGTGAACATGACCAACCGCTGCCCATGCAGTTGCGTCTTTTGCCTGCGCCAAACGAAAAAGATGATGGAAGGCAACACGCTCTGGCTCAAGGGTGGCGAACCCAGCGTCGAAAAGGTCATGGAAATTTTCAACGCCTACGATTTGTCCGTCATCAACGAACTCGTCTTTTGCGGCTACGGCGAACCGCTCGAACGCCTGCACGATGTCTGCAAAGTCATCGATGAATTAAAAACAAAGTATCCGAAATTAAAAGTCCGTCTCAACACGAACGGGCTCGCCAACTTGATTCACGGCGAAGACATCACCCCGCAACTTGAAGGCCGCTTCGATACCGTTTCGATTTCTTTGAACGCACCGACCGCCGAAGAATTTCTTGAACTCACGCGTTCGAGATTTGGCATCAAGTCGTTTGACGCACTCAAGGAATTTGCTGTGCTCGCCAAGTTCCACGTGCCAAACGTCATCTTGACTGTTGTTGAAAAAGTCATGCCCGAAGAAAAAATTGAGCAATGCCGCAAGATTTGCGAAACTCTTGGCGTCACGCTGAGAGTAAGACCCTTCGAAGAATAAACCGCATTACACCTCAGTCAACATAAATCCCATATACAGCGGAAACGTAAGCACGGCCCCATTACGCCCAACATTGTAATCACCAAGTTTTACGGCCTGCTCCACATGGTATTTTTCAAAATTCTTCAAGACCGTCTTCAACGACTTTGCATCTCCATTATGCGCCTTACATTCTACAGGTGTACACTTACCTTGATACCGCATAACAAAGTCTAGTTCAATGCTACTGTCCTTATGGTAATAATAAAGCTTACGGCCCATTTTTCCAAACAAATCTGCAACCAGATTTTCAAAAATAGCGCCCTTATAGCCAAGCAAATCTCCACTCAAAATACTGGATTGCGTTCCATCTTCGAGCATTGAAATAAGCAGCCCGATATCGGACATATAAACTTTGAATTCTGTTTGAATTCGATTGCCATCCAAAGGCAATTCCGTAGCTCGAATATTGTAGCACCGACGAATAATTCCCGCGTCTTCAATCCATTGCAGACTACCTGCGTAATCACGACCACGGCCTCCTGTACGCACAACATTATACGAGAATTTCTTGTATTCACGGGCAAGCTGAGCCGGGATGGATTCAAAACACTCACGAATATGAGCCTTATCTGCAGAAGCTGCATACTTCACCATGTCAGCTTTATATTCATCGACAATCCTCTTCTGCACAGCAAGCACTTTGCCCACAATCCCCGTTTCAAAAAACGTTGTAACAACTTCAGGCATGCCTCCGACAATCACATACTGATGGAGCAACTCACGAAAACGATCATGCAGCGCCGGATCAACAGGCATTTCGTTCCGCAAGCATTCTTTGAGGTAATCAAAGTGCATCGGCTTTATGCCATTAGCCCAAAGCCATTCTTCAAAGTCCATTGGGAACATTTCAACGATATTTTCAAAGCCTACAGGTATAGATGCTTCAGCCTCATCTTTCAGTTCCTTCGTCTTGTAACCGTGAACTCCAAGCAGAGAACCCGTACACATGACTTCAAAACGACCATCCAAGTAAAAATATTTGAGAGAACTGCGAGCAAGTGGGCAATCCTGAATTTCATCAAAAATAAAACACGTTTCGTGAGGTTCAATTTCTGCAGAAGGCATCGCTGCCGATATACGCATAACGACGGAGGATACAGAAACATCCGGAGCAAAGAACTTCCTGTAATCCGGATGTTCGCGAAAATCAAGATAAACAACATGCTTGAAATGACGTGTAGCAAAATCCATCACGCTACTTGTTTTTCCACACTGTCGAATTCCCTTCACAACAATAGGCTTATGATGGGGTTCATGCAGCCAATCTTCAAGTATTTTATCAATTTTCCGCTTAAACACGTTTTCCTGCCCAATTTTTTAATAAATATACACATTTTCCTGCCCAATTTTTCATAAAAATTACACATTTTCACAAAAAAAAACGAAATAGACGGCAGTTTTTTTTTCGCAAAATCACCCTTTCATTTTCTGCAAGCAAGATTTCACCCACTCGGGTTTAATGAAGAATACCGCAATAGCAATCACAGTTGACGTATTGAAAACGGCATGTGAAACAAGCGGGCCCACCATATAAGGGTCTAATCCAGATATGCGGATAAAATTGAGCCAATTGAATAAAATTTTTACAAACATCATCAAAGAGCCAGCTATCAGAACCGCAGGATTCTCTTTGGCAAGGGCAAATACACCGACCGCTAAATTAACAACACCGAAGAAAGCAAGTTGAAAAGGGGGAGATTGTGTAAAAAGGGGAGATTGTGTACAAACAAAATGAGCCAAGCTGTTCAACCCGCTTACAATAAAAAAGATGGCGCAAAGACGGAACAAGCCCAAATTAAACGGCTCTTCCGCAGCGGCAGCCCCACTTTCATCATGCTTTTTAGATGCAACAAAGAACGCAGCCACAGCAACAACAACATTCACGTTAAAAACCATGTTAATGAAGTTCTGGACATCAGTTTTTGTTACTGCATCTCCCATTAAAACATCGATGGGAATAATGATGAACACGCTCGCGAAAACCCAGATAAGGAGCAGCACTGCCAATATTTTTAGAATCATCACGTTATTTCTGACAATCGCAAATACCCCTAGCGCAAGCAAAACGACAAAAACCAAAACACCGAGCAGCACAGGCAAGCCAATCCCCGATACAATCAACAGTCCGACCGTTGCAAGCAAATCTTCAAATGACGAATTCGTAAGTGCGCTCCACAGCGAACTGAAAAATCCACCGTACCCAGCCATAAAGGACATATTGAAGACAAATTTCAATACATTCACAATGTACACGATAGCGCAAACCCTAAGCAAAGCCAGGTTGCCGGTGAAGCTAGTTTTTTCTTCCATTTTATTTTCGCCTTCGCACATTTGGATTCCTTTTTATTATGCGCAGTTTCCCGCGCGTTATTTATGCAATGGATGATGCAACGCTAGATTCACAACTTCCCTATTTCGTTAAATATTTTTCCAGTTCCGGGAATGAATGTGAATAAAAAAGCACAAACCGACCACGAACAAAAATAAATCCACCCCACTTTTCGGATATAGATTTAAACTTCTTAATTCTAAACTTTCCAGGTTTCAACGTCACGGAATCGCCAAGAAAAAAAGTAATGCGTGCGGACTCATCTTCGAATAATTCGACTTTCCTTGGAAACAGGTGAGCTATAGCAAACAAAATATAAAGACTTGCAACAGCCATATAAATCCAAAAAAAGACGTTGTCCTTATAAACGTCCGAGTTCATAACTCTATTTATATACATGCCCATAATA
>JAFWRL010000225.1 GCA_017520105.1 Fibrobacter sp.
GGTTGCTTCCGCGCACTCGCCCAGAGCGGAACGCTGGCTTGGCTCGTGGAACGTGGCGTGCAGTACGTGTTCCTCTACAGCGTCGATAACGTCCTCTGCCGCATTTGCGACCCGGCTTTCATCGGTGCGCTCGCAGAAAAAGGCAACATGCTCAGCCCTCCAAGGTCGTCCACAAGGCAGGACCGAACGAAAAAGTCGGCATCTTTGCCTTCCAGAACAAGAAACCGGGCGTCGTCGAATACAGCGACCTTCCGGAAAACTTCCGCGACATGACAAACGCCGATGGCAGCCTCACGTTCGATGGCGGAAACATCGCAATTCACTTGTTTAAAATCAGCGGACTCCGCAAATTGCAGACAAGCAAACTCCCGTGGCACACCGCTCGCAAGACCGTTTGCGGAGTCGAAAAGTGCTTCAAGTTTGAACAGTTCCTCTTCGACGCATTCCCACAGCTCGGTTCCATGCTCCCGTTCGGCGTTATACGTGAGGAAGAATTCAGCCCCGTCAAGAACGCCGAAGGCAACGATTCTCCGAAGACCGCACGCGTTATGATCGGCAAACTCCACCGCGACTGGCTCCGCAAGGCCCACGTAAAAATCGACGAGAAGAAGTTGTACGAAATCTCGCCGACCATCAGCTACGCCGGCGAAGGCCTCAAGCAAAGCGTATTCGACCGCGAACTCGGAAGAAACATCTTGGAATTCGAGGAAAATTAACGCCTTCGACGCAGTAGGCGGCAGGAAGTAGGAATTGTCATCCTGAACGAAGTGTAACGAAGTCGAAGGAGCCAGTCATTTTTCAAACGCACAAATGGGAATGCGCCGGTTCAAGGTCATAACATACAAGTTCCTAGTCAACATTCTGCTGCGTTTGCCGAATGCGTTCTATGCCATCCTATTCGCCGTTGTTTTTCCGATATACAAAGCGCTCCACAAAAAACGCGCCTACGGACGCGTCGAAAAACACCTAGAATTAGCGCGGCAGTACCTCGCTGAAACCGGTATAAACTGCGCGGAACACGCAAAAGTTACCCCCCGCGACACATTCCACGGCATCTTCTGGAACGCTCTAGAATCCTACCGCGGACTCGCCCGTTTTAAAAGCGTTGAAAAGCGAATCGTCTATGAGAACGAGCACATCATCCGCGAAGCCATCACCGAATGCGCCAAACAAAACGCCCCCATCGCAGGCATAAGCATCCACCAGGGAGCATTCGAACTTTTGCACCGCGCACTCTGCCGCTACAGCGAACACGTCCATCTGATTACCGATTCTGTCGGCGACATCGCATTCCGCGAAGTCCTCAAGGAACTCCGCAGCGACCCGCACCTTACCGAATACCACCCCGACGAAACAGGCCGCCTTATCCGCGAACTCTTCCGCACCAAAGGAATCCTCGCCATGGTCGTTGATCAGGGCAAACACACCAAAGGGAACATAGTCTCACTATTCGGCCGCCCAAGTACGCTCTACTTGCGACTCCCGCAAAAAATAAACGAAATGGGAGCAGGCATCGTCACCTTCCGCACATGGAGCGAAAAAAAACGCATCGTCATCCGCTTCGAGAGCTACTATCCGCCCCAGTACGACGTAACGCACAAGCCCCCTGAAATCAGCTTCAAGGATAAATACGCTCGTTCCACAAGCGAAAGCCCGCTCGTCACAGCCATCGCCCACGAAATCGAGACGTGGATAGCCGACCACCCCGAGCAATGGAGCTGGAACTACCACGGGAATTTTATAAGATAAAAGTCTTTATCTTTATTTAAACGTAAATAGCACTTTATGCGGGCGGGGCCCCAGCTCGGAGTTGACGCCTACGGCGTCAGCGGCTTCACTCGGTTATGCCGGTCTGCAAGCAGCCCGTCGCAACACTCGTTTTGCACGCTACTGCGAAGAAATAGCCTTGGCCGACGCTTTTATTCTCTATACGATTCTTTTCTTTTTTCTAATTTAACAGATTTTCTCGCTTTTACCATTTATAAAATTCAACAAATTTAAAGTTGTATTTTTTATATTTCGCTAAAAAGCAGGAATAACAATGCCTTTAAACGCAGAAGAAGAATTCCAGTTGGAATGGATTAAGAACCATCCCATGCAAGACAAGGATGAACTTGCCGAAATCCAGGCCGAAGCGGAAGCCGAGGCCCGACCGCGCATGCGTGCCGTCCGCGGCAAAAAAATGCGCCGTAACCCGGCCGCCTGGGAACTACCGAACCCCGAAGACGAGATCGACCTCCACGGACTTACCTCAGAGGAAGCCGCCGAAGCCGTCGAACGCCGCATCGATGACCTTCTGATTGCAGGCCTCAGCGTTTTGCGCGTGATTCACGGTGGCGGCAACCCGGAATACGGCAACGTCAAGCGCATTATCGACCGCAAAGTCCGTTCCGAGTGGAGCAACCGCATCGTATTTTACAAGGTCGAGCCCGACAACGCCGGTTCCAGCATCATGAAAATCGGCAAACCGCGCTCACAAGCCACCAAAAAGAAGAAATAAGTAAAATTTTTCATTTTTTTCGGCAAAGACCCCTTTAAAACACGATCAGATTTAACTATAATTGTGCCCGTCACCGGAATATAGCTCAGCCTGGTAGAGCGCTTGCTTCGGGAGCAAGAGGTCGTGAGTTCGAATCTCGCTATTCCGATAAAAAGAGAACCACCCACTAGGGTGGTTTTCTTTTTATATCTGAAAATGCCGAGATGAGAACTCACGAAGTGAGTTCGACTAAATCGCCCAGAGAGCGAAGCGAACACAAGGGCGATTTAGAGATTACGCCGCCCCGTCGGCGTAACCCGAAGGGCAAAAGTTGAAACGAAGTGAAACTTTTGTCTAATCTCGCTATTCCGAGAATAGTCACCTCGTATTCCTATAAGAAAAGCCCGCGCACTAAAATGTGGCGAGCTTGACAATGTAATAGGGAGTGAACAGCTTACTTCTTCAGCGTTTTTCCGTAGTACGCGCCGCGGGCGTTGTTCGTACCATTCACGCGACGGCCCTTGAGGTCGAACTTGCCGCGGTCATAGTTCATCTTGATTTCACCCGTGCGGGTGTTGAAGTGCCCGATAACGGTCGTGTGTTCCGCATTGTCATCGTCACCATCGCCATTATCCACAATAATGCTCATGAACTCCGGCAGTTCCGTTTGCGTAACGGAAGGACGCATCACGTAAGCGCCGTTCGCACGCACGCCCTGCGCCTTTGGCACAACATCAGACCTGACGAGATAAGCGCGCATCGGACAAATCCAAGCGCCTACGCCGACCTTCACGAAATCGCCAACATTGATTCCTGTGCCTTCGCTGGCAGCAAAGCCATACGCATAGCCCAGTTCTGGGTCACCTTCTGCCCATTTCTTGTATTCCCAGGTGCCGCGGAATTCCCATTCCCATTTAGGATCTTTCGTAACCGCTTCGGCAGTAGGCACAATCGTCACGGGTCCTTTGACTTCGAACTTTTCACTACCCATCTGCACCAAATATGGAGTATTGGCACTTATTGTAGTATGTTCATACTCCTTATCTTTACCATCAGCATCCTTTATAACACCTTTTTCAGCCCACAAAACTTTCATCTTGATGGCATCCTTGCCATCCTTGTCCTTACCGATGCCATTATAGTAGAGCACAGCTTGAAGACCCGAGACGTTTGCCGTATTCACATCAAACGGCAACACGATTGTCGAATAAGCGCCGACCGGGAATGCGCGGTTATACTCAACGGCAACGTCTTTAATTTCTCCCGTAATTTTGACAGCATCAGTTCCATCGAAAGTTCCGTCAAGATCAGCACGAGTGATGCCATTGTCGTATTTGTAAATCTGAACAGCAGCATAATCTGCAATCGGTGTCGGATAGACAAACGGACTTTCAGTGATAAAGCCCTTTACACAGCCACCAATTTCGATAGCACCAAACTTCACCCCATTTTCTCCAGTAGCATTAGTTGCATCTCCATAACCGATGCTATGTTCCGCTTGCATATTAGGGCTATTTTCAGATACTACATCATTTCCCTTTGTCACGATAACTTTTTTCACATTATTCGTAATTATAATTTTACCAATATTGACTAAACCCCCAATATATCCAGCGCCAATACCAGCACCTACATCACCACCAGTCGCAATAACTGTACCACCGCTGATTACGATACTATCGCAATAGGAATGACCATTAGGATAAGTAGTTCCAACACCGATGCCAGCGGCACCCAAACGGCCTTCTGCAATGACTGAGCCACCACTGATTATGATATCCCCCATAGCGACAGAATCCATATTAAGTCCAGCGTCAATACCAGCACCACCCGGAACAGCGTTACTATAGTTGTCATCCAAAGAGAATGGGGTTCCTTTCGCAGTGACTAAACCACCGCTAATTGCGATACCACCCATCTTAAGCTTACCCTGATTAACCCCAGAGCCAATGCTTGCGCCTGCGTTATTTTCACGGACTATCGCAGTGACAGTTCCGCCGCTAACTGTGATTTTCCCCATAGTGAGAGAACCCTCATTATATCCAGAGCCAATGCTTGCGCCAGCGCCATTTTTAGGGACTATCGCAGTGACAGTTCCGCCGCTAATTGTGATATTCCCCATAGTGTGAGAACCAATATTAACTCCTGAGCCAATACCGGCACCAAATCCACCGCCTGTCGCAGTAATAATACCACCCTTAATTACGATATTTCCACAGGACATATCAACACCGCCGCCGATACCAGCAGCATAATCCATTCCATCTTCAGCAAAACCACTACTAGCAGAGAGTTTACCGCGTCCATCAATGGTAAGCGTTTTACCCTCCGGCACATAAATACCGGGATAATTATAATGGAAACCCTGCACCGTATTCGTGGTTCCTTCCGCAAGTACAATTTTGCAGTCACCCTCGCAAGTAATGCCCGCCCACTCATGGTTACCATCACCTATTCTATTGATACTCACGCCGTTAAGCGTCACCGTAGCGCCGTCAGCAATAGAAATTTTGTAATTATCAGCAAGTTCGCCCGTCAAAATATCGCCATTTTTAGCTTCATAATTAGCCGTAAGCGTCGAAAGGTCAATCATTTTCTTATTGACAAAGTCATTAACAACATCCATTTTATTTAGCACCGACTCTTTCAAGAAATCGACACTGCCGTTAAAACTTAAATCCGTCGTTTGCACGTAATCGTTATGGGCTCCCCATCTCACGTTATCCAGTATCGCGGCTGTACCAAGAACCCCTTTTGCCGATTCAATTCCTGATTCAAGTTCTGATTTTATGTTATTCGAAAAGAATGTATTCCAAACGTTTTTCACGGCAGCAACAAACGTCGGAGACTTAAACAAGGCATTGTAATAGATGCTAGTATCGAGTTTGATGGGAGCGTCCGTTGTCGTCGCACCCGCATCGAAGTCCCAAACCGGCCCGGCCTTGAACACATCGCCTTCCTTCTTATTCTGGTAAGTAAAATAGGCGCTCTTGGGTTCGTTCAATTCCGTATTATCCATGATTTCGTTAATGAGCCAGAACTTCGCCCAGGATTCGACATCAATGATGTCCTTATAGGCTTCATCCGGAGCTGTGCAATCGTTAGTATTCGCCTTGCATTTATCATTTTCATCATAGTCAGGATAAAGTAATTTTTCTAAAGCAGCGATTTTGTCTTGGAACCGATCCAAGCGAACTTGGCCAACTGCAGAAACCTGAGTTACAGTATTCCCATATTTGTCTTTAACCTTTTTACCTTTTTCATTTAATACATCTTCAACCATATAATCATCATTTTTAACCATATAAGGCATCTTACGAATCGGTGTCGTGAACTTGACGACTTCATCATAATGCGTATCCATTTCAATCAAGAAGTCCTTGTCCTGACCGTCGGTCATTCCATCTTCGCCATCATAAATAGCCACCCTGTTCGGATCAACCTTGATGGCTTCACCCAACCAGTACAGGCCACGATAGACACCGTTGAAAACAAGGTTCACAAACTTTCCGTCAACCGTATAGTCCATTTCGAGTTTTTTGCTCAAATAAAATGCTACTTGGTTTTTCAAGAAGCTGTTGTCCAAATAGTTAGCAATCAACACCCAACGCCTATGCTCGGGCATTCCCAAAATGCTCCTTATGGAATTTTTTTTCAACTTGATTGCGTATGGTTTTTTGGGTTGCTCCCAAGTCGAATTGCCGCGTCCGCGGAATTCTGTCTTGACATTTTCAAAATTGTCAGTTCCAGCATCCCTCAATGTCAAAGACGTTTCATCAATCCAGCGTTCTTTTTCGTCAATTTCGATACCATTCGGCGTATTCACGTACAACGTCGGGAGACCCGTATTCGCCACCAACGTTACATTGGACTTTACACTTTTTTCGCCGGCAGTTGCAACGCAGTAATAGATATTTCCTTTATTTACTTTAAAGCTTGGAGTAGTCCAAGAGGATTCGGTAGCGCCATCGATAACGGTCCCATTTTCATTAGTGCCATCAGAAGAGCGATACCACTGGTACGAAACATTTTCACCGCCTTGAACTTCAAAGGTAAGTGTCGCCGTTCCGCCATTATCGGCAACAGCAACATAAGCCGCATCAAGCTGCTTTGTAATGACTAATTCGGTTTCCTGCGCAAATACCGAAGTAGCCATGGAAAAAGCCAAAAGCATGGCCAGGCCCCATTGAGCCATCAGCCCCTCTTTCATTTTTTTCATATTCAGTCCCTTTCTGAGTTGATTTAATAATCTCATCCGCATGAGGTAGCGGCAGTCTATTATTTTATTTCAAAAATACAAAAATATTACAAAATGTCAACAAGCGATATTTATTTTATATTATTTACTTTCGTAAACAAAATATTACAACTAACTGAATTTACAAAAAACAGCACCCGGCATTTTTATCAACATAACGGCGTTCCGGGTTCGGGCAATGGTCTTCGCTACCATCCGGCAGAATCCAGACTTCGTCTGTAAATGGACAAGTATCATCGACTTGCGAAAAATGACCACGCGGGATTTTCATAAATAGCGAGCCTTCATTCCGGACTTTACTGCCACATCGCGCCGTAGCGTCAAGAACCAGGTTGCGGACTTCATCCAGCCCGACATCCAACGCAAATTCACTTTTTAGGGCCGCCGAAGCCACGCTTAAAAAAAACACCGTATTCCACTTGATTCGAGCAATCCCTATCGACGAAGCCCATTTCACCAGATCCGGCACCATGTCCAAGTTTTTCCGGTGCAACGTCACCTGCAACGAGACCGTCGCAACACCCGCCGCATGTTCAACGCACAGGGACCGCCGTACGGTCATCAGTTTTTCGACATTCGCTTTCCAGCCGCCAAACTGTTCCGAAGCCAAATGACTCACCTTGATGTCGCTACAAGAGTGCAAAAGCAACTCCATTGCGGATTCATGCGCCCATTTCCCAGGGAACGTCCCGTTCGTCGTCAAATTCAGCGGGATTCCAATCGAGCGGCAGAACCCAAGTAGCTCATCAAAATGCGAATAGAGTAACGGCTCCCCCATCGTCGAAGGAATTACCTCGCGCAAAAGTCGATTTCCTGAAGCATCTCGCGCCGCGGCGTACTTTTCAATCGCCGCACGCGCGATTTCGAAAATCATTTCGCCCATCCCAAACGCGCGACTATCTCGAAAACCATTACAACTGGGCCGCTCACAACCGTCACCACAATTCTGCAAAGGCCGCTGGTTCAAAAAGCACAGCGGACAATGCAAATTGCACTTGTCAGGATTTGTGAGTAAAGTAATACGGCGCATTTTTAGACGAGAGACGAGAGACGAGAGACGAAAGACGAGAGGTAAAAAGGTTTAACAATCTTTCGTCTATCGTCTGTAGGACCGCAGGTCCGTTCTTTCGTCTAAGTTCTATGTTCCCTCAGGTATTTTATCGCGGCAAGCCCAGCAATGGCGCCCTCGCCCACGGCAACTGCAACCTGGAGCGTCCCGCCCGTACAGTCGCCCGCAGCAAAGAGCCCCGGAACCGTAGTCTGGAAATCCTTGTCCAGTACGAGTTTACACGCATCGAACGCAGCGCCTGCCTTGAGCGCCAAATCCGTCGCGTTGGCGCTTCCCATCGCAACAAACATACCATCAAAATTCAATTCGGAACCGTCTTCGAAGCGCACGCCTTCAAACTGTCCGGCCCCTTTGAGACCTGCGATTTTTTTCGTCTCGATGTGGACATTTTCAGGGAACTTCGCTGTCACGTCCATGCCATTTGTCAAAAGCGTCACGCTCCCGACTACAGACAACAGTTCATTCACTTCATGCAAGGCGTATTCACCTGCGCCAAGCACAGCCACGTTCTTTTTACGATAGAAGAACGCATCGCAAACCGCGCAGTAGCTCACGCCGTGGCCTTCCATCTCTGCCATTCGCGGCAGCGGAGTCTTTTTACGGGCCGCCCCTGTCGCCATCACGCAAACTTTTCCACGGTACGAACCAGCAAGCCCAGTTGCAACAAACTCATTGCCATCAAACATGAGGTCCGTCACTTCGTCATCCGCGATTTTCGCTCCAAGCGCAAGGGCTTGACTCTTGCCGACTTCGGCAAGTTCTTCTCCCGTAAGCGGTTCTTTTAAACCAAAATAATTTTCAATCTTATGGGCCTTCGCCAGCGCCCCGGCGTCCTTCCCTACAAGTTGAACATCGAGCCCGGCACGTAAGCCATAAAGCGCAGACGAAATTCCTGCCGGACCATAACCCAAAATCAACATATCTGACATAACGACCTCAACAATAAGGTAAAGATTTATTTATTTTAAATTATATAACTGATTTAGAAATTTTTGGACATGGACACGATGTTGCAACGTTACCCGACGCGCGATTTATTTGTAGAAGCTGGATATGGTCCCAATTTTGCGGACCAGCTTATTCAGAATGCCTATAGCAAACTTTTTGAAGGCGACCCGATCGACGAGCGCATCTATTTCGATGCGTCTGACGACATGGGCTACATCATCGACATCGGGCACGACGACATCCGCTCCGAAGGCATGAGCTACGGCTTGTTTATCGCGGCATTGACAGACCACGAAGCCATGTTCGACAAGCTCTGGAACTTTTCCAAAAGATTTGTCCGCAACAACGACGGCCCGCACAAAGGGTATTTCTCCTGGCAAGTCAGCACCACCGACTTTTCCATGATGGACCCTGGTGCTGCACCGGACAGCGAGGAATACATCGCCGCCGCACTCCTTATCGCCGCCAAGAAATTCAATCGCGACGACCTCCGCCACGAAGCGGTACAGCTCATCACCGACATCAAGTACAAACCACAAAACGAACTTGTCGGGCCGATAATAGACCCCGAACGGAAGCTCATCAAGTTTTCACCCGTCCTCGGGAACGACTTCACCGACCCAAGCTACCACGCGATGGCGTTCTACCGCATGTTTGCCGAAGCCACAGGCGACAACACCTGGCTGGACGTCGCCAAGGCCAGCATCGAATTTTTGCAGAAGGCGGCGCACCCCGTCACAGGACTTTGCGCAGACTACGCCGAATACGACGGAACCCCCAAGGCTATGCCCTGGTTCCCCGAAAGCAACAACTTCAGCGGGGACGCGTGGCGCGTGGCGCTCAACTTGAGCCTTGACTACGCCATTTTCCGCGGGGACGAAAGCGAAAAAGAAATCTGCGAACGCATCCTGAACTTTTTCCAGAATTGCAACCCCTACCTCTCGGACTACGCGATCGATGGAGGCCCGTACCCGCACCAAGGCAGAAACGCGACCCCAGGACTTATCGCCATGAATGCCGCAGCCACACAAGTGCTCCCGCCAGACGACCCGCGCATAACGCCGTACGTCAAGAGACTGGCCGCCTTGTCTGTGCCCTACCGCTTCTGGCGCTACTACGATGGAATGTTATACATGATTGGGCTTCTCGCGACAGCGGGAAAAATTTCACTATAAGGAGTACGCATGAAACACCTTCCATTCATTCTGTTCATCGCGGCAGGTTCACTAGCCTTTACCGCATGCGAAGACGTTCGAGTTGAAAAATACCCGAACGGGAACGTCCGTTTCGAAGCCACCTATGTCAACGACAAGAAGGAAGGGCTAGAAAAGGAATACTACGACGACGGCACGCTCAAGCGCGAATCGAATTTCGTGAACGACCGCCGCGAAGGCATGACCAAGGAGTTCTACAAGGACGGCACACCGCAGTCAGAGCTCCCCTATGTGAACGGCTACATCGAAGGAACCGTCATCCGCTACCACAAAAACGGAAAAGTCGCTTCAAAAGCGGAGTATAAACAAAATAAACAAATTGCATTTGGTCAGACGTTCAACGAGGACGGAAGTCCCGCCACAAGCGGCAGCTACAAGGACCCGCGCGATGGGAACTCCTACGAATGGATAGTCATCGGCGACCAGCTCTGGACTGCCGAGAACATGAACTTCGCTACAGCCTCCGGTGCAATTTGTGCGCAATGCAACCACTGGGGCCGCCTCTACGACTTCGAAAACGCCAAGAAAGCTTGCCTCGAAGGATTCCACATGCCGAGCAAGGCCGAATGGCAAAAGCTCCTCGCCGTTGCCGGTAAAAAGCCGGGCGTCGTTCTCAAGGCTGGCTACGGCTGGGATCCTATCAAGAAGGATTCTCCGATTTTCGGAAACGGCAAGGATGAACTCGGATTCGGCGCAAAGGCTGGCGGCGCTCACTTCGCCAAGAGCGATGTCGATATAAAGGACCGCAAATTTGACGAAGCCGGTAAGAAGGCATATTTCTGGACAAGCGAAGGCGAAGTCCTCATATTCTTCCACGACAAGGATATCGCCAAGTTCGAAAAGTTCGACCCCACATTCGGCGCAAGCTTACGTTGTATTAAGGATTAACGATTCATCATCTGAGCTACCGTTTGATAGCGATAGATCAAGAACTAAACTTGACTGGATTCTTCGAGGCTCCGCCTCTCAGAATGACGAACTAAAAACGAAAAACGCTCCGGTTAGCCGGAGCGTTTTTTGTAAACCACCTCCCTAATCACTCAAATAGGGAGGTGGCTGGGATTGGATGGGATTTCTTGTATAACGTTTATTCCAGCGTGGCGTGGGCCGCAATCTTGTAAATCGCAGTCACGTCCTTTGCCTTGAGCGGCACGAATCCCCAGCCGTCTCCCGGGTTCAGCTTTTCCACCATCTTCGGGATGTCTTCTTCCTTCGCGCCCAGTTCGGCGAAGTTGATGGGCATGCCGATGGAATGCAAGAAGCGGCGGAAAGCCTTGATGCCCTCGAGGGCGGTAGCCTTCGGGTTCTCGAAGTTCATCTCGCAGCCGAACACGCGGGTCGCCATCTGGGCAAAACGCATCACGTTGTGATCTACGACGTATTCCATCCAGGCGGGCATGATGACCGCGAGGCCCGCGCCATGGGCGCAGTCGTAAAGCGCCGAAAGTTCATGCTCGATGGCGTGGCTGTTCCAGTCCTGACTGCGCCCGCAGCCCACGACGCCGTTGTGGGCTACCGTCCCCGCCCACATGATGTTCGCACGAACCTGGTAGTTGGCGGGGTCGGCAATGGCGCGGGGGCCCTCCTTCACCATCGTCAAAAGCACCGCTTCGCACAGGCGATCAGTCACTTTCACTTCGAGCGTATTCGTGAAGTAGCGTTCAAACACATGCGCCATGATGTCGGTAATGCCGCAAGCCGTCTGATAGGCAGGCAACGTGCAAAGGAGCGCCGGATTCTGCACCGCGAACTTCGGGCGGATATGTTCGCTACTGGCCCCCCGCTTGAGCATGCCGTCTTCCTTGGTAATCACGGAGTCGCCGCTACCTTCGGAACCGGCAGCCGCAATCGTCTGCACCACGCCAATCGGGAGCGCACATGCAGCAGAAGCCTTTCCTACGTAAAAGTCCCAGAAATCGCCCTTGTAAGGAACACCCATGGCAATGGCCTTGGAGCTGTCAATCGTGGAACCGCCGCCCACCGCAAGGATA
>JAFWRL010000226.1 GCA_017520105.1 Fibrobacter sp.
ATGGAGCATGTAGCTCTTTGCGCCTTCGCCCTGCAAGCTTTCGAAACGTTGTTCGTCAGCCTTTGTTCCAAGCGTACAAATGACGAGACCCTGGGTTTCGCCACGCTGGAAGATTGCAGAACCGTGAGCACGCGGGAGCACACCCATTTCGATTTCGATCGGGCGGACTTCGGTCGTGGTACGGCCGTCAAGACGAACGCCTTCGTTCAAAATCATTTCGCGCATAGCCGTGCGTTCGAGTTCGCCAAAGATGCCCTTAGCATCTGCAGCGAGCTTCGGATCCTGAGCTTCACCTTCGCCAATAAGAGCGAGGATACGCGGATCTTCGAGCATCTTGGCGCAGAGGTCTGCCATAGCCGGATAGAAGTCCGTCTTCACCATGTTGGAGTGGACGTCCTTGTTCAGTTCATCCCAGACTACTTCCTTAACCGTAGCAACGAGCTTGTCGTGTTCTTCACCAACAAACTTCGGCTTGAGTTCCATCTTCGGCTTAGAGCAGCGGTCCACCAGTTGCTGTTGGGCCTTGCACATTTCCTTAATCACTTCGTGACCAGCGAGGATAGCGCCAATCATCGTGTCTTCGGACACTTCGTAAGCACCACCTTCGACCATGCACACGGAGTCTTCCGTACCGGTGACCACGAGGTCTAGATCGGCCACGGCAACCTGGTCATAAGTCGGCATCACGACGTTCTGGCCATCGACGACAGCCACGCGAACTGCAGCAACCTGCTGTTCAAACGGGAGTTCAGAAAGACCAATGGAAAGAGATGCAGCGCTTACGCCAAGAACGTCCGGAGCGAACTTCTTGTCGGAAGAAAGAACCTGAACGATAACCTGAACTTCACGAGTGAAGTTTTCCGGGAACATCGGACGAATCGGACGGTCAATGATACGAGCAGAAAGAATTTCTTCATCGCTCGGACGACCCGGTTCGCGCTTGCTATAGCCGCCAGGCAGGCGTCCGGCAGCGTAAGACTTTTCGCGATATTCAACTGTCAGAGGGAAGAAGTCACCATCCTTTTCTTCACCGTAGCAAACGGTAGAAAGGACAAACGCGTCCCCCATCTTGGCGACAGCAGAACCACGTGCCTGCTTTGCGATACGGCCAGTTTCAAACGTAATCACGCGACCATCCGGAAGGTTTACAGACACTTCCTTCGGGTCCAGCATCTTGCCGTATTTAGCTTGATAAGCTTCTGTTGACATAAAAAATCTCCAATACGAGAATTAGCCGCGGAGACCGAGTTCCTTGATCAATGCACGCTGGGCGATAATGTCCTTTTCGCCGTAGTACTTGAGAAGGTTCTTGCGCTTTGCAACCATCGCAGACAGACCGCGGAGAGAATGGAAGTCCTTCTTGTTGGTCTTGATGTGTTCGGTGAGGTTCTTGATCTTTTCCGTGAGGATAGCGATCTGAACGCGGACGTTACCGGTGTCCTTTTCGTTAGCACCAAACTTAGCGGTGAGTTCTGCAGCCTTTTCTTTAGTGATAGTAGCCATTGTAGCCATTCCTTTTTTTGTTTTGTTGTTTCATCACATGTTTTTGTCCGAGTTTCTCTGCTCTAGCACCAGTGGAATTGGCGAATCTGGTCACAGGACCCAGGCAAAAATGCAATTTGGACTCATATATAGTAAAATTAGTTACTAGTTACTAGTTATTAGTTACTAGAGATGCTACGAAAAAGCACCTAAAAAAGGGGGTATGGGCTATGGGGTCGGTCACCTACGGCTCCCTTTGGGGTATGGGCTATGAGCTATACCTCAAAGCGAAGCGTGCTCAAAGCACCGCAGGTGCGTGCCCATACCTCAAAGCTCTACAAGAACCTCGACAGTACTTCTTTCAGCTTGTTGACGTTCACTGGCTTTGCCACATGCTCGTTCATGCCCGCATCCAGAGCTGCCTGCCGGTCGTCGGCAAAAGCGTTCGCCGTCATAGCGATAATCGGAATCTTCGCCGCAATCTCGTTGCCAAGCATACGAATCCGACGGGTTGCCTCGTAACCGTCCATAATCGGCATCTGGACATCCATCAAAATCAGGTCGCACATGCCGGGCTGCACATTTTCCATGTACTCCACGGCCTTTTCGCCGTCACAAGCCGTCACTACCTGGATTCCGCAATCTTCCAGAATTTCCTTGCCAATTTCGCGGTTCAGTTCGTTATCATCGACGAGCAGCACCTTCTTGCCGTTAAAGCCCACGCTATTATCCGAAACCGAGGATTTCGCCTGCATCGGAGCAAAACAACACATCAACGAATTTTTCGCATCCGACGGGAACACAGGCTTGCTCAAAAAGTTGTGGACACCAACCTTCAAGGCCTTGTCTTCAATATCCGACCATTCATAAGCCGACATGACAATCACCAGGACATCTTCGCCAAGCATTTTGCGGAGCTTCTTCGTCGTCTTCATGCCGTCCATATCCGGCATGCGCCAATCCACCAAGAAGGCATCATACGCAAAGCCGTTCGATTGCGCCGCCTTGACCCGCTCCAAAGCATCCGTACCGGAATAGCTGCAATCCGCCTCGATTCCAAGGCCACGGAAAATATACGTGATACTCTTGCAGCAGTCCACGTCATCGTCGATAACAAGGATTCTCTTGTCCTCAAATTCCTTGACGCGAACTTGTTTCTCACTTTGGTTCACAAGCTTAAACTTGAAGTTCAAAGCCACATCGGTTCCTTGATCCAATTTGCTCTTGATATCGATGGTTCCATCCATCATATCGACGATGTTCTTTGTAATCGACATGCCAAGGCCAGTCCCCTGGATTCCCGAAACCGTCGAGGAATTCACTCGCGTAAACGCATCGTAAATTTTCGGCAAGAAGTCTTCACTCATGCCAATTCCCGAGTCCTTGATTCTGAATTCAAAAGCGCCATAGCCCGGCTCCGACAATTCCTTCTGCTCCAGCGAGAACCAAATGGAACCACCCGCCGGCGTATATTTAATCGCGTTGGAGACAACGTTCAAAAGTACCTGATTCAAGCGGAGTCTGTCACAGACAACATCTTCGTTGGTGATGCCAATGCTGTTGGCATAGAACTGCAACCTCTTCGCATTAATATCCGCTTGCACAATATCCTTGAGCGTGTGGATAATCTCTGGAAGATGTTCCGGCTTTTCATTCAAGCTCAACTTGCCCGACTCGATGCGGCTCATGTCAAGCACGTCATTGATTAGCGAGAGCAGATGGTTCGACGAAAGCTCAATCTTACCCAGGAAATTCCTGACCTGCTCCTTGTTGCCAATATGCATCGTCGCCAATTCCGTATAACCGATAATTGCGTTCATCGGCGTACGAATATCGTGACTCATGTTGTTAAGGAACATCGTCTTCGCCTTAGATGCGGACTTTGCCATTTCAAGGGCCCGTTCAAGAGCGACCTGCTGTTCCATTTCCTTGCGATAAACGGCATCGTTATTGAAGACCCCCACGAGCATGCGATGGGATTTGGACCAGTCACCCATCTTCGTCACCTTCATGCGGTACCACAAAATCTGGTCGGATATCACGCAACGGTAATCAATATAGAACGAATTTTCACGATGCAAACGGGCAAGAATCGTTTCGCGGTCAAGAGTATTCGAAACATGGCTCCGGTCATCATTATAAACAAACTTACAGATTTCACCGTCCTTACTCTTAAAGAAATCAATTCCGTTGCCATCGTGTTCGTCCACAACTTCCTTAAACTTGCCACCCTTTTCCGAAACGCTGAAAAGTCCCGTATCGATATTGACGTCGTAAACCGTTTCAAACTGGTCCGAAAGACTCACGATACGTTCAATATTCTCTTGATGTTCCATTTCGGCCTTGTACTGGGCATCAACTTCCACAAAGCCCACTGCGACCAGTTTTGGCGGAGCATTAACCGCTTCGGCCTTTGCAAACACCAAGCGGGTATATTTATATTCACTTCCGTAAAGGTGTCTGAACACAACCGCAAAACGCTTCTGGTGAGCAAGCTGCTTCGCGACAAACGATCTCGACGCAATCCCCAAAAGCAAATCCCGGTCATCAGGATGCACCTGTTCCAGGACAAACGCCTTGAATACATTCTCCAGCTTTTCGCTCGAAGCAATTAGGCCTGCAACAGAATCCTTGAGTTCCTTGCTGACGGTAATCACGCCACTTGAACCATCATCAAAATTGAAGAAGAACAGCGACGAATAAGCTTCCGAAAGAATGTCGATAATCTCGAGATTCCGTTTCAGGTTCGCCTGGATATCCATCTGTTTCTTGATTTCTTCATCGACGCTATGCAGACCAAAGACAACTCCCTTGATGTTGCCGAGCTCATCCTTATCGGCAATCATCTTCATCTGGTAATAAACTTCATTCCCTTCCTGCTTGATTCTAAAATTCACATGCTGAATCGGCTCATCCTTGAGGCTCGAAATAAGCCTATCACGATTTGTTTGTTCATAGAAACTGAGCTTGTCAAAATCACACACAAGGTACTTCAACAACAAATCCATTCTCTTGGAGAACTGCTTTTCAGAAGACCATCCGGGAAGAGACTTCAAGAGTACAGAACTAGCGCGATAAGTGACAACTACATCTTGCGACGAATCTTCACCAAAAGTCACATAGTTCACAAAGTCAAAATCCGAAGCCAGGGACTCAATCACCCTATTGTTACGATCCATTTCTTGACGTTGCGCAATAGCCCTCATCACTTCGGAATCGATATTTTCAACAGCCACGATGACATGATTCTCGTCATCATTGGATTTGATGGCTTTCATCCTGTAAAATTGCAGAACGCCGTCAATGACAAGCCTAAAATCTATAGCGGCACTTGTATTTTTTTCGAGGCGCCTGAGGAAGGCTTCCTTTTCCATAAAGTGCAATACGATTTCGAGGTCATCCGCATAAAGGTTCCGGCGCAAGCTTGCAACCGTCTCCGAGAAGAAATCTCGACCGCTTATATTTTCGTGCAATTTATCCATGAGCGTATCAGCATGGAACATGTCGAACGAATCGTCCAAGACGTTCACGTAAAAGATGCACTCATAGGTGTCACTCAGGGCATCCGCAATTTCGGAATATTCGCTGCGTTCCTCCTCGACCATCCTGCGGGCAATCCAGACAATGCGAATAAGGTACAAAAGGATTACAAACAGTTCAAGTGCAGAGACCCCGATATAGAACATGCGAATTGAATCGACACGGGAAAAGGCGATATTTTCGTTTACGGACAAAATTAACGACCAATATCCACCGAACAGCGGCAATACCACCAGAAGCTTATCTTCATCTGAAGATTTTTCCTCAAAAGACAAATGGGTCGGTTCGCCCTTCATCACGTTTGCCACCCACTCTTCTAGCGAATACCCGACATTCGGAGCCAGAGACTTGACAAACTCATTGAAATTTTTCCATTTTCCCGATTTTTCGACAACAAATGAACCGTCCCTACGGTCAAAAATCATCACCGAAGCCTTTCCCTTAAACGCATTCGTTGCCATATAGCCATACAGCGAATTAAGATCGGACACCGCCGAAAGCATGGCAATGACCTCTCCTTTATGACGGACAGGCACAAATTGTTCAAAAACAACCCTTTCTTTCTGAACAACATCGTAATCCACCTTTGACATGTACGGCTTAGGCGACAATATTTTCTTATAGTGCTGCACATTCAAGGAATCAAAAAGAACCCCGTTGTCCGCGATGATATGCCCGTCAGGCAAGTACAGGCGTGTGGCGGAGGCAAGCGGCCCTATACGCGAACCGCGAATCATTCGCACCATGCTTTCGGACAGAAGGTCTTCTTCCATACCCACCACGGTAGAAATATTGGTCAATGCGCTTAAAAGAGACCTCCCCAAAAAGAACATTTTCGCTTCGGAAGCGTAAGCGATTTCATCAAGAGAATCCCAACTATCGTCTATAGCCTGTTTGTTAATGTACAAAAAAGAAACATTTGTTACAATAAACAGGAACGCAACAAGAAGCAGAGAAACAACTAGATTTCTTTTAAAAAAGTTCTTATCCATGGTGTCTTGGAAACATTTCCCGATATATTATACATTTTACAACTGTAAAATTAAGGTTAAAAACGAAAAAAAAAGCTATTTAACCCAGCGATTCACCACAATCGTGCTTTTTTTCACAAAAAAATGTTTCCGAGCAAAACAAATCTTTATACATTGACAATATGAAAATATTAACGAAAATGTTCCTCCTTTTGGCTTTCCTAGCCACATTTACATTTGCCGGCACCACAGCCGTTAACAACGATTCCGCAAAAGAAGCAATAATCCCGCAACTCAAGAAAAAACAAGCTGTCTGGATTAAACTAGAAGGGGATGTCGATCCCGCTATGTACGAATTCTGCGCCCGTGCCATCGGTGAAGCTCTCGAACAGGCCCCGGACTATATAGTCTTTGAAATCAACACGTTCGGCGGTCGCCTCGATGCTGCGTTCGACCTCGTCGATACCATCATGGCCGTCAAAGGGCCCGAAACAATCGCCCTCGTGAAAAAGAAAGCCATCAGCGCTGGTTCACTCATTGCGCTAGCCTGCAAAAAGCTTTACATGCTCGAAGCGACCACAATCGGCGACTGCGCCCCGATTGTGCAAGGCGGCGACGGCACCCCGCAAATCGTCGGTGAAAAAATCCAATCGCCCCTCCGCGCCAAGTTCCGCAACCTGGCACAACAGAACGGCTATCCCGAACTGCTGGCATCCTCGTTTGTCACGCCGGAACTCGAAGTGCTCGAACTCACGGCTACACTCGACAAAGATAAGCCAACGCAGCGCGATACAGCTCTCATCATCGAAGGTAAGAAATTCGCAGTCCTGGACAGCGCCGAAAAGAAATTCTGGGGCGCTCCCAAGATTCTCGTGAAAGAGGGTGAACTCTTGACCATGACCGACAAGGAAGCCGAAGAACTCGGCTTTTCCAAGGGTACATTCAAGAACCGCGAAGACTTCGAAACCAAGCTTGCCATAGAACGCAAAAGCGAAATCGAGACGAATACCGGAGAAAAAATCGCAAGCGCCATCGCCGCCATTTCGGGACTTCTCCTGATTCTCGGGTTCGGCGCCCTCTACATTGAATTCAAGACTCCCGGCTTCGGCATGTTCGGCATCATCGGCCTCATCCTTATCGGCATCGTCTTCTTCGGGCAGTTCGCCCCGCAACTCGACGGCTACTTCCCCGCCATCTTGCTCGTCGCTGGCGTGATTTTGTTCCTCGTCGAGATATTCATCATGCCGGGAACGTTCCTTTTTGGCATCGGCGGTATCGCCTGCATAATTATCGCCCTCATCATGAGCTTTGATGCCGCGAACATCCCGGAATACGTCCCCGAAGCAGTCGAAACGACATTCGACGCCACGCCATGGCTATTTGGGCTATTTTTCGTTATCGGTAGCGCTGCCATAGCGCTTATCATCCCGATTGCCGCAAGCAAGTACCTAATTCCGTTACTGCCCGAAGGCTGGACGCCCATGCTCAAGACCGACATGGAAACAGCGGTCTCCCCGACCGAGGACATACAAGTTGTCTCCGTCGGAGACATCGGCACCACCAAGACATTCCTCCGCCCCGTAGGTCAAGCATGCTTTACCATGCCCGACGGCTCCACCAAGCTCTTTGACGTACAAACTCACGGAGAAATCATCGAAGCTGGGCAAAAAGTCAAAGTAGAATCCGTACAGGAAGGACATATATGGGTGGGGTTAGACGAGCGATGAGCCGTGAGCTATGAGATATGAGATATGAGATTATCCTGAGTAAGCGTAGCGCACGAAGGAGCTAGACATCTCTAAATCAGAATTTTAAACAAAAAAACAAAAACTGGAGAAAAACAAATGGATACACTTCTTACCATAGGCATCATCATTGCCGCCATTGTCATCATCATCATCCTAGCCTTTGTCGGCAAGTTCATCGGTCTTTGGCTTCAAGCCTTGTTCTCCAAGGCGAACGTGAGCATTTTCCAGCTCATCGGTATGCGCCTGCGTAAGGTACCGCCGCAGATTATCGTCGAAGCACGTATTCTGAGCTGCAAGGCGGGTCTCCCGGTCGATACGAACTTGCTCGAAGCCCACTACCTCAGCCGTGGTAACGTGCTCCGCGTCATCCAGGCGCTCATTGCTGCCAACAAGGCGAACATCAAGCTAGACTTCAAGGAAGCCGCCGCCATCGACCTTGCCGGCCGTAACGTGCTCGAGGCCGTGCAGATGTCCGTAAACCCGAAAGTCATCGAAACCCCGAAGGTTTCCGCCGTGGCTCTTGACGGCATCCAGCTCCATGCCGTGACCCGCATTACCGTGCGTGCCAGCATCCAGAAACTCGTCGGTGGCGCCGGCGAAGACACCGTCGTCGCACGTGTTGGCGAAGGCATCGTCAGTTCCATCGGTTCTGCAAAGAGCCACAAGGACGTGCTCGAAAACCCGAACATGATTTCCAAGAAGGTGCTCGCCTCCGGCCTTGACGCCGGTACAGCATTTGAAATTCTCTCCATCGACATCGCCGATGTCGATGTGGGCCAGAACATCGGCGCTATTCTCGAAACGGACCGTGCCGAAGCCGACAAGAAGATTGCTCAGGCCAAGGCAGAAGAACGCCGCGCCATGGCATTTGCAGCCGAACAAGAAATGAAGGCCAAGGTGATGGAAATGAAGGCCAAACTCGTCGAGGCCGAAGCCCAGATTCCGATGGCCATGGCATCCGCCCTCCGCGATGGAAAGCTCGGCGTGATGGATTACTACAACCTCAAGAACATCGAAGCCGATACGCAGATGCGTAAGGAAATTGGCTCCGCTCCGGAAGCGAACAAGTAAAATATGATTGGTGAATTTGTTGGTGGAATGCTGACTGAAATTGCAGCGGGGATAGTTCAAGGACTCGCTGATGAAGGCATTTCCAAAATAAAGGACGCATTGTCGCCAACATATAAGAATCCGACAGTTCCCCCAAAAGCTGTTAAAGCGAAGCATGCAAAGCCAGAAAAGAAGCCCTACGTCAGCCGGGACAAAAGGCGCGAAAGGAATCTGAAAAAGAGGCTGGATTTGCAAAAACGCCGAGCGATAACAAACAGCGAAGGAGCCTAAATGGAATCATTACTCATATTCATTGCGATATTCGTCATCGACGCTCTCATCAAGCGAGCAAATGCGAAGAAAAAAGCCGAACAGGAGCAGCAACGCCATGCTCCATCGGCCGATTCAACGCAAGAGTTCAACGAAGAGCAAGATGATGAAGATTTCGACGAACGCGCAGACGATCAAGCAGCGCCCAAGCCGTATGTCGCTCGCAAATTGCAAGAGTACATCAAGCAATTTGAAGCGGCACAACGCGAAGCCTCGCAAGGGACGCTTGAACCCGCCATGCCACCCCCTGTAAAGTTCAACCAAGATGACCCGTATCTACCACACTCTTTGCGCGAACTAGCCGAAGAAGTCATCCTGTCCGACGTCATCGATGCCGAATATCTTATGGATCAATTCGAGATGACCGAAGGCGAAGCTATTTCGGCACTCAACGAGCTCGAAAAGTTCAGAGTCATCGGACGCGACATGGGTAACGGTGAGCACGACGTCCTCGTTCACGATTCCTTGGAACTAAACAATCTGTTCTCGCACGAACAGAAAGAAACGTTTAGCAAGCCTGAACCGAGCGTCACGCCCGCCCCTGCACGCGCAACAAGCCCAACCGCAAACGACAAGCAGAGCCAGCTGAAGATTCTCGAAGAACGCGCCCGCAAGGCACGCGAAGAGGCTGCAGTGGCATCCCGCCAAAGCGACCGCGAAAACGGCTACACCGGCGAGCAAAACGGAATTGCAGACCCGCTCACCAAGCGCACAGCCGTGCGCTCGATAAGCAGGGAAAGCGTCCGCCGCGGATTCATATGGGGCAAAATCATCGACGAACCCCGATTCAAGCGCCGCTGGTCCCCCGCTCATCGATAAGCGTCTGTAATCTAGACGCGTAAACTGTCATCCCGGACCCCGTTCCGGGATCAGTTGTTTATCGCCAAAACCGGCCCGGGATCAGTTGTTACCGATACCGGTACAACCAACATGACAATGCAAACACAAAACCCCCAATCTTTCGATCGGGGGTTTTGAGCTGCTTCACTTGGACTCGAACCAAGGACAACGCGATTAACAGTCGCGGGCTCTACCAACTGAGCTATGAAGCATCGACGCACCCAAATATAGATGATTTCTATCCGTTTGTCAAGTCATGACAGCACATAAAAGATAGTGCATAAAACGCAAAACACCCCGGTCTTTCGACCGAGGTGTTTTGAGCTGCTTCACTTGGACTCGAACCAAGGACAACGCGATTAACAGTCGCGGGCTCTACCAACTGAGCTATGAAGCATCGACGCGGTCAAATATAGATTATTTGCGAAAATCGTCAAGGGTTCGCCGTAAAAAATTTCACTTTTTACAGCTCGCGACTTCGCATCAACGCAATTTCCGATGCGTATCCCGGCAGCTCGTTCGGCGTTTCCAAATAGAACGGAAGATTCTTCAGCGCCGGATGATTTACGACATTCACAAGCGCTTCCAGACCAATGAAGCCGCCACCGATGACCTCGTGACGATCTTTATGACTGCCCAAAGGATTCTTGCTGTCATTCAGATGGATTGCACACAAGCGATTAAGCCCGACAACCTTGTCGAATTCCTGTAGCACATCATCCAAATGATTAACAATATCGTAACCACCATCAAACACGTGGCAAGTATCCAGACAAACGCCCACCTTTTCACTAAGCTCTACGCGATCAATAATCTGACGCAGTTCCTCGAAAGTCCGCCCAACTTCGCTTCCCTTCCCTGCCATCGTTTCCAGGAGCACTTTCGTCTTGAGATTCTTGTGCAAAATGTTATTCAAATGTTGCACAATGAGTTCGATGCCCACCTCAACACCCTGCTTGACATGGCTACCCGGATGGAAGTTGTACATCGCTTGCGGAAAGTGGTCCATGCGGAACAAGTCGTCCTTCATCACGTCTTGCGCGTACTGCCGGAGAGATGGATCCGCGGCACAGGCATTTAACGTATAAGGCGCATGCGCCAAAATCGGCGCAAAGTTATGCGCCGCCATTAACGCGTTCAAAGCAGCGGCATCAGCCTTATCAAAAGGCTTTGCAGCACCGCCACGCGGGTTTCGCGTAAAGAACTGGAATGTATCGGCGCCAATCGAAAGGGCCGCCTCGCCCATCGCCAAAAAACCGCTAGACGAAGAAAGATGACAACCGATATGCATGTTTAGAAGTCGTAGTTGAAAGAGGCCATCCCGTAAATATCCCTGTAATCCTGAGATTCATTATCCGGGCGGTAACTAAAGAATGTACCAAAGGTCCATTCCATACTGAGCCTTTCCGTCAACTGGAACTTTAGACCCATAGAAAGATCCAAATCCATTTCCATTTCATCAACAGTCTTGCCTTCTTCTTTGCGGCTCATGAAGTTCTGACGGACGTCAGCATGCAACAGCAAGTCCAAAAACTCAGGATTCAATACAAAGGTCGCATCTTCCAAGAGACTCCATTCAAACTCGCTCATGTCGTTTGTGTTATACGATCTATAGCGAGGCGTCACGGAGAATGTGTTACGCCATCTTTCAAGCGTTGTCGTAAGCGTCACCGGATACCGCATTTCAAAGAAGTCGCTACCATGGAAGCGATAACCAAGAATCCCATAAGTTTCATCAGAAAAATCGAAACCGTCCAGCAAGTCATCTTGATTGAACTTCGACAAGTCCGTACGGAACGTCCAGATACCACCAATCTTGAACACGTTCTTCGGGAATCTAAACGTAGCCCCCAGTTCAAACGTATGCTTCAACAAGCGTTCGTCAAACTGTGTTGCCAGGTAATCCTCATCCTGCAAAGCGACGTACTTCGCCCAACGTGCAGAGTCAATTTCAATAGTGCCGTCATCCGTATCCAATTTGAGGGACTTTTTGCCTTTCTGCTTAGCAAACCAAGGGTCCGAATAAATTCCAGAAGAGGCAAAGAAATTACCATAGAGCCTCTGCGAGGTGCTACGCGTGCGGTAATTGAGAGAATAACGAGCAACAAGTTCCACGGAATCACGAATCTTGAACGTGTTCTTCAAGTCAATATCGTGATCGTAGAGAGTTCTAGATTCATCCTGTTCGTGTTTCTTGAGCCAATCGTCATCGGCTCCCGGCAAAAGCCCGAGCTTGGAGCCTTCAGCAAAACCGAATACGTTGTACGCATCGCCGCTACCAGACACATTTTCGATATTCAACTCATAGCCAAAGCCCAACTGCCAGAAATCCTTAATCTTCTGATCCAAGTTGGCACCCAACAAGCGAGAGTTCTGCAACATATCCGGCGAACCGGCACTGTAGTAATTGCGACCCACGATGCGGAAATAAGCGTCAATCTCCGTTGAATTGCCCTTCCAGTTATAAGAACCCGCCACCGCAAGATTCTGGGCAGTCCAAGCATTCTCGTCATCGTCGTTTTTCTCATTATACTTTTTCAAAGCATTGCTCGCCTGCTTTAAAATATCCTTCAATTCTGTTCTCATCTCAGAAACAGACATATCCGAATTTTCGCCAAAAATGAGTTCCAACGCAGCGCGGTCCATGCGATCTACAAGCGAAGGATTATTCATCAGACGACGAAGCTGAGCAAAATTCGAAACATCAAGCCCAGCATCTTCGAAGACCGAGTTCACGGCACGGTGCATAGACACATTCACTGTATCTGCGCCACCGAAACCGAGCTGAATGTTATACGAGCCACGGCCGCCAAACACCTTGCCATCGACATTGCCAAAGAACGTCTTGGAAGAGAACATCGGATCTGAAAGAATCACGTTCTTCATCGTTCCATCGCGCAAATACGGGTCTTCCAGATAGTCCTTGCTGCCGATAAAGCCTAAGGTCGCACTGACATTTTTCGTGGCATTCAAGAGGGCCTTGCCGCCAACAACCATCTTCTGGGCTTCAACTTCATCAAGACCGATATACCAGTTATACTGGTCCGGATCCCTTTCGTAAGGCAACTTCGGCGCACGGTTTTCACCGCCAAAAACGCTGAGTACAAACAACGGACCCGCTTCCCTGTTCAAGCCCAGGTTCAAGTCGTAACTAGCGCCAAGGACATCGATTCCAGACAAATACAAATCATTGTCCGCAACGAACATATCGCCTAAGATAATCTTCTGGTAACGGTCCTCATACAAAGCCTGCACAAACTTGGGATCAAAATGATTCCAGCTATCGCTAGAGGCATCCAACGTAAACTGGAATTTTTTCCCCGTCGGAGACTCCATCTGGAGGAACGCATTCAAGCCCCCATACAAACCCGGAACCTTGAAGTAATTCCTGTACTTGTCTCCCGGCTGGATTGTGTCCTTGCCGCTCACATAGATATCACCGGTTTCATTCTTTTGTGTAACAACTGAATGATATCCCAATTCAGCACTAACGGAGCCGCTGAACGACCAAGAAGAATCAGACTGAGCTAAAGCAGGTATTGCGAGAACAGAAGCGAGAGCGATTCCACGAAGCATTATTTATCCCCATATATCTTGTAAGTCTTAACAGTGTAACCGCTCTTATGAACTACTTCTATATCAAAGCGGTTCTTGATGCCTCTCTTAAGCTCAACCGGGATTTGATAATCGAGATTCTGAATCTGCGATAGACGTTCCTGCAATATGATTTTGCCGTTTTGTTTTACAACAACCTTGTTCAATACAATCGGATCGTTCTCAGGCAAACGAATCTGGAATTGCAATGTCTGAGTAATCACGTCTGCGGCTTCTGGAGGCGCAGGAGGTATCGGCATTTGAACAGTTTGGGGGCCGAAAACCTTGACAGAGAACGGCTTCTTCGGGAAGCAACCCAAGGTCTGTTTGACGCTGTTGCGCCCAGCTTTATTTTCAACAGCAAATTCATACTCATGAATACCGCTACGCAATTTGACTTTTTTTGCTATATCGCGCTTGACATTGACATCCGAAATCGAAGTACCGTCCATCAAGGTGACCAACCTCGTTTCTACATTCTTCATCACTCCAGACACATTGACATTTGCAACGCAACGCAGGGAATCGTAAGAAGAATATGTGATTTGCGGAGGCAGCACAACATCTCCAGAATCCGCACCCCCCGAAACCGCAGCGGCACTTTGCTCCTGGAACGATTTATCAGCCGCTTCTGCAGCAGCGACCAGTTCTTCCAAGGACTTTGTCGTATCGGCAATAAGGTCATTCAAGACCTTGGCAAAGTCCATATTCCCCGAAGACTTCAAAGACAAAACGACAAACCGACCTTTGCCAACCGCCGTCTGACCTTCTACGACAGTTACCGAATCGCCATTGTTCAAACGAACTGCAAGTTCACCGTTTTTTAGCCCGGCAAAGACAACTTTGTCGTTACCGCCAATGACGCCCTCCGTACCACGAATCGAAGCCGCAGCCGTTCCCGTACTGAAGTTCACATCGTGACCCTTGTTCTTCTGGACTTTAAAGCCCATATATCCCTTCTGGATATCAAGCTTTATTCTAAAAGCACCAGTTTCGTCTTTTTCAACAAGGTTGTTGATACTGACAAGAGAATTTTCACCGATAGAAAACGTGCTGTTGTTTTCCTTCAGTTCCAACCCCACTGAACCGCCATCACCAGTCTTAAAGCAGTCCAGCTGACGGAAAGTTCCCATTTTAACCTCGTTCCATTTTGCGTCTTCGGCACAGCTGCCGGAGCTCCTGAACGCAGGATTGGTTACAGCACGGATAGAACCGACCTTTTCGCCCTTGGGTGCCGCGAATATTGCGGTAGGCACAACTAAGGCCAACAGAATGCAAGATAAAGACAGATGCTTAAACATAAGACCTCTCCAATTTACTTACAATAATTTAACTTTTTTGTAAGAAATAAAATCGAAAAATTGACGGACTTGACAAAAAACACATCACCCGCCCGCAAGCTTGACCGAATAGCCCCTTTTTTCAAGCTCTGTTTTTAGAATATTACGCTTGTCGCCCTGAATTTCGATGCAGAAATCCTTGACAGAACCGCCAACACCGCATTTTTGCTTTAAAGAGCGTGCCAAATCCTTCATTTCGTCTTCTTCAAGCGGAATACCCGTAACGACGCTTGCCGTTTTCCCGCCACCCAGGCGCTTGAGCATAATACGCACGACGCCATCGCCCTGTGGGCGTACAGCCTTGGGCTTTTCTTCCCTGATTCTACCAATACCACTTGCAAAAACTAGCGTAGAACGTTCTTCGATTCCCATGGGAGACTCCTTTGGGCATCAATATAGAATTTAGAGGAGAGACGAGAGAAGCGTCATCCAGAGCCGAAGGCGATAAATAAAACTAGCGACTTTAGTCGCTTAGTTGAATTATACTCAAAGAACATAACTCCACTAGGCCACTGAAGTGGCGAGTGTCGTTTAGGTTCGAAGGAGCAGGATCCAGTGATGTACAATAATGGATTCTTCATTCCACTTCGTTCCATTCAGAATGACGTTTTACAAAAAGTCCCGGTTGTTGACCGGGACTTTCTTTGCATTCAAGTTTTACTTCTTAGACGACTTCTTCGAGGACTTCTTAGAAGTGTTCTGCAACGGTCTTTCGTTGCCATGCAACACCGGACGTCTATAACCGAAGCGCGTCAAGAGTTCGTCGCTGGACTTCAGCACATCGCCCACCTTGGCAGAGTTTTCGTTGATCGGCGGCACCATGCAGCGGAGCTTAGAACGAATATCGACCTTGGTCTTCACGATGAACGGACCGGTACCATAGAGACGACCACGAGTATCCCTCAATTCACCGTTCATATCCGGCTTCATTTCGAAGAAGAACTTCACGAGACCAGCCTTATCGACATAGTCCGGATCGTCAACATCGTAATCGAAGCTGAACTTGTCAATGAACTGACCACCCGTCGTGTAGAACCACAAGGTCACGTGAGCGTTAGAAGAATACAGAGTCATCTTGCTGAAGTTCTTGCTCTTGCTCCATTCCTTCTGGAACTCATCAGAGCAGTATTCCTTCACGTATTCCTTGACTGTAATCTTCTTGGCATCAGCAGCATCGACTTCATCGAGAACCACCATGTCGCCGTTAATCACGATATCGTCCAAGGTTGCAAGACCGCCAACAGACGTTGCAATCGGCAATCTCGTATCAATCTTGATTGTCGGACCGAGGTGGCCTTCGTAACCCGGGTACGGTTCATCGCCAGAGCCCTTCTTTGTGTCGTCATTGCTAAAGCCCTTGACAACTTCCTTTTCCTTCTGAGAAGACGGATTCAAGATGCTTACGGCATAGCTCTGATCTTCTTCAGGCGGGTTGCTAGAATAGTACTTATCGACAGAGTCTATAGCAACAATAATCATCGGCTTTTCGAGGTCGATATTGACATCCTTGGCCTTCTTCATCATGATGCTGACTTCGGCAACCATTTCGTTACCAGCCTTGTCGCGGTAAATACGCTTGATGGTATTCACGCCCTTGTGGAGGCTTTCGAAGTTCAAGGTATCCTGCTTGACGCAGTTATCCTTATCGCCATCGATAGAAATGCACCAATCGACATCGACATAGTTTGCATAGACAACGTCGTTTTCGGACGGCGAAATAATCTTGACGAACGGTTTGATTTTGTCGAGCACCATGAACACGGACTTGTCAGCAGAGTTGCCATACTTGTTCGTGTAAGTGTAAGTCACGAGATAGCCCCTGTCGCCTTCGTCATTAGCCACAATCTTGCCCTTTTCGTCGATGACGTAAGAGACCGTAGCCTTGTTGCCTTCGACACCCTTGGCATCGTAGGTCACCGTGAACGCGCCAACGCCAGTCTTCAAATCAACTTCGTCGCTATCCTTAGAGTCATCCTTCTTGCTGGAACTCGAAGAGTCGCCCTTCTTGCTGGAACTCGAAGAATCACCCTTCTTGCTGGAACTGGAAGTCGGCTTGCTCGAGCTGCTGCTCGGGACATCAATCATCAAGTTACCTTCGGAGTCACCGTACAGCATCTTGCCCGTTTCGGCATCGGCCTTGTAGGAGACAACCACGTTCTTGCCTCTCACTTCGACCGTAGTCGATACTTCAATGACCTCGGTCATCTTCTTCTGGCCATCTTCGCCGACAACCGGAACCTTGATGATGTTACCATCGCTATCGACGTTGTAAGAGATGACGACGTCATGACCATCAACAGTTTCCTTGTAAGAGACCACAGTCTTGTTGTCGTTGACCGGAGTCGTGGAAACACCCGATTTCGGATTCTTATCCAGAGACGGCTGAGATCTGGACACGTCAACGAGCGTCTTGACGGCCTTATCCGGAACGGCAACCGTGTCCAGAACAACCGTGACATTGAACGTTTCCGTGTATCCGGAGACGGTGTCCTTCACCGTAACCTTCACATCCTTGTCCTTCTCGTTCACGTAGATAGAAGAGTCCTTCTTATCAACCTCTTCGACAACGGTAAAGATGTTATCAGCAGTAACCTTTGTCTTCGGAGCAAACACATCGACAACCGGAGAAGCCTTGCTGAAGCACACTTCGATAGTATCAGCACCAGCAATATCCTTGCTCGGATCCTTGAAGGTCTTGATGATTTCCTGGCAGCCTTCCTTCAGGGTATCGAGGCTAGACTTGGTCTTGCCATCCTGCTTCCATTCCACCAGGATAACTTCCTTGTTCGTGTAAATCGTTTTATCCTTGCTCGGATTCAGATACACGGAATCGCCAGCTTCGACACGAGTAATCTGGACATCGGATCTTTCGATGACATTGCCCACATTGACCGTGATATCGGTCGTATCGTTGAACTCGCCATCCGTCACATAGACCTTGATGACATAGGACTTTTCAGATTCGTAGTCAAGTTCACCCTTCAAGACAACGTCACCATTCGTCTTGATTTCGAACTTGTCATTTTCTTCGACCGGGTAGAACTTCAAGTCTCTGAAGTCAGGATTCTTCGTATCCGGATCCTTAGCCTCGATAGGACCTTTCTTGGTTCCCGGCTTGGAATCTTCGGGGAACTTGAATTCCTGCGGAGTAATCTTCGGAGCCTCGTTCTCGTCAACGACCTTAATGACGATATCGCCGTCAGTTTCCATGCCATCGATATCCTTGACAGTCACCGAGATAGTGAATTCCTGCATCTTTTCGTAGTCGATTTCAGCGCCTTCCTTGACCTTGATTTCGCCGCTCTGAGTTACAGTCACGTACGGATTATCTTCGGTCAGTTCATACAGGAGTTTGTCATCATCGCCATCCGGGTCCTTAGCCTCGATAATACCGATAGACGTTCCACCGTCAGAATTTTCCTTGACCTTGAATTCCGTACTTGTAATTTCCGGAGCCTTCGGTCTGTTCTTAATCGTAATAGTAATAGTTGTCTTAGTCGTAAGCTTCGGATACGTCTTGCTATCCCTATCAGACAAAGCAATATCCAACGTGTATGTGAGCTTTGTATCGTTCTGAAAGTCAAAGACCTTCTTCGCCTTGATCTTACCATCTTCGGTAATATCAAACGCATCCGTATCTCCACCCACAACGCTGAACACGTTATCTATAAATGCCTTAGAAGTGTCGATATCATCCGGATAGAGTTTACCGACAACATCACCGACCTTGTTCCTATCGTAGAACGAGAACGTCTTGTTTCCCGAAATAATCGGCATTTCGTTCACGTCAACAATGTTGATGGTCTTTTCTACCTTAGCGGTAAGATTGTCAGCATCCATCACTTCGACCGTGATTTTGTGAACATGCTTATTTGTTTCGTAATTGAGCTTGGAAGCATCCTTCACAACAAGGCAGAGACTATCCTTCTTCATTTTGGCATCAAATATGCGGTCTGCATCCGTATTGCCAATATCCGTCACGTAAGCAACGAGAGTTGCAAGCTGCCCTCTGTCTTCATCGCTGACTTCATAGCAAGCGATTTCGAATCCAGTCGGCGTATTGTTGTCAACCGTATTTTCAGCAACATCGTATCCCGGCTTGCCATCATCCTTAATCTTAGGCGGATCCGGGTCATCTATGATTTTGATAGTAACAAGCGTTGTCGCCGTGTAGTTTTTAAAGCCCTTATCTTCACCGTTATCAGTAGCCTTAGCCCAAACCTGATATTGATTCTTCTTTTCGAAGTTCAAAGTCTTGGTCGCCAAGAAAATTTTACCATCGTCTTCGATTTCAAAGGGAGCTGTATCTCCAGAACCGGATTCGTAATCCGAAAGTGCATACGTGAGCTTACTCCATGTATCTTCATCGTCGGCGCTGACCGTACCGACAAATTCACCCTTCGGAGCATTCTCATGTATTTCGAACACGAATTCCTTCTTTTCGTAAGTCGGAGCATCGTTCACATCGTTAATCTTGATAGTCACGTCAATGTAGCTGGAAAGCGTCGGATCATCCCCGTCCGTAGCCACAACGCGAAGAGAATATTCCTTCTGGACTTCGAAGTTCAAGATGCTATCTTTTGCCACCTTGATTGTACCAGTAGTTTTATCAATTTTAAACGACTTATAGTCGTCAGCATCAATATCCGTAGCTGTAAGCGTATAAGTCGGCTGCTTGCAAGTATTGTCCTTGCAATCGTCATCCGTAGCTACAACAACACCAACCTTCGTATCCTCCAAAGTATTTTCATCGACTGCGAGAGCAGGCGGATTGTCCGGGAATTTCGGAACTTCGGGCACATCAACAATTTTAACTGTTACAGGGACCTTCACTGTAAACTTTTTGTCTGTTACAACAGCATTGAACGTATAAACAGACTTGGTTTCGTAATCAAGTTTTGCGTTACTGATGGTAGAAATTTCACCTGTGCTCGTATTGATATCAAACTGAGCTGCATCCGCACCTTCAAGCGAGAAATAGAGCGTTCCAAAACTCGGATTATACTTATCCGGGTCCGAAGCCTCAGCCTTTCCAAGAGACGTAGCTACAGTTGTATTTTCATCTACATTAAATTCGTAAGAATCCTTCTTGAACGCAGGAGTTTCGTTCACGTCGTTCACACGAATCTTGGTTGTTTTACTCGTCGGAGTACCGCTACCATCATTAATGGTCAGGGTGACATCGAAGATGGCATCCTTTTCTGTAGCCTTGTAGAGTTCTTCGTAATCCAGGTCCTTTTTCGTCTTAATAACAAACGTCGTTAAAAGATTGGCATCGGTACTACCGACCTGAACTACTTCAAAAAGCGTTGCAGCATCAAGAGCTGTAGAGGCATCATTATCTGTTATGGTAATCTTCAACGCATCAACATCGGCCTTATCTTCGTCATAAACGACAATTTTGTCTGTAAATTGAGACGGAACAGCGACATTTTCATCAATCTCATAAAGGTCAGATAAAACCCTGAACTCGGACGGACGGTTCACATCCGTAACCTTAATTTCTACAACAGCTTCATCCGCCTGAGACGGTTGCCCAACGGCATTATCCATGACCTTCACTTTGACCCTATAGAGATCCTGCTTTGTTGCACTAAGTGTTTTGCCTAGAGCAACCGTAAAAGCGCCCGAATAAGGATTGAGTTCGAACGGGAAATCCGAGCTTCCGTTTACCGCGATCACTTCTTCAATCTTATAAGTCAGCTTGTCGAATCCCAGCGGATGTATGCCAACGCCGTAACTATTATCCGGATCGGTCGCTTCGACTTTACCGATAGGACCATCGGCATTCGTGGCAGTCTCAGGCACTTCAATCGAACTGGTTTTGATTTCAGGCTTTTCGTTCACATCCGTTACTTCAATATTTCTTGTAATGTCGATGGAAATTGGATTGCCACTTGAAGTCGTTCCTTCGGCTTTTACGACAACCGTATATACATTATTCGGATATAATTTTTCAAAGTCAAGATCTTCTTTTTTCTTCACAGCAATCTTGCCGTTTGAAGCACCAATACTAAATAACCCCATAGCATTTTTACTTGCATCATTATCTATTGTAAATATAGGGTCATTGACATCATTTTTCGCCAATTCCTTTTTAACGTCATCATTTTCCTTAAAGTTATCAACAACAGTATTTGTTGCAGTATTTTCCTTTACTGTGGCAGCACCATCCGTATGAGATGTAATTGTCGGTTCTTTAATGTCATCAATTTTTACAGTAACAAGAGCATCCACAGAGAATTCACCATCAGAAACATTAACATAGAACTCAAAAGTGCGCTGGCCAACTTCATAATCAAATTCGGTATTGGAATATAATTTACCGTCTTTCTTGCCTACAGTAAAACTCTTGGCATCTGCAGCGTATGTTCCTGTATTCTTAGAGGACATTGTGTATGTCAAATCACTAAATGCAGGTGTATAGATATCAATATCCGTTGCCATCACTTGAGCCTGTTTTTTACAATCGCGGAATACAGCTCCATCAGCCAAATCATCGTATTCTAGGCATACAGGGCTTCCTATCGGTAAATGTTCCTCAAAGTGGAACGTTCCGCCAGTAGCCGTAAGCGTTTCATTGACGTCAATTACAGCAATCCTTGTCGATACAGGATCAGTAGAATGGCCCTTGGAATCCGTCACTGTAATGGTCACAGGGTACGTAGCATTGCTGCCATTATAGAGGGCTTCGTAATCGAGCAACGCCTGGTTCTTGACTCGAATTGAGACTGTTCTTGTACCGGCATTATTGTTCGTTTCCACAAGTTCAAAGATATCAGCCATCGAAGAAGCAGTCGTATTCGCAGCACCCGTCAATGCGCCGGTCAACGAGTACGTCAACGTTTCGAAAACGCCGGAAATCTTGTCGTTATCAAATACTTCGAACGTACCGACAACAGTACCCTTGGCAGAATTTTCTTTAACAGAATATTCTCTCTTCACAACAGGCGGCGAAGGCGGTTCATTTACGTCGGTGAGGTTCACGGTGATTGTAGCCGAGGCATCACCACCTTGGCCATCAGAAACGATGACTTTGAATTTCCAGCTAGTCTTTGTTTCGTAATCAAGACGACTTCCATCCGAGACAACAAGCGTTTTCGTTCCATTCGAGAACTTAAACGGAACATCTTCCGAAGGAGCTACAGTAAACGACAAAGCATCGCCATCCGCGTCAGAAGCCTTGACATCGCCAACGGTCTTGCCACTAGGCCAGTCGCTACCATCAGCTTGCTTTTCAGCAATCGTAAAGGTTTGGTCGTTAATGACCGGATCATCGTTTTCGTTGGCAATCTTGACCGTAATCTTGAACTGTCCAGAAGTAAGCGGGCCATTCACTACGGATGTTTCTGTAGCGGCGTTATCCTTGACCGTCGCATAGACGACGTATTCCTTCTTGACACTGTAATCCAAAGTCG
>JAFWRL010000227.1 GCA_017520105.1 Fibrobacter sp.
ATATAGGGCAAGTTCACAGTATTTCTTGGAGCCGGGTAGATTCGCATTTTTCTGGACATCGACGATAGACACGCGAAACAACAATTGCGCTACAATGATTCATTTCGGCAACGGTTCCGAAGGAATGGTAAGCGTCTGTGCAGACGACGAAAATGACGGATTATCCGTCCGCTGCGTGAAGGGAGAAGTAGAATAAGCCCACTAACTGTGGGCTTTATTTTAAAGCAAAATCCTCGACTTGACGGCAAGAATTTCAGGTTCAGGAAGCCCCGTAAATTCCATAATTTCTTCGATAGGCTTGTTCTTGGCAAGCATCTTGGCAGCCATTTCACGAGCCTTCTTCAGTTCGCCTTCATTCAACCCTTCAGTTTTGCCTTCTGCAAAGCCCTCAGTTTTCCCCTGAGCGAATCCTTCTGCACGGCCCTCGGCGAGTCCCGCTTCGCGACCTTCTGTTTTGCCTTCAGCAAAACCTTCCGCATGGCCTTCTTTCTTGCCCTCGGCAAACCCGATTTCATGTTCAGCCATCAAGTCCGTCACGTTTTTAACCTCGCAGTTGAATAACTCCTCTGCAAAATTAATCAATTTCACAGAATCAAGCAACCTCTTGAACGTTTCGTTCTGCATAATCTTTTCGGGAACGGGTTCCTCGTTGATAGTCACCTTGATGGCGCGGAGCCACTGGGCGGCTTCGGAATTGTCGTCTTTGGTGATTTCCTTTGCTTCGAGCCTGAAAAACTTCTCGATTTCCACGAAAATTTTCTGTATTTTCGGGAAGAACTTTCTCCCGTTGCACATTTCATCGACATGGTGGATGTACTTCTGCGGTTCTTCCGGGAAAAGCGTAAAGTCCAAGAGCCCGAGAAAATAAATGCGCGGCAGTTCATACTTTTCGCTCGTATGCACCTGGTTCTCGATGACTCGGGACGTATAGTATTCCACACGGTCGCGGTAGAAGTCGTCGCCCTGTTGCTGTACTTCGACCAGCACGCGCTCGCCAGCGTTAGTCGTACCGATAATATCGACAATGCAGTCTTTCTTGCAGAATACGCCGGGAAATTCCTGCATTTCGAGCGTGATATCCTTGATCGCATCGCCATCGTGTAAATCAAGCATCGCATTCACGAGTGAAATGAGGAGCGTGTGGTCCTTTTCTTCAGCAAAGACAATCTTGAAGATGCCGTCGCTGAGAATGTAGGCGTAGTTGTAAATCTCCTGGTACTTGAGAAGGTTCTTCTTGTCCATTTCCATTGCCCTGAGCAAGGAATAATGTTGTGTGCGATTCATTTGAATCTCCGGTTATTTTTTAAACGTTATAATGCAAAACCACGGTCGCCGTCAGGCAATCGCTTGCGAATTTTTCAATGACTCGGTTTTAACGTCCGTCAATTCTAAGGCAGACGGTGCTCTACGTTGATAGCCACGGAGCCGGTTCTCCACAGGGCAACTGTCTCGATTCACCGTGTTGTCGGCATGGCAAAGGGAAACGACCTCAAGCAGATAGTGGAACTTCCTGCCCTGAATAGTACTGAGTCGAGAGTCGCAGTTTCAAGCTTGCTTGAAACTATGACCGAGACTATGATACGGACGCCAACGGCGTCAATCTATCGGTGTCGGCAGGATTAACGCAATCTACAGGGAATAATATACCACTATCCAAACGGTGGTGCAAGGGGTCGAACTGCGAAGGAATTTTGAGCGAGTTTACAAAAATCTGAGGTTCCAAAAACTGGAACTTTCAGAGGGGCACAAACGTTGCAAACAGCCTGCACTACTTTTTTGCAGTAGCCTTCGCGGCCTCTTTCTTCTGCTGTTCTTCTTCTGGCAGCGGCTTCGTGTCTTCGAGCAGGCGGTCAGCCCATTCCATCCAAAACGTGCAGCGCTCCGCTTCGAGTTTCATCTTAGCGAACTTCACCGGTTCCGTTTCAACGGCAAGCGTCACGACGGATTCCTTGTACGCCTGCGGAAGCCCTGCCACATGTGACATGCGCTTCTTGAGTTCGGCAACAGTCGCATCAAGAATATCGACTTCGAAACATCTTTCGATGTAGCGGCGAGTAATGAACCCGAGCGACATGAAGTAATCGCCCTGGTTGCCTTCGGCAAGGTAATTCTTGTCACGCAAATTTTTGAGGGCAAGCACGGCCTCTTCGTACGGCGGCAACTGCGGAGCTTCGCCGCATTTTGCAAATTTCTTGTGCAGGAACCATCCGAGGAACACGAGCAAAGCCACACCTAGAATTGCAAACAAGACATAAAGCCACTGCGGGAGTCTCGGGTCGTTCATCGGGTCTTCGACTTCGATAATGTCCGCCTCTTCGCCAGTCGTGCGACTAGAAACCTTGACCGCCACAGGATCCGTGTGCGTCTTGACGGTATCTGTGCCAACGATGGCGTTTACCTCTTGCGGGGCAATCAAAAAATCGCCGCCCACGAACGTGTTGAGCGTCGCAAGCCAGGTGAACTTCGCCGTCCCCTTGGGCATGCCCTCGGTAATCTTCTCGTTCTTCATTTCCTTGACTTCAAAACTGCCAAGGTTCCCGACAAAACTCGGCAAATCGACGATGGCGTTCTCAGGCGCCGTCACCTGGATTTCGTAATTGAACCTGTCACCGATAAAAACTTGCGCGTTATCCACGTTTGCCTTGACCGACAAATCAAACGCATGGGCCGAAACCGCCAAAAAAGCAAGCGCCACCAAAACTGAGCAAATATTTTGATCTTTAGAAATATTCATTCGGGACATAAAAACCTCTGTGGCAAAGAATATACAAAAATATGAAGCCCTTGCACAAGTAAAACCGGGCTCACCGCCAAAAGTCCGTCATGCACCTTTTGTATATTGTACAAAAAGGAG
>JAFWRL010000228.1 GCA_017520105.1 Fibrobacter sp.
ATGCGCCCTGAAAAGCACATCCGTTTCTTGGACTTTTTAAAATCTTCTGCATAGCTTTTCTTCCTTACTTTGTTTCCTGTTTGACATACCAGCTTCCGCTTTTTTTGCCGCGACATCCGCTTGGCCGCTCCGACCGCTTTCCTCGCAAAAGACAAGGAAGTGATTGACCACGCCTGGGCGGGCGACATCGTGGGTATCAATGACCCGGGACTTTTCCGCATTGGCGATACGCTCACGGACGGCGAAAAGATGAACTTCACGGGCATCCCGGACTTTGCGCCGGAACACTTTGCCCGCGTGACGCTCTTGAATCCGCTCAAGTCCAAGCAGATGGCGAAGGGCCTTGCCGAACTTTCGGAAGAAGGTGCAACGCAGCTCTATGAACCGCTCAAGTCCGCTGTGCCAGTCGTGGGCGTCGTGGGTGAACTCCAGTTCGACGTGCTCAAGTTCCGCTTGCAGAGCGAATACGGCGCCGACGTGCAACTCGACCGCGTGCCCGCCCATTGCATCCGCTGGGTAAACGGCCCTGAAGAAGACGTGGGCAAGTTCGCCGACGAATACGCCGGTGACTGCATGATGGACAAGGAACGCAATCTCGTGTGCCTCTTCCCGAATGAATACCGCCTGAACCTCGCGCTCAAAAACTACGAACGCCTGAGCTTCGCAGAAACCTCGCAGGGGTAAATTTAGACGAGAGACGCAACGTGGTGTCATCCTGAGCGAAGCGTAAGCGGAGTCGAAGGATCCAGTGACATTTTTAACGGCAACTTTTAACGAAGTTGTCGTTTTTTGTATATTGGAATGTTCAAAAAAACGTGGCAGATTTAAGGCGACCGACTTTGTTTCTCACGGAAAAACATCAAATAAGATGTCCCGAGCGCATCGGCTAACTTCTTTGACATGAGCATAGAAATGGGTCTGGCACCCCGTTCAAGCGAATTGTAATTCTGTTTTGCGAGACCAACTTTTTGGGCCAACTGCGCTTGCGTGAGTCCTGCATTTACTCGCATTATTTTCAACGTTCTGGCGGGATTAATATTTTTTTTCGCCTTCTTGTACCAGTCCATTTCTTCCACCGGCTCGAGAACATCATCGTCGTCTTCGATACGGACGGAATCGGGGAACAGCGCGTCCAAAAAGGCAATGACAGGTTTCGGAATATTCTTGCCCGAAACCTTGAAAGACACCGGTTCATCAGTGTTCTGCATAGGGGGCGCTTCCACGACTGCCTGCATAAGTAACCTCCACAGTTATTCCTTTTTCCGTTTCAACCCAACATGCCACCCATTTGTGGGATAGGTGACAATGATGAATGGATGTTCCTGCCAATATTCCGTAATTTGGCCAATTTGTTCTGACGGGGCCGTTCAGCCGTATGTCGTCAACAAGCAATGCAAGTTTTTCTTGCTGCTTTTGGGGCATTGCGGAAACAGCCCGAGAAACTCTTCTCGACATGAAAATATTGTACATAATAAATATATATTACTTTTTATTACTTGTCAACCTCCGTATTAAAAAAGGAACCGGTCACAATTTGCAACCAGGTTCCATCAACAAGTTTATGGGACGCTTTTCATTTCTTTCATCATCAACTCCTTTGCGTTACAAGCAAAAAAAACGCAAGATTACTACACTGCAAAATATACATTCCCGTTTTGTCACAAAGTGTCAAAATGGATTTTTTAGAGATTTTTGGTTGAATAAAACAGGCAAAAATGGCTTGTAAGATTGCTTTTTGCTCGCGTCTCTAGCCTTATTACAGGCTCTGTGTTCTTAGTTCTTCCTTCTATTTTTCTAAATTTTACCACGTTCAAATTTAAGACGTGATATATTCACGAGGTAAAAACAATATGGCAATGCAAGATATGAATGACCAGGTGCAGGCTCGCCTGGCAAAGCTCGACAAGTTCAAGGAAATGGGTGTAGAGGCTTATCCTCACAAGTTTAACAGGACCCATGATTCCAAGGTTTTGAAGGAAAACAAGGACGCCTTGATGGTGACCAAGGAACCGGTTGCATTTGCCGGCCGCGTGGTTCGTTTCAATCGCAAGGGCAAGATGTGCTTTATGCACCTCAAGGACCGCTATGGTCGCTTGCAGGTTGTGGTTGCCCGTGACGAAGTGGGCGAGGCAAATTACGAAGTCGTGAAGATGACAGACCTCGGTGATTTCATCGGCGTGAACGGTACGATGTTCGAAACGCAGAGCGGTGAATACTCCGTGCGTGCCGAAAAGGTGACGATGCTTTCGAAGGCTGTGCGCCCGCTTCCGGTCGCTAAGGAAAAGATTGACGAAAACGGCAACAAGGTTGTGTTCAACGAATTTGCCGACGTGGATACCCGCTACCGCCAGCGTTATATCGACATGGCTTTGAACGATGATGTGAAGGAAGTCTTCATCAAGCGTTTCAAGATTATGCAGGCTATCCGCGAATACTTGATTGAAAAGGGATTCATCGAAGTCGAAACGCCGACGCTCCAGCCGATTTACGGCGGTGCAAACGCACGTCCGTTCACCACGCACCACAACGCTTGCGACATGACGCTCTACTTGCGCGTCGCTCCGGAACTTTACCTCAAGCGCTGCATCGTGGGTGGCATGGAAAAGGTCTTTGAATTCTCGAAGAACTTCCGCAACGAAGGCATGGACCGCACGCATAGCCCGGAATTCACTGGTCTCGAATTCTACGAAGCTTATGCCGACTACAACGACATGATGGTCCACTTCGAAAACATCTACGAACGCGCTTGCATTGCAGCAAACGGCACCACCAAGATTCAGTATCAGGGCAAGGAAATCGACTTCAAGGCCCCGTGGCCGCGCTACAGCATGATCGAAGCCATCGAAAAGTTCGGTGGCCTCAAGGTCAATGAAATGAGCGACGACGAAATCAAGGCCAAGATGGAAGAACTCGGTGGCCACCTCGACGGCGAATTCTCTCGCGGCCGTGGCATCCTCGAACTCTTCGAACTCACTGTTGAAGACAAGCTCATCCAGCCGACGTTCATCAAGGATATGCCGACGGAAAGCACTCCGCTTTGCAAGAAGCACCGCACCATCGAAGGTCTTATCGAACAGTTCGAACCGTACGCCAACGGCTGGGAACTCGGTAACGCTTACACCGAACTTAACGACCCAATCCGTCAGCGCGAACTTTTGGAAGACCAGGTTCGCCGTGGCCGCGGTGGCGAAGGCGAAACGCACCCGATGGACGAAAACTTCATGCACGCCATTGAATCTGGCTTGCCGCCTACAGGTGGCGTGGGCTTCGGCATCGACCGCATGGTCATGCTCCTCACGAACCAGCAGACCATCCGTGATGTGCAACTCTTCCCGCTCATGAAGCCGGAAGTGTAAGGCGGAGCCTTACGGCTCGCAGTAGACAGTAGACGGTAGGAAGTAGACAGTAAATTGCAGGAGCAAGATTATGACTCAGGGATATCGAGATCTCGTTGTTTGGCAACAAGCAATGGATGTTGCTGTTGAAACCTATCGTCTAACAAGTTCTTTTCCAAAAGAAGAAATGTTTGGCTTGACGTCTCAAATGCGTCGTGCAGCTGTCTCTATTGCAAGTAATATTGCGGAAGGTGAAGGTCGTAAATCAAAAAATGAGTTTTCTCATTTTCTTGGAATTGCTCTTGGTTCAAAATCTGAATTGGAAACGCAACTTATATTAAGTGAACGAGTCAATTTATTAAAAGCAACAGATACTGAACAGATAAAAAAGTCTCTTGATGATATTGGTAAAATGCTAACGGCTCTAAGGAGAAAAATCGGAAGTCAGAAAAATGTAGAGTAGGTCTTCCTACTTCCTACTTCCTACTTCCTATGAACAAACTTGAACTTCTCATCGCCTGGCGTTACTTGGGGGCTCAACGTAAGAGTCTCTTTGTTTCGCTTATTGGTATTTTCAGTATGCTCGGTGTTTCCATTGGCGTGTTTGCGCTGGTGGTGGCGCTTGCGGCGGTCAACGGTTTCGAAGAAGAAGTCACTGCCCAGATGATAGGGAAGGACGCTCACTTTGAACTGATGGCGTACAATGGCGCTCCGATTGGCCCGTACGATAGCCTCACGCAGGAGGTGCAAAAGCGCGTGCCGGATGTGGTGGCGGCCTCTCCGTTTATCGTCTATAAGGTGGGCATCAGCTCCAAGAAGGTGAACGATGGCATTGTCATTTACGGGATTGACCCGGCGACGGCGAAAGGCGTGACGGACATACACAAGTACATCAAGTGGGGCGAGTATTCTGTCGATAGTCTTGAAGACATGAGCGGAAAACTCCGTCCGGGTATTATTCTTGGGACTGGGCTTGCGGCGCGTTTACGTGTTGTTGTTGGTGACAAACTCGTGTTGCAGACGTTCCAGAGTCCGGACGAGGCAATGTCTGCGGGCGGCCCGAAGATGATGATGTGCGTGGTGAGCGGCATCTTCGAGACGGGCACTTACGAGTACGATGGCAACCTTGCATACGTCGGCGTTTCGGATTTGCAGAAACTGCTTGGCATGGGCAATACCGTGACTGGCATCCAGTTCCGTATCAAGGATCACTGGAAAGCGGGCGAGGCGGTTGATAGCATGGCGACATGGCTCTCTTATCCGTACTACGGGATGGATTGGAAGTCCAAGAACATCACGCTCCTCAAGTGGATGAACTACGAAAAGTTCATTGTCGCGGCGGTAATTTGCCTGATTATTTTGGTTGCAGCGTTCAATATCATCAGTTCGCTTATCATGGTTGTGATTGACAAGACGAAGGAAATCGGAATCTTGCGCAGCATGGGCTTTAGCAAGGCGGGCGTTATGCGCGTGTTTATGCTGATGGGTAGTTTCATAGGCGTGGGAGGAACTGTTGTGGGTGGGACTATTGGTCTTGTGCTTTGCAAGTTGCAAGAGGCCTACCACTTCATTAAGCTCCCGGGCGATGTGTATGTGATTCCGTATTTCCCGATTTCAGTGCACGCGGTTGATGTTATTTTGATTTTTGTGATTGGTATTGTTTTGTGCGTGTCCGCGACGCTTTTGCCGGCATGGAAAGCAAGCCGCTTGGATCCTGTGGGGGCGATTAGACATGAGTAGTTTGTTGCAGACAATTGACCTTCGCAGAGTTTTTTCCGAGACGGGTGAAGAACTTGAAATTTTGAAGGGTGTGAATTTTTCGATGGACGCGGGGGAGCTCGTGGCGCTCACGGGTTCTTCGGGCTCCGGCAAATCGACGTTTTTGAACCTTGTGGGCATGCTTGATACGCCGACTTCGGGCGAGATTTTGTTCAATGGCAAGCCGCTCAGCAAGTTCAGTAGCGAAGAACGCGATATGTATCATCGGAAGCATGTTGGGTTCGTTTTCCAGTTCCATCATTTGCTTAGCGAGTTTACTGCGATTGAAAATGTTTGCGTACCGGGCCGCATTCTCGGGACTCCTGAAAAGGAATGCCGTGAACGTGCCGAGATGCTTTTGGAAACGGTGGGCCTCAAGGAACGTCTAAAGCATTTACCGCGAGAACTTTCGGGCGGTGAACGCCAGCGAATTGCGATTGCCCGTGCGCTCATGAATAATCCGTCTCTCGTGTTTGCGGATGAACCGAGCGGCAACTTGGACGAGGCGAATTCGGCGAAATTGAACGAACTTTTTGGAGAACTGAACGAAAAGTTCCACCAAGCGTTCCTCATCGTGACGCACGACGAAAAATTGGCTAGTTTTGCAAAACGCAGAGTCGTCATGCACAATGGAGTGATACAGTAGACGAAAGAACGGACCTACGGTCTTACAGACGAAAGACGAGAGAATGCATTATATTTATCAACATAAGGTGGTTATGCCACGATTATTACTCTTTCGTCTCTCGTCTACCAGCGAAGCGGTTTTTCGTCTAATCATAACCTATAACCTATAACCTAATTATGGCAGATATTAACGGTATTTTTTCAGCTAAGGCAAAAGCAGCACTACAGGCGGCTCGTATCGCGGCCCGCAATTTAGGGAGCGACTGCGTTACAGTAGAACATTTGCTATTTGGTCTTGTACGCGAAGATTCAGGTGTGGCTTCGGAAACGCTCAAGGCGCTGAAAGTCAACCTGACGGAACTCAGTGAAACCATCCAGCGCGCGCTCAGTACAAGCGGCGGCCTCATGACGGTCGGTGGCGATGCCCGTGGCGGTCTTTTGACGTTTACGGCGCAATGCAAGGCCGTGCTTTACAATGCCGCTAAGATTGCCAAGGAAGAGGGGGTACAGTTCATTGGGCCGGAACATTTGATGCTTGCCATTTTGCAGCAGACGGATTCTCCGGCGGCAGCGACGCTTTCGACGTACAATGTGACGTTCGAAAATTACCAGGACATGTTGATGCAAATCAAGCGTCAAGCTGATGGTCAGCCGATGGACGATGCTCAATCGGATGAAGATCCTCGTGAACGCTATACGCAAACTCGTCAAGCTTCTCCGTCGCGTTCCAAGACGCCGATTTTGGAACATTTCGGCCGCGATTTGACGGCGATGGCGCGTGCAGGCAAGCTTGACCCGATTATCGGTCGCGAAGCTGAAATTGAACGATTGATTCAAATTCTTTGCCGACGCAAAAAGAACAATCCGGCGCTCATTGGCGAACCGGGCGTGGGTAAGACCGCGATTATTGAAGGTCTTGCGCAAAAGATTGTACAGCGCAAGATTCCGGATTTGCTGGCGAACAAGCGTGTCGTTACTTTGGATGTTGCGGCCATGGTGGCTGGAACGAAGTATCGTGGACAATTCGAAGAGCGCGTAAAGGGCCTCATTACGGAACTTCAGCGCGTTGGCAATTCGGTGATTCTCTTTATCGATGAACTCCATACGATTGTGGGGGCAGGCGGTTCCGAAGGTAGCCTCGATGCATCGAACATTTTCAAACCGGCGCTTGCCCGCGGCGAACTACAGTGCATTGGCGCCACGACTTTTGATGAATACCGTAAGTATATCGAGAAGGATGCTGCTCTTGAACGCCGCTTCCAGACGATTATTGTGAATCCTCCATCTGTCGAAGATTCTATACAAATTCTTGATGGGCTTCGTCCGAAGTATGAACAACATCACAACGTGCGCTACACGCCGGATGCTGTGCGTGCAGCCGTTGAATTGGGTGAACGTTATATCAGCGAACGCTTTTTGCCAGATAAGGCGATTGACGTTCTCGATGAAGCGGGTGCCCGTGTGCGTCTCAATTCCATCAAGATTCCGCAGGACTTGCAGAACATGGAAGATGAACTCGGCGATTGCATCCAGAAAAAAGAAGAAGCTGTTGCCAATCAGGATTATAGTTCTGCAGCCAATTTCCGTGCTCGCGAAGAGGAATTGCAGAACAGCATTGCCGAACGCAAAAAGCAACTCCAGAATGAAGAATCGGAAACGCCGATTGTCGATGAAAACGTTATCCGTGACGTTATCAGCAAGATGACGGGAATCCCGGTCAGCAGGCTCGGTGGTGAAGAAGCGCAAAAGCTTTTGCATTTGGGCGACGAAATTAAGCAGCGCGTGATTGGCCAGGATCAGGCTGTCGATGCGATAGTCAAGTCCATCCGTCGCAGTCGTGCGGGAATCCGCAACAACAGGCGCCCGATGGGAAGCTTCTTGTTCCTTGGCCCGACGGGTGTCGGCAAGACGGAACTTGCGAAAGTCCTTAGCAAGGAACTTTTTGGCAGTGAAGATTCACTTATTCGTATCGACATGAGCGAATACATGGAAAAGCACAGCGTGAGCCGCTTGATAGGCGCTCCTCCGGGATACGTGGGGTTTGAAGACGGTAGTGGACAGCTGAGCGAAAAGGTACGCAAGCATCCGTATTCAGTCGTGCTTTTGGATGAAATCGAAAAGGCCCATCCGGACATTTACAACTTGCTTTTGCAGATTCTGGACGATGGAATTTTGACGGATAGCTATGGTCGCAAAATCAATTTCAAGAATACGATTATCATCATGACGAGTAATGCGGGGGCCCGCGAAGTCCGCCACAGCAGTGGTATGGGCTTTACCAAGATGGGCGAGACCGACGATTACGAACGCATGGAAAACGCCATTCGCGAAGAAGTCAAGCGCGTGTTCTCTCCGGAATTCTTGAACCGTATCGACGAGCAGATTGTGTTCCGCGCACTCTCCAAGCACGACCTCGTGTCTGTTGTGGATATCCAGATGGGATTCTTGCAGAAGAACCTTTCCGATCGCGGAATTCTTCTGGAAATGAACCAGGAAGCGAAGGAATTTATCGTAAATAACAATTACGATGCCTCGTTGGGGGCTCGCCCCATTCGCCGTTCTATCCAGAATCTGGTTGAGGACGAAATCGCTGAAGGGCTTTTGCTTGGGACGATGACGGATTTCTCCACGATTTATGTCGGCGTCGAAAACGGGAAACTCTCGTTCAAATGCGAAAAGATTAAGTCGTAGTTTTTCTATATTTGCCTCGGAATTTTAACAATCAACCTATGAGGTTATAAATGTCTCAGATTTCTGCAGTTCTTATCTTCGGTGCACCGGGTTCTGGCAAGGGCACTGTGGGCGCAAAGCTCGCCGCTACGACCGCTCTCAAGCACCTCTCCACGGGCGACATCTTCCGTGGTATCGCTCCGTCCAGCGAATCCGGCAAGCTCCTTGCTTCTTACTCCAGCAAGGGCCTCCTCGTCCCGGATGAAGCAACCGTTGAAATCTTCGGCCGCTTTGTCGAAGGCCTCGTGAACACGAACAAGCTCAACCCGGAAAAGGATACCCTCCTCCTCGACGGTATTCCTCGCACGGTTGCACAGGTCGATCTCATCAAGCCGATCGTTGACGTGAAGCACATCTTCGTTCTCGACATCAAGGACGAAGAAACTATCGTCGCTCGTCTCCTCAACCGCGCCAAGATTGAAGGCCGTAAGGACGACGCTGACGTGAACGTCATCAAGAACCGCTTGAACGTCTATAAGGAATCCACCGCCAAGGTGCTCGAAAAGTACGATCCGAAGATCATCAGCCACATCGTTGGTGACAACACTCCGGACGAAGTCTTCCTCGACGTGCTCAAGGCATACGTCGATTTCACGAAGAACGCTTAAGTTCTTGATGTCGGCTGATTCGTCATTCTGAACCTCGAAGAGGTGAAGAATCCAGTCAAGTTGAAAACCTTTAGATAAAGTTCCGGCTCGTTCGAGTCGGGCTTTTTTTTGCATCTTATATCTTGTTTTTAATTATCTTATTTTGTATATTGCGCCCAACATTTAATAAATAAGGAGTTGAAATGAACTTAAAAAAGTGTGGTTTGGGCCTTACTCTTTCGACGGCTATGTGCTTCATGGCTTGCGGAGACGATTCTTCATCGAATCCGATCGTGGATGCTGTGAATCAGGTGTCTTCTTCCAGTGTTGGCGAGGCATCTCCGGAATCTAGCCCGTCTGGAACAAGTTCTTCAAGTGTTTCAAACGTGAATTCTAGTTCGTCTGTAAGCGTTCCTGGTTCTTCTGCAACTGTTTCAAGCTCTTCCGTTGCAGAAACGGAACCTTGCACTTTTGCAGCTACAGACAATGCTTGGGAAATGTCATACAAGGCAAGCAATAGCAAGGGCAATGCCAACGTCAAGACTATCTACAAAATTGATGGCGAAAATCTTGTAATTCTCGATACAATCCGTTATACGGGAAATCAGGCTAGCATGATTTGCAGAATCGCTGATGGCGCTTCTGATTTTAGTTCCAGTGATGGTCAATTTGTTGGTGTGCAGTATTGCGACGGTAGCACGGTGATCATTGCCGGCACGGTTACTCAAAAAGGTTACTTTGCTGCGAACTCGCGTGAAGCGGTCCATGCTGCAGTGCAAAAGGCTTGTGGCGTCGCTGTAAACGGCGGAACTTATGACAAGATTCCTCTTGCCACAAAGACGACTTGCGATTTCAAGGCCGAAGACAATGTATGGTCTTATTCTTATCTTGACGAAGGCTGGCGCGGTCAGGACAGCGTTGTCGTGATTCAGTCGTTCCTTTTTGATAAAAAATTGCGCGTGAAGGCCGAACAGCATCCGTTGCAGCATGCGGAATGCATCGCCAAGAACTTCACGGATATTTCTGGAAACAATTACTGCTCTGCGGATGGCTTGATGGATGTTTCTTCTTCGGGCATTACGTCTGAAAAGGAATCTATGTACAATAGCGAACTCCGCATGTGCAAGGACAAGATTCCGGCAGGTTCTGCGGATACAGAATCCAGTTCTAGCGCTGTCGCTGATTCTGAATTCAGTTCTAGCTCTGTAACGGGTTCTGAAACTAGCTCAAGCTCTGCAACAGCAGCCACGGGTGACATGGTTTCGTGCGATATCCCGGGTGTTGTAGGTGAATGCCTTGAATTCCCGGCTGGTAGCGAAGAAGGTCTTGGTTTGGCTGCAATGTGCGAATCTGACCTTGAAGGAACTCTCGGCACAGGCTGCGCTAAGTAATTCAATTCCGCAGTTTTTCAAAACGAACACCGTCGGCGAAATGTCGATGGTGTTTTTTTTGTGTCGTTTGCCTGCGTCTGCTCACGCTGTTATGCCCGCCACCGAGCGGGCATCTCCATTTTTAGTATTTGAAAATGCTAGAGTGTGTCATATACGAAAAAACTTTAATTTTGATAATGAATTTTAATTAAAAATCAGTATTTTGTGTCATGATAGCCTGTAAATAGGGTATATTTGATAACATGAAACCGATAACAGAATACAAAGATTACCATCCCTTGATCAAGGATTTTTACGAAGATCAAAAACGGACTTCGTACTTTTCCTGGAGGGAATTCGCGAAACTTGCGGGGTTTTCTTCACCGACTTACTTGCGGCTTGTGAGCGAAGGCCAAAGCAACTTGAGCCGCGTATCGATGAACCGTATGATTTCGGCAATGGGGCTTGCTGGCTTTGAGGCAAACTACTTTAGAGCGCTTGTCAATTTTTGCAATGCCAAGGATGACGAAGCCAAAATGCCGTATTGGAAAGAAATGCGACAGATTGCGCTTGAGTACAAAGTACGCGTCGTCGATAAGGAGGCTGTCGAGTATTTCGATGGCTGGAAAAATCAGGTTGTTCGCGAACTGGCGCCGATGATGAGTGGAGCCACTCCAGGGCAGATGGCGAAAACGTGTTGCAACGAAATCTCCGCTGCCGATGTCAGCGCTTCACTTGAATTCTTGACAAAAGCGGGATTCCTGAAAAAAGGCGCGGACGGCGCGTATCGCCAGACTGAAAAGAACGTGACCGCATCAAAGGAGGGCTTGGCTTATGCAGTACACGCGATGCAGCATAAAATGTTGCAACTTGCCGATGAATCTATCGAACGCTTTGATCCGCAAGACCGCAGTGTGTCGAGTGTGACTTTTACGGTCAACCGCGAATGCTACGAACGCATCGCTCAAGAAGTTGATGCGTTCAGGAAAAAAATTGTGGCAATTGCCTCGGAAACAGAAAAAGCCAATCAAATCTATCATTTGAATATGCAACTGTTCCCGTTAACTTGGAAATTAAATAAAGAGGAGGTCTAGTATGAAAAAACTTTATAGTTTGTTTGCTCTCGGAACACTTTTGTTTGCCGCATGCTCCGAAAATGCATCGCCAATTTCGGGCTCGACGAGCGTTCCGAATATGGGAAATAATTTAACGCCTGAATCGCCTGTATTGTGCAGTGTGATTGGTGTAACGGATTCCCTGGAAGCCGTAGAAAAAGGGTGTATATGGTCGCCTGAAATGTGGAACCGTACATCGGGATACCGCGTGCGCACCGGTTACGATAACGGGACGAATACTTCGGGTATTTGGACTTGGCATGTAGAACAAGGATATTATAACAATGTTCGATTTGAGTGGCCTGGAATAGCTACGGCAGAATATGATTCGATGGCACTTGCCGATGTTATAGACAAGTGTGGTGGTAGCTTGTGTGGAAAGATTGTGTATGAACCAATTGAAAATAAAATAGATTCTGCCGCTGCGTATATTGAGCCTCGTGGAAGTGCTTATGTCGAATTCTATTTTGCGGGAAAGGATTCTTTGGGTAATATAGGAGAAGCGAATGTCAGCTCCATGCAGGGAATTTGTATTGAATATTCGGGGAATATTTCTAGCTTGGAACTTTTACCCAATGATTCGATTGCTAATTTGAATAAATTCTCTGGCTATAGTGTTAATGTGCCTTATTTCTGGAATCAACATGATGGTTCTTTGCCTGAAAGTAAAGAAGTGTGTTTCCCTTGGTATCAATTTGCATTGTACACATCTATAGCCGGTAATCAAGAAATGCCTAAACTTGTACATGTTTCGATTGATGACGTTGTCGCCCATTTAAAAGGAGTGCGCTTTAACTTCCTCTTTAGTGCGTCAAATACAGACTTTAATATTATAAGTATTGGCCGTTACCATTTGGCTGATATTCCAACGACGAATCTTCATCCCGTCGATGAAACGTGTGAACCGATTGCGGTGCTCGAAACCTTCTGTGATTGTGATTTCTCGGAAGAAAAAGCTAATTTATTTATTTCGCATGGGAACTATATGAATTTCGAGGATAAGAAATACGAAACGGAAAACGATTCTGTACTACTTTCTGATTCATCGAAAAAATGTATAAAAAGTACCCTTGATAGCTTGCGTCGATTATTTGTAATGGCAGCAGAAGGCGATGTGTCCCGTCCTTGTGATAATCCTCAACCTCATTGGCTTATATGCGCCGATGGAACTGAAAGTGAATCGATTGAATTTGCAGAAAAACAAGAGGAATTTAGTAAAGTTATAGAATCGCTTAGTGAGGGGATGATTCCTGCCGATTCACTATTCGCTCATTGCATGTCTTTAAGTGATTAATTTGTAAAAGTAAGGGGGAATAAAAAAGGCGACCGGAGAAATCTGGTCGCTTTTCCTTTAAAGAAGGGAGATTCCCGGTCATCCCCGTCAAGCGAGGACAGGCGCCGGGAATGACGCAGGAGCCGAGAGTAGCGCGAAAGCTTGCTTTCGCATTACCGAGGCGAACAAGTCAAGCCCCGTAGGGGAATGACAAATTGATTAGGCAAGTGCGGCTATAATAGCGTCGCCCATGCCGGTCGTGCCGACCTTGGTGCAGCCTTCCTGTAGATATCGCCAGTGCGGAAGCCCTGGGCAATGACCTTTTCGCAGGCAGCTTCGATAGCCTTGGCCGCTTCTTCTTCCTTGAAGGTGTAGCGGAGCATGAGGGCCACGGAGAGGATCTGGGCGAGCGGGTTAGCGATGCCCTTGCCTGCGATGTCCGGAGCGGAACCACCGGCCGGTTCATACAGACCGAAGGAACCTTCGGCGATAGAAGCGGACGGGAGGAGGCCCATGGAACCGGTGAGCATTGCGCATTCGTCGGTGAGGATGTCGCCGAAGAGGTTCGGACAGAGGAGCACGTCGAATTCACGCGGGCGCTTCAGGAGCTGCATGGCGGCGTTATCGACGTAGAGGTGTTCGAGAGTCAGTTCCGGGTAGTCCTTGATGACTTCGTTCACGACTTCGCGCCAGAGCACGCTCGTGGTGAGCACGTTGGCCTTGTCGATGGAGGCAACCTTCTTGTTGCGGAGCATAGCAGCGTCGAAAGCGAAGCGGGCAATGCGTTCGACTTCGTAGCGGCTGTACTTCATGGTGTCGAAACCGATTTCTTCCTTGGAGCCCGGAACGCCTTCGCGGCCCTTCGGCTGGCCAAAGTAAACGTCACCCGTCAGTTCGCGGACGGTGAGGATGTTGAAGCCGTCACCGACGATGTCAGCGCGGAGCGGGCATGCGCCTGCGAGTTCCTTATAGACGCGGGCCGGGCGGAGGTTGCAGAAAAGTTTGAAATGCTTGCGGAGCGGGAGGAGTGCACCGCGTTCCGGCTGCAGGTTCGGGGGGAGGTGTTCCCACTTCGGGCCACCCACGGAACCGAAAAGAATACAGTCAGAAGCTTCGCCCAGCTTGAGGGTGCTTTCCGGAAGCGGAGAACCGCTTTCGTCATAGGCGGCACCACCGACGTTTGCCCATTCGGCGTTCACGTCGAAACCGAACTTCTTCGCGACCACGTCCAGCACGCGGACAGCTTCTTTCATGACTTCGGGGCCGATACCGTCGCCCGGAAGCACTGCAATCTTGTAATTCTTGCTCATTGTTAATCCTTGGTTTATAATTTGAACGGCACAAATTTAGTAAAATTACGGGTGAGGAGCGCTTTTTTGCGAGTGTTGTATGCTTTATAGAGTTCTGATTCTTTTGTTTTTAGTGATTTTGGCAGGTTGCGGCCAACAGACCGAGACGGCAGATACGAAAACGAAGCCTGTGCAAATGCCTGCAGAATCGACAGTTTCCTTGAAAACCTATAGGGTGCTTGATTCTGCACAATTCAATAATTATTTCGTTCTTCGAGACACGAGTAATGATAAATATTCACGTGTCCTTGATTTTTTTAAACCAGATTTTAGTTTGGACAGTTTGAATAAAAATTTATTGTACGATGTCTGTTTTTCGGACATTGATGGTTTTGCGCTAAAACACCCTTGTTCCCTGGATTCAGCCTTGCTTGTAAGCCTTGCCAAGAAGTTGAATTATAAGGATAGTGTTAAAGGAATTGATGTAAAACTGGAGTACGTATTCTATGTTCAAAAGGATTACGATCCCGATATAGAAATAAAGAAGGATTCCCTTCTGATTTTTAAAGGATTTCCCGATTATTCGCAAATTTATCTGAATGATGATAGTTCCTATCAATCGCTTTGTACTTCTGCGGATGGAATAAAATGCGATGGCTTATTTGCCTTAATAAGTATATCAAAAAAACTTTTCCCAGATGATGTTTTTTCTGCGCTCAGTTATTGGCCGAAGGAACGCTTTAAAATTTATATTGACAAATTAAATTTTAAGGAACGTTTTGATTTAGATTCCCTATTCAGTGCAATTTACGATTATAGCCCATTGTTTGATCGTGAAAATAAATTTAGAAAAATGCGGAAACTTGAACAAGTTCCCGTTATTCCTTTTGAAATGTGCTATGAAAATGGTTTTGCCATTCCTTGTGATTTATCCTCGAAAGACAAACGTCGTGTAAGGCTTGCTGTAGAAAAACAAGGCGATACTTTGGTTGCAATGACTTATCAACGTAGCTGGATGGTCGATGATTTTGCTTTAGGTGGAATGTCAGGTCGGCATAGTTGTAAATCAAGCGATGGGAAACATTGCGATGAATTGTTTGCCCTTGTTCGCCGAAATGATGAGCGGATGGAAAGTTGGTTTGTGCTGTATCGTTTTAATCTAAAGGATTTCTCTTTTGTTGTCGAAGAGTTGAGTCATAGAGACATGCTTTTTTTCGATGGATTTGGACTCTACAAAAAAGATGGAACCCATATTGCGGATGTTCGTTGAATAAGGCGCGTTACCGTGCAATCCGCACTTGCTTTACGGTGCCGTTCCTGATGATGCCGGAATATTTGAAATTTTCGCTGCTGATGTAGTTCCTCTGGGTGACAAAACTTCAATGGTGATGTGTCTATATTATACAATTGAGCGAAAAAATTGCGTTTTTTCCCCTTAAAATGGGTTCTTTTTTGCAATTACGTTTTTTTTCTGGATTGTAAAATCGCTCTTGCTTATTTATATTAATGGAGAAGAATATCTCTCATATGGAGGTGGTTTAATGTATAAACATTGGAAAAAAATTTTGCTAGCGATGACGGCGTTTTTTTGGAACGCGTGCGACAATAGCACCACGCCGACCGCTCCGCAAGTTACGCCAGATTCAAGTTCAGGAACTAATGTAGAACCTGTTTCGAGTGCGGCTGGGGAATCCCGTGCGAGTTCCGCCGTTGAAAATACGACTCCAAGTTCTTCTGTGCAAAAGCCGAG
>JAFWRL010000229.1 GCA_017520105.1 Fibrobacter sp.
CGTGAGTTGTCGATAGCGGAATCGAACGCGTAAGCGAATACGACGACAGCGAAAAGGTGAACGTGCTGCGCACACTGCCGATTTCTATGCAAAACGCCATCCAGCGTAGCGGCCGTAGTGGACGAACGCAAAACGGCTGTGCCATCCGCCTATGGACCGAAGACGCAGAAAAGCACATGCCGCAAGGCATCGTGCCAGAAGTTTTGCAAATCGAGCCGTCGGAACTCCTGTTGCAAAAAGCGATGCTAGAGAGTTTAGACGAGAGGAGATTCCCGGTCGGAGCCGGGAATGACAAGCATGTTTTTACAGCGAGAACGCCAGAACCCAGTACTTTTACCATCACTCTACCTACGGCGATTCCCGAGACTCGAGAGAAAGTCGCAACCAAGCTTCTCGAAAACTTCGGCATGCTCAAGGACGGTCGCATCACGGTACTCGGCAAACGCGCCATCCAAGCGCCGATTTCAAATATACCTTTAGCGCTTATTTTGGCAAAAGCGGAAAGAGCCGTAAACCTCCCCGACCTTTTGCTCGCCGCGATGGCATGGATTCATTCGGGAACGGAATTCGTTCAGAAGTCCAAAGTTTCGCTGGACTTGCTCACGCTCGCCAGCGACACGCTTACAAAAACCATCAACGTTCCGCGAGAAGTATCGTTCACACTAAAGCAGCTACGGGATTTTCGCGGAACCCTAAAGGAGATGCCCGTTCAAGACGGGCATGACAATCGACGTCATTGCGAACCCCATAGGGGTGAAGCAATCCATGAAGTTGTCATTCGCAACCTATTAAGCGCATTCCCGGACAGGCTCGCGACTCCAAGCGGAAGCACGTACAAGCTAAGCAACGGCAATACGATTCGCTTGCAGGTGGCAGATCCACCTTACGCATTGCTCGCCCTTACAATGTTACGTACCGGTGGCGGAAGCAAGTCGGAACTTCGCGTAAGCCTCTACGTTCCCATCCCGCAAAACCTGCTCGGCGGCGATAACGAAATCGTCCGTTACGAGCTCCTGTGGCGAAGCGGCCAGGAACGCTTTATAGGCATCGAAATTCACGAAGACAACTCCCCCATTGGCGATGTCCGCGAAATCAGCCGCAAAGAAGTTCTTCCGCAAGAGGCTTCACCAAAAGTTCTTGAAAAGCTCAAAGAATTAACCGCCGAAGCATGGCGCGACAAGCTCGAAAAAGAAAACTGGACCGGTCGCTACCTGACCGAGGACATGCAAACGCTCCTTATCAAAATGCGTCTGGCATCAAAGCTATACCCGGACTTCGGGCTCCCGGAATTCAACGGCGAAGACATGGAGCTGATTTTCAACGAACTCACAGACGGCATCTTTTTACTGCGCGACATCAACGAAGACCGTTACAGGAACATTGTCGAAGATTACTTCGGGAAGTCGATGCTATCGTGGCTCAACAAGACTTTTCCCGACCATTACGTTTTGCCGAACGGCAAACGCGCCCGCTACAGCTACCAAGCCGTAGCCACCGCCGACGAGCAAAGTAGTGGCAAGATTGTACAAAGCGCAGACGGCGTACTTGTCGAAATTTCCGCCCGCATCGAGGACTTTATGCAACTCCGCGGAGAGCATAAAATCGCAGACGGCAAACTCAAAGTGCGCTACGACATTCTAGCGCCGAATTTCCGCACAATTCAAAAGACGTGGGACCTCACAAGCTTCTGGCAGAACACGTACGCCGAAGTCCGCAAGGAACTCCGCGGGCGCTATCCCAAGCACCCCTGGCCTGAAGTTGTTAATGTATAATAAACAGCAAGTTTCAAGTTTGGAGTTACAAGGACGACTGCGTCGTAGTTAAGAGTTCCGAGTTACTAGACGACTGCGTCGCAGTTATGATTTCCAAGTTACTAGAGATGTTCTTATAACAAATTCTAGTAACTATTATCTAGTAACTGCGCTATAGGCGCAACCTACTTCACGCTATACACCGCAAGCGTCTTGCTGTACTCATAGCCTACAACCAAGAGAGGTTCCCCATTGGGGCTCTTTTCTGCAGGGATAAATAGAATGCCTTCCGGACCCCTATCTTTCGGATCCATATAAAAGCCAACAATCTTGGGAGCACTTCCGTTTTCGATGCCGGTAATATCAAATACGGCAACACCACTCGTGCGTTCGAGCCCTGCAAATGCATAGCGTTTTTCACCGACAACACCCGTAGTTACATTTTCCGGTTCGCAGCCCTTATCTTCACTGCGAGCATCCATCTTGACTTTGCCCTTTTTTGAGTTCCAGTTAAAATAGTCAGGCGCAACCTTAGAAATCGTCTGTTCAAACATGTCGCCGGAATCCCACATGAGGTGTCCCGTTTCGCCATCAAAGATGCTAATCGAGCGCGTTCCAAAGGTGTACATGTAAGGGCATTTGCCGTTCGCGGTCTTGTCCGGTGCGGAGTCGCAGCGTTCCAGATTGCTCACGGAAAGATTCTTCACGTCTTCGAGTACTCCCCCAACAAACACGCCCGAATCAAGCACACCCTGCTGCACAAGCATCATCGGAGTCGTCACATCAGTCCAAGCCTTGTAATCGTTGACCGGAGCGCCTTCATTCGCTGTCAAGACAAACGTCTTTCCATTCACAGAAAATGCAGAAATTCCATCAGGCTGGCGCAGGCCGCGCAACGGGTAATTCTTGATTTCAATTGTCTTGTTCTTCTTGATATCAAGTCCGGAACCGGGCACAGAGTGATCCACGTAACCAAGCGGGAACACATCTAAAATCTTTTTCGCGTCGATATCGAACTTGACAAGGGCGTTATTTTCTTGCAGGCTAATCCAAGCCGTCTTGGAATCAGCAGACACCGTAATATATTCCGGTTCGAGCGATTGCACAAAACTCTTTACGCCCGTTTTGCGGACACCCGCCGCCATAAGTTTCAACGTATCAAGTCCATTAAAATTCACAACCGTTTTTTGAGGTTTAATCCAAGACTTTGCGTCAGGCTTGGGCACCGACAAAACGCCAATGCCGCCCTCCGGGTCCTCAGAGAAAGTCTCGTCCGGAGAACCTTCGCATGCTACAAGTAAATTCAATCCATCCGGAGTAAACGTAATCATGTCCGGCATATAGCACAGTTCGTGCGAGCCAAGGACCTCGAGCTTTTTGTTATAGCGCATCACCTGCACATGGCCCATTTTCCATTCTGGATTGTTGAGCAGGCTCACCGCCACAAGGTCACCGTGAACCGTAACGCTGGAGGCCCCCCCCGGCAACTTCATCTCGCTTACCTTCTTCGGATTCGACGGGTCTGCGATATCGACCACTTCAAGAACGTTTTCGCCACCCACGACAAACAGGACCTTCTTTTCGGGCATGAATGCCGAAATTTCAGCCGTCGTCATCGGAACCGAGGCAATCGGTGTCAACACACGTCCCATCTGGAACGGCCCCGCCGGAACATCCGACTTTTTCGCAAACGCGATTCCCGCTCCCAAAAGCAGGCTCAAAGCAAATGCAGTTTTTTTCATATCAATCCCATCCCTTAAATTAATCGATAATAAGCCACATGATAAGCATGCCAAGCCCAAAACTCGCAGCCATGGAAGCCCCCGTCATCATGCGGTCAGAACCTTCTTTTTCCTTTTCGGCTTCTTCTTTAGCCTTTTGCTTTTCGGTCTGTTCCTGGCTAGCTTCGATAGCAACGCTCAAGGCCTTAGCGCAAGTTTCGTTGTTCTTCTTGAGCGTGTTGTAGCTCTGTTCCCAGTTTTCGCACTTGGCCCTTTCAATTTCGAGATCGGAGCGCAAGGACTGCTTTTCTACAGTGCAGGCGCTGTCGCGAAGAGCCATCACACTATCACGCGCGGCTAACTCCGCGATGAGTCCAGCTTCTGCCGGTTCTGCGGCAACGCTCACTCCAGCAAGGGAGCAAGCAAGCAACACCGAAACGAACAAAGCCTTCACAAAAGAACGAACAGCAGAAACCATATTTCCTCAACTACATCTGTGCGTAAATGCGCTTCCAGCCCTCTTCAGGAATCTGTGCGCCCATCACCTGGACCACCTCGTTCGAGACGACGCTACCGAGGTTGCCCGAGCGTTCCATGTCCCAGCCGTTCATGTAGCCGTACAGGAATCCCGATGCCCAGAGGTCGCCTGCACCCGTCGTATCGATAGCCTTTGCTGCCCCTGCCGACACACGAGTCACCACGCCGTCCTTAGCAATCAAGGCACCGCGTTTGCCAATCTTCACAACCGCGACCTTCGCTTTCTTTGCGAGAACATCAAGAGCAGCCTCTTCCTTGACGCCAGCGTAAGCAAACGCCTCGTCTTCGTTCGCGATGATAATATCAATCATCTTATTTTCAAAAAGTTCGTCGAACAACTTGCGGCAAGCATCGACCACGCCGAACGAGCTAAAGTCAAGAGCCGTTTCGACACCGAGGCTGCGGGCAAGCGTAAACGCCTTCTTGAAGCATTCACCGTTAAAAGCGCGATAACCTTCGGCGTAAAGGAGCCCCACATCTTCGTAAAGGGCCTGCGTAAAGTCGTCCGAACCGAGGAAATCCGATGCCCCCAAGTACGTCCACATCGAGCGCTGGGCATCCGGTGTCACTGCAGAGAAAACGCAACCCGTCGCGGCACTCGAAAGTCCGACCTTCGACTCCACACCGTTATTCTTCAAATGTTCCTGGAAAAGCTTACCGAGATCGTCATCGCCCACCTTGCTGATAAATGCAGCCTTGCCTCCGAGACGAGCAACGCCCACCATCGTATTGCAAGTCGAGCCACCCGGCACGCGAATCGGATTGTCTAGAGCTTTCAAGAACTTTTCCATCTGCGGCCAATCGACCATGTTCATGCCGCCCTTCTGCACACCCTGGGCCGCAATCCATTCGTCACTCACATTCGCCAAAATATCGACAAGGGCTGCGCCCATACCAAGAACTTTTTTCATTACATTCCTCCGCGACGGCGACGCAACTTGTCGCCCGCTCTTAATAAAAATTCACGTTCCGATTCCGTCAAGGACTGGATGCCTTCGCGTTCCACCTTCCTCAAGATATCGTCCATGCGTTTCTGTTCATCGACGTAGAACACTTCGCCTTCGAGAACTTCCGGTTCAGACGCATCGTTTTCACCGGAACGCCTGTTCGAAGAACGTCCGCTATAATTTTCTGTTTTGCGAGAAAACAAGCGGGACAAGCCCGAAAGCAGCGAGTTATTCGGACTGTTCTGGTAAAGCGCCATGTAAATGAAACCGGCGACCACGCCACCCAAATGGGCGAAATGCGCAATCATATCGCCCGAGTTTGCAAAGAAAATATCGAGCGCAATCATCACCCACATCGCATGTTTAATTCTCATCGGGATGATAAAGAACATCAGAATCATGCGATCAGGGAAGAACTTGTAATAGGCGACAAAGATACCCATCAAGGCGCCCGACGCACCGATAATCGGGTTATTGGTCAGGCCGAGCAGGCACATTCCAAAACTGAACAGCGCCGCAAAAATACCACAGAAAAAGTACATCGAAGTAAAATGACGCGTGCCCATCCACTCAGCGACTTCGGACCCGAACATCCAGAGCATGAGCATGTTGAAGAAGAAATGCATAAAGTCAACATGGATGAACATGTAGGTCACATAGCGCCAGAGCTCAAGCGGGACCCTCGGCATAAAAGCACCGAAATAGCTAATGTAATCAGTTAGGCTCCCGTAACCGGCACCAAAGTTAACCTCAACTCCACGCCCAAAGAACGCGATAACAAAGACTGCCGCATTCGCAAGCAGCAACACCTGCAGCACCTTGGGCAAATATCTAAACGGTTTCATAAACCTTCCTAAACTCTTTTAAAATCATTGAAACAATGTTCCTCGGAACATACTTGGAAAGAATCGCCCTCTGCTCGGCATCGCTTTTGGCGGCACCGCACTTGAGGAGCTCGCGGACAACGGAGCTGCTCACGGCAAGATGTTCCTGGGCACTGAACAACAACACGGTTTCGACATCATTGCAGAGGACCTTGTTGTTCCAAGCGACCGCCTGTTCGGCATCCAAGTCAGAAGCATTGCGGATTCCACGCACTAGGTAACGCGCCCCCACAGATTTCATGAAATCGACAGTCAGCCCCTCATGGAGGGCGACCGACGCATTCGAAATTCCAGAGACAGCCATCTCCACCATCGCCTTGCGGGTTTCGGCGTTAAACAAATTCTTCTTGCTTGCGTTCTGTGCCACAAGGACAATCAAAGAATCATACAGCTCGGCGGCACGTTTCACAAGATCAAGGTGGCCGACAGTGAACGGATCAAAGGAACCAGCAAATACCGCCACACGACGTTCGCCATTCTTCACTTTGCAAACGTCATTCATCATCGGTTTTTGTGCTTTTGATTTCCACACCATGTGGTACAATTTACAAAAATAGTTACTAGTAAGTAGTTACTAGTTACTAGAGATTGCAATATAGACATCACTAGTAACTAGTAACTTAGAACTCTAAACTAGCGTTATTCCATTATTTCTTGAAAATTATCAGCGACGATTCGCCGTAGCGGCGAACTTGCCCTTGGAAATCGTCGTCCTTGGCCCATTCGGGCAATTTGCGGCTCGGAGCCTCGAAAACGGCGACACCGCCAGGATTCAGCCACTCGATAAACGGACGCAAATCCGGGTAATCCATGTCCTTGAAAGGCGGATCCGCATAAATCAAATCGAAACCACCGTCTGCGCAAAGCACTTCTTTCTTGAGCGTCAGTACATTTGTCTCAAGAAGTTTAAGTTTGTCCGCAACACCCATCGCCTTGTACGAGCGTTCGATCATCCTCGCCTGCGGACGTGCTAGTTCCACCGCCGTAACGCTTATGGCGCCACGGCTCACCGCTTCAAGCCCCATGATGCCGCTCCCGGCAAAAAGGTCCAACATGCGGAATCCATCGACGCCCTGCAAAATGTTAAAGAGAGCTTCCCTTGTACGGGAAGCTGTCGGACGCGTTTTCATGGAATCCGGGGACTCGATGTTGCGTCCCCGTAAAAAGCCACCAGTAATACGAATCGGCATACTAGCGAAGGACGAACATTTCGATACGCATCGCCGTCTGCGGATTCTTCTTTGCGAACTTGATATCGGTCTTGGGAACTCCTATGCGAAGCGGAGATTCGGCAAACACGTTAAAGAAGTTCAGCAAGTCCGCAAAGTCGGCCGTCGATGTCACGTTATACGCATAGCGCTTATAGACACCAAAGTCTTCGACAATCGGCTTTTCAAGCCCCTTCAAAGCAACCTTGTTCGAAGAAGCCAAGGCCTTGAACGCCTTGATTTCAGAATTGATTTCGGAAGCGGGAACAAAGCTCTGAACCGCATCCAAACGAGGTTGCGGAACGGAGAACTGGCCAAATGCAGCCACTTCGGTCGCGGCCTCAGATGCAATCGGAGACTGGAACGACTTGCTCACCGCCTTGAGTCTGTCCATAAGCGTGTGCTGCGAAGATGCCTTTATGGCGACACCGCGAAGATAGTAGTAGTTCGGTGCCTGATAAACGCACTGCGTGAATCCGATATCATCCGGGACAGCCGTGTTGAGGAACGACAGGAACTGAGCCAGCGATGTCTTCTGGAACGAGAGTTTCTCAAGCGGCAAGTAGCTATTGTATTCCGTTCGTTTGTTGTTAAAAAGAGCCTGCGGATTAATTTCGCCGACAATCGCATTTACCGGCATAGCCGCACGAGCCTTCGCAATGGCATTTTGTTGTTCTGCGATTTCTGCGGCGGTCGGACCAGCAGGGGCCGTCGTAGCCGATTTTTTCGCCCCAATCAAGTTGAGATAGGAATCCGGCAAGACACCATCCAACACCTCAGGAACGCCCTTGAAGCTGAGGAAACCACTAAAGGCAACAAAAGCAACCAATGCCGCAAGAGCCGCAGTCAAATACTTTTTCTTGTGCTGGCGTTCCACATCAGCCACGTTAGTCACGTGCAAATGCTGTGAAACGTTACCGGCGGTAGATTTTTCCGCTACCGCAATAAGGTTCATGTGAATCATACACCCTCCACCAAATTCAGAGCCGCACCAACAGCTCCGACACAGCAAATCATATCACCAGGGTTCACGCTTTCGTCAGACGGAAGCTGCGACAAGGACGTCATGAGCGAAACGCTGTAATCACTCAACTTTTCCGTAAGGAGATTGACGAAGTGCTCGTTCGAAGCCATTTCACCACAAAGACGGACATCCGTTACATTCCTAACGGAATTCTCCGTTTCGGCAAGCTTCATCTGTTCGACAATTTCATTAGCAAGGATCGGATAAGCCATATCCTCGGTCTTCCCGACCATCGAAAGCGTAGAAACACAGCGCAGCGCCAAGAGTTCGTCGCGGCGCATCCACATCAACGTGACGCCGGAGAAGTCCGCCTTCACGACGCATACGGCATCCTTGATTTTTTCGCCTACGTCCATGACGTTCAAAAGCGACAGCACATCGACTTCCATGGACTTCGGAGAGAGCACACGAGAACGGAAACCTTTGCGCAAGGCATCGACCCACTCCTTGCGAACCGCCATCACAAGTTCGTTATAGCCCAGGGTGTCATCACCGCTCAACGTCTTGGAATCGACAATATAGGCCCCGACTTCCGCATTGGTAACCAGTTCGAGATACCAAGTCAAATACTGTTCCTTGCTCGTAGCGGCCTCTGGCGGAACATAGACCTTGCGGATAATCGACATCGTCGCAGGCATCGTCACCGATGTCGCCTCGATATTTTCAATATGGTTTTCATCGATCCACTGCTGGAGCGTGTTTTCGAAAAGGAATATATCGTAAATGGGGTTGCACTCCGTCGGAAGGACGGCGGTCTTAAGAACCATTTTCTCGGATGGATCCACGAGGGCCACCTTCATGGAGGTGTCGCTCACTTCAATGCCTAGATATAACTTCGTACCACTCATAAAAAACACTTATGTAAAGTTTTATACCCTAAAACTAATCAAAAATTATCGATTGTAACATGTTTTCAAGTTTTTTCTTTCCAATTCCATGCACTTTTTTGAGGTCAGAAGCCCCCTTAAACGGTCCAAATGTGTTCCTGTGCACAATAATTTTCTCCGCAAGCTTGGGTCCGACCCCTTTCAGGGCACACAAGTCTTCGGCACTCGCCGTATTGATGTGGAGCGGGAGCGAGACCACTTTTTTCGGTTTTCGGGGGAATTTTTCCGTCGGGGCAAGGCCCGCAGAGTCACTTACTTTGTCTAGACTCATGACAAGACCCGTTCCAGAATCCGCCCCCGCAACCGCAGGTAACGACGCGATTTCAGATGCAGGTGGAGACGCATTCGCGACCACGATAGCATCACCGACCTCGAACGATTCGATAGACGGAAGTCCCCATGGGAGATAGCGGATAACAAGACCAATTGTAAAGAGGATTATTGCGAGTTTGAGTATTCTTTTTTCAGATGCGTTCATTGCCTTTTCTAAAGGGAACATCTAGATAAAGGATTTAGCAAACGATCTAATAAAATTTTCTCGACGTGGATTGCGTCCGAGGGGACATCCACCGAGATGCTCGGGTAAGCGCTCTGGACAATGCGGATGGGGCGGCGCCCAAGGATTCGCATCTGTTCCAGCGAACGCTCCAGCTCTATTTTATTCTGCGGAAGCGAGGCAAACTCGTCGCGGGCTTCGCGGGAGTAGGCGTAGATGCCCTGGTGCTGGAACCAGCGGTTCGCTTCTGCAGGCGGTACCGACCTTGTAAAGTCGATAGCCTCGCCGTCGCGAACGAGCACTTTCACGACGGTCTTGAGTTCTGCTTCTGCAGGGTTCAACGGGCACGCCACTGTCACCCAGCAGTCGGGGTGTTCCGAAAGGTCTTTAGCGACATCGCGGAGCACCGAAGGTTCTACAAGCGGTTCGTCACCCTGGAGATTCACGACCAGGTCGAGACCGAGCTTTTGGGCGGCCTCCGCCACGCGGTCGGAACCTGTAGCGCACTCGCCCGTCATCACGCAGTCAAAGCCTGCCGCCGTGACAACCGCCTCGATTGCCGGAGAATCCGTGGCACACACGATACGTTCGAAGCAACCGGCAAGCAGCGCCCGTTCCATCGTACGCACAATCATTTCCTTGCCGTTGAGCTTCAGGAGAGGCTTTCCAGGGAATCTGGACGACCCCATGCGGGCCGGAACAATACAGCTGACCATATTAGAAATTTGCGAAATGGCGCAACTGGGTTTCGCGAAAGTACGCTAAAACGCCCAAAGCGCAGGGAGGCTGTAAAAGCACGCGAAAAGCGCGCCGACTACATCACCTTCGGGATGGCGAAGTGGTCGTTTTCGACAGCCGGAGCGTTCGCAAAAGCCTGTTCGAGCGTAAAGCCCTGCACCGGCACGTCTTCGCGGAGGATGGTCGCGCCGTTTTCGACAGCGGTCATCGGTTCCACGTTCGAAAGGTCCAAAGCCTTCAATGCTTCGAGATGGTCGAGCATCTTGTCCAAGTGACCCTTGATAGACGGTATATCTTCTTCTGCAATGCTCAAGCGAGACAACTTCGCGAGCTTCAAAACTTCTTCACGTTCAAGCATAAAAACCTCTTTTTTACAGGATGCAAGATAGAAAAATTAAGTAGAAAGTAGGATGTAGGAAGTAGGAAGTTACGCTGATTTACTTCGTCAAGACTTGCTCCTTGGAGAGCCTGCTTTGCCGAAGAGCGTCAAGCCTAGCCTCCATTTCTGCAATTTGCTCTTCGGACATGCCCATTTCTCGTAGGACTTTTTGAGTGTCGGTACGATTCTGAACAATTTCGACTTCAGCATTTTCAGCTTTCTGGCGTTCCGCTTCGGCTCTTTGATCGGCTTCAGCTATCTGTTGGCGAAAAACATCGCCAGCGCTGACGAATCCGTATTTCTGTCCAATGCTTTTGAATGCCATGTTCAACTCCTTCAGAACATCATTACCAAGGTACTCATTCAAATATAGACTAATCTTGTTCAGCAAACAAGAGAGCTCGTTGCGCGGCAATTTCTGCAATTTGGGCACGAACTGGCGGAACACATCAAGAAAAGCGTCCTTGTCGTAGGCATGTACCATTGCCGCTATTCCTAGGCCAGTCACCGCATCTTCACAAGCAAGACAATCGCTGTCTGGAATGTCGGACATGTTCACAAACGCACAGCGAAATGGCAACACCATACCATGAAAATACTTGGGATAGTCCTTTTCGAGCAGTTCCAACGGGTTCCAGTTTTCGCGCCCGTTATAGAATATGATTGCCATCGTCGGGAGTCCATCAAAAAGGCGGCCTTCGTCGAAGCGTTTCATTACGGAGCGTACATAACGCGCAAGCTGATTGAACGAGTCAGCGTCACGGCCGGACTTGTGTTCTACGAGGATTCCCACAAATACGGGCGCTCCCGTAGCGACGTTCACGCGGAAAGCCAAATCCGCGTCACCCGTCTCGTACACCTCGGAATACGAATCCGGAATGCGGACAAGCGTATCCAAATTCACCGCAGCGAGAAATTCCGCCACGTCAACATTTACTTTTCCCGCAAGTTCAAGCAACAACCTAAGATGATTTACATCAGAAAAAAGCCAGCGAAAAAACGGATCGTGCGGCTTTCTCGCCTCTTTTTCTTGAGGCTTCTTTTCTTTGTCCATGAATTATCCTTTCTCTTACTTAGAGACAAACTCATATAAAGAACGATATAAGGAAAGGATATAGAAAACGATATAATAAATTCAGCCCATCAGAACTGATTGGTTATAATCTAACAAAGTCGTTCAAGAAAAGCAAGAGGTTGTTTCGTTTTTTGTTTATTTTGTCAACAACAGTTAGCAAAATAAAAGGAGATGCCCCGTCGGAGCGGGGCATGACATGCAAGGTTAGACTGCACAAAGCGACTTTGTCGCGATTATTTCAATTCCTAACTCCGCTTTTCGAATTCCTAATTACTACCCAATCACTTCCAGCGCTGCGTACTTGAGGATGATGGTGCGGTTCATGTTGTCGCGGTCGAAGCGCACATCGACGCGGGCATTTTCGCCGTTGCCGTAAGCCTTGACGATGACTCCATTGCCGTACTTAGAATGGCGAACGCGGGCACCGACGTGATACGGATTCTGATTCACATCTTGACTGTATTCGTCATAAACGACACGCGGACCACTTGGAACCGCAGGTTTCGGCGACGCCACCTTAATCGGATTTCGATAGACGATATGCTTGTCGTTCTTCTTGATGGAGGCCGGAACCGCCGCTGGGCGCGAACCAAACGAGCCGTAAGAACCACCGGATGAGCGCGAACCACCGAAAGATCCCGAATTTCCGTAAGACGGACGGGAACCATAATTCGAAGATCCGAATGAACCATACGAACCGTAAGACGGCTTGGAGCGTGTATTCCCGACAAAATCAGGCACACCCGGACGCGTGTTCAGACAAGGCGTAAAGTCAACGACGGACGGATCCAATTCCTTGAGGAAACGCGACGGAGCGAACGGTCGAATATTACCTTGGAAGAACCTGCGTTCGGCATGGTACAGATAAAGTTTCTTTTCGGCACGGGTGCAACCCACATAGAACAGGCGGCGTTCTTCTTCCATCTGCTCGTTGATTTCGGCCATCGAGAGCATCGACGTTCCGCGCACCAGCGGGAAGATTTCGTCATCGCAACCGGCAAGGTGAACCGTGTTGAATTCAAGCCCCTTCGCCATGTGGATTGTCATGAGCGTCACAAGGCCCTTCGACGTATCGACTTTTTTGTCGCCATCCGTCAAAAGCGAAATATCCTGCAAGAACGCATCGAGCGTTGCCCCCGGATGGTCTTCGTCAAATTCGCGGATAGCGTTAATCATTTCGTCCAAGTTCGCAATACGTTCGTCCGCCGTAATTTCGTCTTCCTTGCGCAAAAATTCCTTGTAGCCCGTTTCATTGATAATTGTCTCAGCTAAAATCGGAAGCGGAGTTTCACCAGAATTCATCATCGCACGCCAGCGTTCCACAAGGTCGGTAAAGCCTTTGAGCTTCGGAGCGCTGCGCCCCGTGCCGTTCGCTTCGAGGAGTAAATTGTCCCACAGCGAACCCTCGCCCGCCTTCACCTTGGCGAGCACGCCTTCGACAGTTGTCTTGCCGATGGCACGCGGCGGCGTATTGATAACGCGCAAATACGCTGCATCGTCTTTTTCGTTCGCCAACACACGTAAGTACGCAAGAATATCCTTGATTTCCTTGCGGTCCCAGAACCTCGTTCCGCCAAAAATTACCGACGGGATACGCATATCATTGAGCGCTTTTTCGAGCACACGGGACTGGGCGTTCGTGCGGTAGAAAATAGCCGTCTTAGCATAAAAATCAGGGCCAGCCTGTGCAATCGTCTTTGCAATATTCGAAGCCTCGGAACGGTCATCTTCAAAATAGCGCACATGAATGAGTTCGCCCGCTTCTTCCTTGGAATAGACGACCTTCTGCATTTCAGCAGGACGGACGTTATGCGCAATCACGGAACCAGCGCCCTTCACGATGTTTGCCGTCGAGCGATAATTGCGTTCGAGCTTTACAATCGTCACCGGGGCAAAATCGCGGTGGAAGTTGCGGATAATCTTGATGTTTGCGCCACGCCAACCGTAAATACTTTGGTCGTCATCGCCCACTACCGTCACATTTTTCGTTTCTGGATTGATGAGCAATTTCAAAAGTTCGTACTGAACGTCATTCGTATCCTGATACTCATCGACTACGACGTACTGGAA
>JAFWRL010000230.1 GCA_017520105.1 Fibrobacter sp.
CAATTTTGGTTAGAGCACCGGCCTGTCACGCCGGAGGTTGCGAGTTCAAGCCTCGTCTATCCCGCGACAAAGACCTCTCGAAAGAGAGGTCTTTTCGTTTTTTTATTGCTGTCATGCCGCCCTAAGTGCCGGCATCGGTTGTTCCGTAAAAAAAACAGGCCCCGTGACGGAGCACGGGGTGACAGTGTTGAATGCCGGGGTGACATTCCTAATCGCTTGTCACTTTTTGTAAATAAATTAATTAAATCTGGAATCCGAATGCGGCGTTCACGTCAATGACAAAGCCCTTGTCCATCTTGAAATAAGCCCTGTCGCGTTCCGCTTCAAAGTCGCTAGTCCACATATAACCAATCCCGACATCCACCGAAAGGGCAAAACGGCCCCAAAAACCTTCGCCACCATTCAAGATTTTCTTGACGCCACCATTGAGCATAAAGCCGTACAGCCAGCCGTCAAATCGTCCGTCATTATCCGACTTGACGTGCAAATGACTTAAGAGCAGCCCAGCCTCAAGATACCGCCACCTGCCGCCAACGCCATACCAGCGATAGCTTTCCTGCAAACCAATATCGTAAATCTTGTAACCGTCACTAGAGCGATCGACCCGCACATAATGCGGCATCGTGACCAAGGACGATTTTTCAAAAAGCTTCCATTCGAGCGTCAAGTTCAACGACGGATAGTCGGTAAGCCCGTTCGGAACATAGAAACCGCCCCAAAAGTGCGAGTAAGGGGCGATAAAATTCATCGGGTGCATGTACAACGTAAAAGTCGAATCGACAAGGGATTCTTCCCCTGCGGAACTACCCGTTTCCGAGGCCCCGGTATTCACGGACGATTCGGCCGCACTCGCCGATTCCGCCGCATCTTCTGATGAAACAGACTCTACGGTCTCGACCTTCGTTTGCTTTTTCTGCGATGTATGTTTCACCGGTTTGGCGACAGAAAAAATAGACAGAACAAGCAGTAGAAGGACGACTCTTTTCATACATGCAAATTTAGTTTATTTTTTCTCCTTCATCTAATCCATCGCGATACATGAACGCCATTCCATCCTAAAGTATTGTGGTGGAATCCGCGCTCATACGAGGCACCAAATCGTCCCCACCGAACCGACAGTTGGACAGCCACGGCAAAATCCGGGAAACGGTAACATGTCGTCATATCGAAGTATTTCCACCGGAAAACGGCGCCCACATGCAGGTAGTCAAAATCACTTTCGACAAACGCAGAAATCGATTCGTCAGAAATCCAATGAATACCGACAACGGGAGAAACGCCCTCATCCAAGAACCCGCTCAACATTCCCGATACCGAAACCTGCCGCCATAGATAATTCGCCCCCCATTTGAACCGATGTCTCGTCCAAAAAACATCGCCGGGAACCCATTCCATGTCGATTCCGTAGCCCATGCCGACAGCAAGCCTCGCCCACGTCTTCGCAAAAGAGGCCTCCGAATACAGGTTTCGATACAGGGAATCCATGGACTGGTAACTGACAAAAGCCCCTACGCGATACGCGTCACTTCCAAAATCGAGCGACAAGTTCCACGAAATTTCGTCAACATCGTCCATCCAGCAAAACGATATGCCATAAGCACCTTCCGCAAAACGCGCAGGAGACGAATGGAACCCTCCAAGCCCCTTCGGGGATGTCCCGCCAGAAAGAAGCGATGTGAACGAAGCGCGACCTTCCGAAGCCATCCCTGGCACTCCGAGAAACAGAACAACGGGTAAAACCCCAAAACAGCCGAGCCACTTACGGGCGAACAAGAATACCGACAACATTCTCGTACTCCCCTGCAGAAAAAGTGACATAGCCAACACCAATTCCAAGATGAACCTGCACAGGCACATTCACCCACACATTCGACATCGCTGGAACCACGGCTTTCCACACGTAGCGTCCTGCCGAATCCAGCAAGCCAACAGTCACCTCGTTTTCTGATTCCACGCGGACTCGAAGAGGATTGCCCCGCATCGAAACTACCCGCGATGAAAGTTTATACGTAAACGGTGCGTTCAGCAAGACCTGCGAACCAGTTGCATTCGTGGCAGAGGACAGCCCCGCCTTCGCATTTTTCGATTGATACCCCGGAGTAAATTCCCGACGCCCTGTCAGCGGATTGAAGCCCGATGGACACGCAACCTCCCCCTTCTTCCAAACAACGCTATCCACGACATCGTTGCGGAAACAGAGACGCAGCATTCCTTCTACGTTATTCAAAAAACCAAGCGACACTTGAATCAACCTGATGTCGGGAATCCCAAGTGCTACCCTCAGCGAAGATGTATCCTTGCTTACAAGCACTGTCTGGTATGGCAAAATCGAATCCCCTGCCTGGCCCAAAGCGCCACCACGGTCGCAAAAGCGGAACGCATCCAGCGGAAAAGCGTACGCACTCGCATTGTGGAGTTCAACCCACTCCGGCATCGGTTCTTCGGGGCAATGGTGCACTTCGGTCACGCGCAACAGCGACGCTCCACCAGCAAACATTCTCGCTTCCATAAGCGAATCACGTTCGCCGTTCTCCGACACGGCACTGGACGCCTCGGCAAAAGTCCATTCGTTCGTCATTCCCACGCGATGGATGACTTTTCCTGATTTCGGACGTGGCACCGTCACGGAATCCACGCACGTACCCGCCCAAAGTTTCCAACCGGACTCCCTGGAGTTCGGGAGCGTCGTATTCCCTAAAGAGCCGCAAACAACGTCTCTCCGCGGCGCATCTTGATTGCGCAATCCACTTTGCAATCCACTTTGCGACGGACTCTGCGGTTCATACCGCAGCGAATCCTGCGACGAGCCTTGCACAGAAGTTCGAGCAGCACATTGTGCCGAATCGTGCACAAGCACCAGCCGCTCCGCATCGGGCCACGGGAACGCAAGAATCTCCTTGGACTCAAACCGCACAAAAAGCGATTCCGCACGAAAATCGTCCATCAAGATTTCGACGTATTCCCCTTCCTTGTCCGAAACGTCTTTCGGGTCAGGATAGAATTCAACAAACATCGGACACGAATGCGTGACCGAAAAAAGCGCCAAGCCAATACACGCAAAGGCCGGCACAAAACAGCCATAATTTTTCACGACACCCTCCCGGGCGCGCCCCTCCAAGCGTAAAAACGCTAGCGAGAATTAATCGACTTCATAGTCGTTAGGGAGAATATAAGGAAGAGGGTTCACCGGGACGCCGTTACGCCAGACCTCGTAATGGAGGTGCGGACCGACGGAACGTCCAGTATTGCCCATATAGCCAAGGATTTGATAACGATGTACAAATTGGCCCGGAGTCACGGCGGACATCTGCAAGTGCCCGTAACGGGTCTTGAGTCCGTTGCCATGATTCAGGACGATAAAATTCCCAAAAGAGGAACTCAGCTGGGAAATTTCTACGACGCCATCCGCCGGGGAATAAACCGGAGTCCAGCGGTCGTTGGCAATATCGATGCCCTGGTGCATCTTGCCAATTTCACCCGTCACCGGATGGATTCGCGGACCAAAAGCGGAGGCATAACGGCCGGCAGTCGGAGAAACCGACGGAATATAGCGCCAAACAGAACGGCTCTGGTCGATATACTTGGTCAGAGCGTCAAAAGATTCTTCGTTGTTCTGGATTTTTCCATAAATGCGCCAAACATCTTCGTGCATTTTGGCGGTACGTTCAAAAACAGGAGATGTATTGCGCAATAGCTGCACTTCCGGTTCGATATGTCCACCGGTCGCCAAATCACGGGATGCCTCGTCCGGCAACGGAAGTCCAAGTTTCGCATGCAGCATTTTTTCGGCTTTGAAAAAATCCTTGGAAGTGTTCGAAATGTAATCGACAGTACTCTGGATTTGCGTCAGTTCCTTGTTCAACTTCTGGCGGCTCGCAAAAGCATGCTTCAAAACGCCGTCATAAACCGAAGTCGAAAGGATTTGCACTAAAAAAAGAATGAATCCGGTAATCATCACAATCCGCACAAAAAGTCCGCCACGGAAAATGAATGCAGGAACCTTGACGGTCAGCATCCGGGATGACTTTTGAAAATGGATTGATGTCTTTACAAAATTCATTTAAGGGAAATTTAAAAAAAGACCCTTTAAAATGCAAAGGTTTTAATCCTTCTTTTTCATTACTTTTCAGGATAAACGCGCAAAAGGCGTGTTTTAGACCAATTTATAAGAATTTTAGACCATAAATTTCAGATAACATGTGATAACCGACACTTTATATAGGATTATCCAGGTCTATAAATTTCGCAGGAATATTCAGCTCCGACTCGATTTTTTCAGCCAATGCACTCACGCCAAAAATCTCTGTCCGGTGGTGTCCGCACGAAACAAGGTTCACCCCGTTCTCCTGGCAGAATATCGGAACTTCTTCCTTGATGCTCCCGGTGATAAAAGCATCGCAATTCAAATCCATCGCCTCGCGGATTCCCGAGACTCCACAACTGCCGCTACAGATGGCGACGCGCTTAATTTGTGCAGGCCCGTGGAAAAAATGATTCTGCACTCCATACTGGAATGCCGCACCCATGCGGTCGAGAAACTCGGTCTGCGCTACAGGAGCGTTCCACTCGGCAATAACCCCCACAGCGCCTTCGCCCTCGTAAAGAAAACCTTGAACCGGATCGAGACCCAGTTTTTTGGCGATAACGGCATTGTTGCCTACTTCGGGGTGACCGTCCAGAGGCAAATGGAATCCGAAAACGGAAATGCCGTTTTTCATCAACTTGCGGAGACGTTCTGCAAACTTTCCGACCGGGAGCTGGCTTTCGCCTTTCCAGAAGCCATTCGGATGATGGACAATAATGCAATCAGCCTTTTCGGCAACGGCAGCATCAATCAGCTGGTCGCGCAAGCTCACGCCCGTCACGATTCTGGAGACTTTATCGTTGGCTTCGACACAAAGACCATCCACGCAGAAATCACTAAAAGATTTAGGATTAAGCAAGTTATCTAGCCATGCAGAAAAAGAAGGCAAATCCATAATCGCTCCTTGTTTTCACCAGTCTTCAACGGAATTATAGTAATTTAATTACTAGTTCTGAGTTACTAGTTAACAGATACTAGAGATTGCTATAAGAACGTTTCTATAATTACTAGAGTAGATTTGGCAATATTATTTTTCATGATAATTTAATCGGCAACAATAGTCATAGGCTATTGCGCAACCGTTTGGAGTGCAAAAAAGCATTATTGGATTGCTTTTTCGTTGCCACAATCTATGCATTTAACTAAATTTACGCATAGAAAGAATTTTAAAGGATTTATTACTATAGGAGCCCCAAATGGCACATTATCTTTTTACCTCCGAATCTGTATCTAAAGGCCACCCGGACAAGGTCGCCGACCAGATTTCCGACTCCATCCTCGACGCCTGCCTCGCCCAGGACCCGAAGAGCCGTGTCGCTTGCGAAACGCTCGTGAATACCGGTCTCGTCGTCATTTCCGGTGAAATCACCACCAAGGCGGTTGTTGACTTCCAGGAAGTTGCACGCAATACCATCAAGAACATCGGCTACGTGAACCCCGACCTCCAGTTCGACTACAAGGGCTGCGCCGTTCTCGTCGCCATGGACAAGCAGTCTCCGGATATCGCCCAGGGCGTTGATGCCAAGGCTGCCGAAGGCAAGGAAGACGACAAGCAGGGTGCTGGCGACCAGGGCATGATGTTCGGTTACGCCGTCAAGGAAACAAAGGAACTCATGCCGCTCCCGATTAGCCTCGCCCACAAGCTCATGGAAGAAATCCAGAACCTCCGCGAGAAAGGCAAGATCAAGTGGCTCCGCCCGGACGCCAAGTCCCAGGTCACTGTCGAATATGACGAAAACGACAAGCCCGTGCGCGTCGATACCGTCGTCATCTCGACCCAGCACGACGAAAAGGTAAACGGCAAGGAACTCAAGCATTCCCAAATCGAGAAGGAAATCGTCGAAAAGCTCATCAAGAAGGTCATCCCGGCAAAGCTCCTCGACAAGAAGACCCGTTACCTCGTGAACCCGACCGGCAAGTTCGTTGTCGGTGGCCCGCACGGCGACTGCGGCCTCACTGGCCGTAAGATTATCGTCGATACCTATGGCGGCATGGGCCGTCACGGTGGTGGCGCATTCAGCGGTAAGGACCCGAGTAAGGTGGACCGCAGTGCCGCATACGCTGCACGCTATGTTGCCAAGAACATCGTTGCTGCAGGCCTCGCCTACCGTTGCGAAGTGCAGCTCGCTTACGCTATCGGTTACTCCAAGCCGGTTTCCGTGCTCGTGAATACTTTTGGCACTGGCAAAATCGACGACCGCAAGATCGAAGATATCGTCGCCAAGAACTTCGACCTCTCTCCGGCCGGCATCGAAAAGATGCTCGACCTCCGCAAGCCCGGCTACGTGCAGACCGCCGCCCTCGGTCACTTCGGCCGTACTGGCGCCCGCTTTACGTGGGAAAAGACCGACAAGGCTGAAGCACTGAAGAAGGCTGCTGAAGCTGTATAAGACCGCCTGCGGCTATAGACCGCTCGGCTCTAGACCGCCTGCGGCTCTAAGGCAAAAAAATTACACCTCAAACATTGTGGTCCTGGACATGGTTCCAAGGCCACTTTTTTTAATGGAAAGAAATTGACATATTCAGCATAATCGACGATGAACGGAATACACCATCGCCCTCGGACCAGTACTCGCCGGAATCAAACGATGCCGAGACGCCTAAGGCAAGACGCTCGCTCACCCACCAGTCCTTACCAACCCCGAGATTAAAACTAAACGCTCTAAGCCCCGTGTTCCCAGAATACTTGTGGCAGTTGAGCCTGTAGCCAGTCACGCCTAGCGCACCGCTTAAAAATACGTTGTTCCAAGTCGGCACGTAATACGTTGCCCCAGCACCGACAAACACAGAACTCACCACGTAAAAATCGTGATCCACGTACGTCGGGACGCCATACCGCGCTTCGCGGAAGTTGGAATACATCACATAGCCTATGTTCGCATGCAACGCTAAATCACGAATAACATAATAACCAAGCTTTCCATGCAGATTCATTCCGAATCCGTCTGCCGTCAAGGATTCCTTGCTATCTGCATTTTCAAACGACGCATAGCCAACGCCCATCGCAGCACTTGCAAACAACCCGTCATGCGTAAACGGTTCGGCCAAAACAGCCGACGAAACAAGCAACAAAATGGCGACAAGACGTTTCATGATCAGCAAAAACAATTTAGAAAAAGAAAATTACCTCGCCCAGCTATTGTGGCATTCTATTCTTTGTTTCTACGGGGCGAAACGGCAATGAAAACAAGCACGCTCACCAGCAAAAGGAACGGATAGAACATATAAGGAATCAAATCGAACGCACTCACATTGGCATCCGGCAAAGCCGCAGAAATCGCAGCAAGAGCCACGAGCATCTGTGCTCCATAAGGCAAAATACCTTGCACCACGCAACTGAAAATATCCAGAAGCGACGCCGTCTTCTTGGGAGAAATTCTGTATTCATCCCCCATCTGCTTGGCAATCGGCCCTGCCATCACGATAGCGACTGTATTGTTCGCCGTAGCAATGTCCAAGGCACTCACCAAAAGGCCGACTCCGACCTGACCGCTGCGGTGCCCCTTGAACACCTTATGGATAAAATCGAGCAACGCAGCAAAACCGCCATGAATGCGAATCAAACCGCACAAGGCGCTCACCAGCACAGCAACGAGAATCGTTTCGTACATGCCAGAAATACCGTTCCCGACATTCTGCAACAACCCAATCATGTCAAGCGGACCAAAAGCGACCATGATAACCGAGGCTGCGACAATACCCACCAACAACACCGTGAACACGTTAATGCCCGTGAGTGCAAGCGCCAAAACAAGGACATAAGGAATCAGCTGGATTAAGTTATATGAATTTTCAGCAACGGTATTCGCATGTGTTGCAAACGAAATAGCCGTAATAATCAAGACCGCAAGGATTGCCGCCGGGAGCGCAATAATAAAGTTCACATGGAACTTATCCTTCATCTTGCAGCCTTGCGTCGATGTCGCCGCGATTGTCGTATCCGAAATGAAGCTCAAGTTATCGCCAAACATGGCACCGCCAATAACTGTCGCCACGCAGAACGGAACGCCAAAGCCAGCCATCTGAGCCACCTCGACCGCAATCGGCGAGACCACGGCGATTGTCCCCACAGACGTTCCCATCGCCGTAGAAACGAACGCGGCAACCACGAACAGTACCACTACAGCGAACTGAGCGGGGATAAAATCCAGCAGCAAGTACGCTGCAGCAGAGGCGCTCGAACGCCCGAGGATTCCTGCAAAAATGCCCGCACAAAGAAAGATGAGAATCATCAAGAAGATATTGCGGTCGCCAAGCGCCCCCGCCATAATGTTCATCTTCTTGTCAAAATTCAGCTTGCGGTTCTGCAGGCATGCGACAAAAATCGCCACCAGGAACGCAGCCACGATAGGGATATTGTAAAATCCCATCGGAATCTTGAGAACGTATTCAAACGTAATGCCAAGTCCCAGATAAAGGACCAAGAATACGGCGACAGGCAAAAGGGCAATGGGATTACCCTTGATCTTTTCTTCAACATTTTCGTTTTTCATGCAAAGAAAGATAAAAAAATCGCGAAACCCTAATTGCGTTAATAGGCTAACTTAACAAGATGCCATGTGAATCCAAGCGATACAAATGGTGAAAGACCTTTGCCATGCCCAATTTCAGAAATATTCATGTTTTGCATTCCAAGCTTTAGGCGCGCCCCAAAGCGGTTTCCTAAGCCCTTTTCCCAAAAGCTTTTTACGGGTTTACCGATAAGGCTCGGGAAAAGCGCATCAAAATAAATTCCAAACCCATAGCGGAAATATCGTTCATGCTGGTATTCAGAATCGGGCTTTCCCTTTATAGGCGGAACTTCCACCGCCGAGAACCCTAGATTTCCCCATACGCCACTTTCCACGTATTTCGTTTTCAGCCACAAATAGCCAAGTTCAAAATGAACTCCAAAATCGCCGGTACCACAGGAATCGCACTTGGCATCCAATGTACGAATGCTAACGCCTATTCCACCAAACCAATCGCCCGCATAAATATTAAAACCAAGGCCCAAATATAACATCGGATCAAAATCAGGGAATTTTCCAATCAAGAATGGGTGACCGAAATCAAAGAACGCATTAAATCTAAAGCCTCCTTCCCGCACAACGACAGGCTCGGGAAATTCCCTTTGCGCCACTTTTCTCAGCACACCACAAACCGCAGTGCCATCAACATCAGGTTCTTTTCGTACAGAACGGCAATACTCGCCTTGGCTATATTCGTTTATGATAGCCTCGTCTAAAGCTTCATCTAGGCTATCGGCATAAACGAATCCGTTATAACCATCCAGGTAACGCCCAGTCGAATCTCCATTCACCATAAAGGCATAATCCCGGTTTAGAATTTTAGCAATAATCTTTGAACGGGGCGACAAATTTGCAGAATCCGCTAGCAAGCCTGCGGCCTTGTAATCGCCGTTTTTTATTAAAACCTGCATTTTCTCGCGAACGGTCATAGCCGCAGTGGGCTTGACATCATATTTCAAGCGGTGCGGATAATAAGTCAGTCTTTCAAGAACCGAAGTATCCATCAAGGTATAGCACTCTTGCGAATATCCATCCATGAAAAAGATTCTCTTTACCAGTTTAGACTTGTCATCAGGTTCGTTCAAATGGCTCATCATTCTCTGCGAAATCATCCATGAAGAATCTTGGGCAATATCGGGGCCGACATACGCAAATGAAAAAAGTTCCTTTTTAGCATCTTCTGGTTTAGGAGTCACCCATGTCTTAGTCGCTTTATCATAGACCTTGTCCACTCGAATTTCGTCATGAATCAAGAAAAATCCCTTCACGGCCATCGACGAATAGCGTTCCTCAAACATATGCCGGTATTTTTCCGGAGCCTGCGATAAAAGTTCATTCTGCCGTGTCTGCTTATAATCAGACCAGCCAATAAAAGACTTATACACCTCGGGAAATTTTTTTGCAAACACCAGATGGTTCATTCCGTCAAATTCTTTGTGCAAATATTCTCGCTGAATAAGGCTACCATAATAAGCGACCGGAGCCGTTTCCAATTTTTCAGCCACAGTTTGCTTTTGCGAGAATTTATCTGCAACAGAATCAAAAGGGACTTGCCGATATGAGATATATCGACCAGCAAAAGACAGTGCCGCAAACATCAAAAGCAAAAGGAATACACGCCGGATTATCATCGACACCCCTCGAACTAGAAATCGAATTGTACAGGTCTTTTCGTATATTCATGCATAGTCCATTCAATGGAGGCATACAACCTTATACCAGATTTTTTCAAGACATCTCCAGAAAAAAGACTCCTAAATCCGGTCCTAAAGCGAAGTCCATTGTGAAAACGGCCTCTATCCGTAAAGAACAAGTCCATCATCACGCCGGCCCCAAAAGACGGATAAAACTGGAACGGCAAATCATCATTCGACTTGTCATTAGAATTTTTCCCGCGAACATAAAATGAATTCATGCCAAAGCCAGCCGTTGCATAGCCATAAAGGAATATATTATCATTCTTTAAAAACGTGTAGCCAAAATTAAAATCCCAGCGCATATCCACAAATTGCAAAGAGTCCGGGTCTTTATTTTGAACTCCATTAATATCCATAAACCATTCATACAGAAAATCATTTCGAATAAAATCGATTCCCAGATACATACCAGGGCTCCAATTAATCTTATCTGCCAAGCCCCCTAAAGACTTTATGACGGCTGCGCCTAAAGAAAAAGCGGAATAGTTTTTCGCATCGAATTCTTCTTTTTCCCAGAAACGGGTCACGAGAAAATACAACTGTTTTTTATCCGTCAACTGTGGCCTATATTTTTCAATCAGCTTTGACGTCATCGTCTTATTTTTAAACAAACTATTCATTACAATATAAATAAAAGCACGATTACTTTCATCATCAACGCCCTTAAGGTATTCTTCTATTTTTCCCGATTCGATATGTTTCCACAACTTGCGATTCAATTCATCTTGTAATTCATCTGGATAAGACTGTTTCAACATGCGAGATACCGAATCCACATTGCTCAAACAATCAAAATTCCCTATAAAATATCTTAGGATAAGCAGTTCATTACCATAAAAGACACGGTAAAATTTAGCGTTCCGATTAAAACTTTCAGCCTCCTGAAGAACCTGTTTCAAGTCATCGATTCGATCTTCTTCCAAGGCTTTTTCCATCGCCAAACGATAAATCAAAGCTTCATTTTTTTCACTTGCAACGACAGCATTCATGTCGTCCGGAATAGACATATTTGGAGATGTTTCTACAAAAACCAACGAATCTTGAGTGTTAGGGTTCTGGACAAACAAGTGCATCACGGAATTAAGCGACACGCTGTCAGGCGCATTTTCGGCAACACGCTCCATTGCATACACGACATGCGACAAGAATAAAAAACAAAAAAACGCAGAATGGAACAAGTATTTAGGCATAATTTCAATATATATAAAATCAACATTGCAAGACCACAAGCAAGTCGAGCAATTTTAGAAACTCCCTAAACAAAAAGACCCCGCATTTCTGCGGAGTCCTTTAAGATTTCGAGAATCTAGTTTGCGAGCCTTAACTCAACTCCTTACTGCAAAGTAATGAGCGTAAGGGTGCGCTTGCCGACCTTGATACCCTTGGAGATATCGACAGTCTTGGCCTTCTTGGACGGATCGTTTGTCCAGCCTTCTTTGAGCTTTTCGGAGCTCTTGTCGAGAGTCTGAACGCTGGCCTTGCCCTTGAAGTCCGGGATATCGAGCTTGATGTCGAAATCGCTGTACGGGCTCTTGTTCACGAGAAGGAGCTGTTTCTTGTTGCCGTTCACAGTGTAGTAAGCGGTCAAGAGAGCGTCTTCGTCGCCCTTGATGGTGGTCTTCATGAGCTTGCCGCGGAGAGCGTCGGAAGCCATCTGGAATGCCCAGTAGCTCGGACGCGGGCAGTTCATGCAGTCTTCACCGGAACGGGTCAAGTAACCGTAGTCACCGCCTTCCGGAGTGATGTCGTTGTGGATATCCCAGTACTGAGCGTTATCGACGTTTTCAGTAGCGAGCATACCGAGGTAGTCAGCGACGAACAA
>JAFWRL010000231.1 GCA_017520105.1 Fibrobacter sp.
CTCAACTTCCCGATTACCGCCTACACGGCCATCAACGAAATGATCGCCTCTGCAGACGCCGGTTTCGAGAACATCTGGTCCCTGCAGGACTGCATCGAGACGCTCTATGAATTCGGCGACGAGGACCAGCGTTCCCGCTTTATCCCGCGCGTGTGCGCCGGCGAAACGATGTCCATGGACCTGACCGAACCGGATGCAGGTTCTGACTTGCAGCGCGTGATGCTCAAGGCCACCTACAGCGAAGCTGACAAGTGCTGGTACTTGAACGGCGTGAAGCGCTTCATCACGAACGGCGACTCCGACATTCACCTGGTGCTCGCCCGCTCCGAAGAAGGCACCCACGACGGTCGTGGTCTTTCCATGTTCATTTACGACAAGCGTGACGGTGGCGTGAACGTGCGCCGTATCGAGAACAAGCTCGGCATCCACGGAAGCCCGACTTGCGAACTCGTTTACAAGAACGCCAAGGCTGAACTCTGCGGCCGCCGCAAGTTCGGCCTCATCAAGTACGTGATGGCCCTCATGAACGGTGCACGTCTCGGCATTGCCGCACAGTCCGTAGGCATCAGCCAGATGGCATACAACGAAGCTCTCGCCTATGCCAAGGACCGCAAGCAGTTCGGTCAGGCCATCGTGAACTTCCCGGCCGTGTACGAGATGATTTCCAACATCAAGGCACGCCTCGACGCAGGCCGCGCGCTCCTGTACCAGACAGCCCGCTACGTGGACATCTACAAGGGACTCGAAGACATCGAGCGCACCCGCAAGCTCACCGACGAGGAGAAGGCTGAACTCAAGCTCTACCAGAAACTCGCTTCTGCTTGCACGCCGCTTGCGAAGGGCATGAACTCCGAATACGCCAACCTGAACGCCTACGACAGCATCCAGGTGCACGGCGGTTCCGGCTACATGCTCGAATACGCTTGCCAACACCTCTACCGCGACGCTCGTATTACTTCGATTTACGAAGGCACGACGCAGCTGCAGACCGTTGCCGCCCTCCCGCACATCACCACCGGCACCTACAGCCAGATGCTCGAGGAACTGGAAGCGGGCGAAGTGGCCGCCGAATACGAAAGCCTCAAGGCCCGCGCGAAGGCCATGGACGCGAAGTTCAACGAAGCCATTGAAGTCGTGAAGGCCGCGAACAACAACGAGTTCACCGACCTTTGCAGCCGTCACTTGTACGAACTCGCAGCCAACTGCGTGATGAGCCAGCTCATGCTCCGCGACGCCTCCAAGGCACCCGAACTGTTCGAAAAGAGCATGAAGGTGTACTTGAACCTCGCCGAAGCCGAAGTCGCAAAGCACTACAACTTTGTGAAGAGCTTGAGCGTGGAAGCGATGGAGAGCTACAGGAAGGCGTAAGCCCGCAGGATGTCATCCCCGGCATGACCGGGGATCTCCCTTTAAAACTTAAAGGCCTCGGCAGTGCCGAGGTCTTTGTTTTTGTTTAATCCAGAAATTAATGAAACTTTGTTTTCATATCAAGAGAATCACCTCTCCCATACTGATCCATATAAAACAAAGTCCAAAAAAAAGTCGAATCCTTAACTACTTGAGCATCATCTAATTTTTGCAACTGATATGAATATTTATTTAAATGCGGATATTCAATACGAACAGCACAAGGATCTGTTACATACAGTTCCGATGATTGCAATACATATTTTAAATCTATCCCAGCAGGCAACCCTTTTTGGGAAAGCTTATAACTTGACACGATTGTATCTGAAAGAGCTTTTGAGCCAGAAAAACGAACTGCCGAAAAACTTTTTCTTACGGCATTAGTGTCAAAATTTGGGACTTCATAATACGGTAAATAATCAGTTATTTTCTTTTCACCATAATTGATAAACACTGTATCCAAAGTACGAGGACGCAAAATGCAGTTTTCTTCTACCGTATGACAAAAGAAAGAATTTGTTTTTATTGTACAATCGGACAGATAACCATCTAGTGGAATAGTCAAAGTATCCATTTCGTTTTTTGTGTTTGGAGTAATAAACGACGCAAATCCATAATCCTTAACGCTAATTTCCGGAAACGAGTCTATCGATAAAACATCCTTAGACACATCCAAATTTATCGTTGACAATATTTCTTCAGGATTACCACCCGTTGTACAAGAGCAAAAAAACAACAGAAAGAAGCCAACTACAATACGTATCATCTAATTTTCCTCAAAAGACGAATGGAAATTGTCTAGATTTCGTGTAGAGAACAAGAGCAAAACTCTCTAATATGTCCAATTTAAAATAACTTAAATACAACCCGGACGCAACGAAAATTTACAAAGCAGCCTGTTTTTGTGCGAAAAATCGCCAAAAACGCCCCGTCTAGGACCGCCAGACGCTTATTCCAATTTGGAAGAAACTCGACATGTTGACTTTTCTAATAAAAATTGGTATATTATAACCGGGCTGGTCGAAAGACCCAGGTCCATCTTTGGCGAGGAAGTTCCTCGCCTTTTTTGTGGAGAGAGTCTTGAAGGAACTAAGTGTTTTCATCGATGAGTCGGGGGATTTTGGCGAATATAGCCCACATTCTCCGTATTACATAATAACAATGGTGTTCCATGACCAAGAAGTCGACATTCAAGAAAACGTTATTCGTCTTGATACCGAGCTGTCCTATCTTGGACTTGAGAATCTTTGCATCCACACCGGCCCAATTATCCGCAAGGAAGAAATTTATAAAGACATGGGAATAGCTGAGCGGAGGCGCATTTTCAACAAAATGATGGCGTTTATCCGTTCAGTAGGTATCCAGTACAAATGTTTTTCCATCGAAAAAAAGCACATCAAAGATTCTGTAGAAGCAACAGGCAAACTTTCGAAGCAAATATCCTCGTTCATTAGAAATCATTATGATGATTTTCTTGCTTTCAACGATGTCAAAATTTACTACGACAATGGACAAGTCGAAGTAAGCAAGCTTTTGTCGTCTGTATTCAACGCACTGCTGCCAAACCCAATTTTCCGAAAAGTGATGCCTACTGATTATAAATTGTTCCAGGTCGCAGACTTTATTTGCACGATGGAACTTTTGAACCTGAAACTTGAAAACAATCTTTTCTCAAAATCCGAAATGATTTTCTTCGGCAACAAGCGCGATTTAAAACAGAACTATTTAAAGGCTCTGAGAAAGAAAGAATGGAATTAATAGCCCGGGCGTTACAGAAACCCCTGCGGCTCGGCCATAGCCATGCGAGCATGGCTGCGGCACTCGCCTTGCATGGTTTTGCGGGGCGGCGCCTGGGTTGGAGCCAGCCCCCCCCAACCTCGCCTAATGCACGTCCATTTTAGAGAACAAATTAAGTACTGCAACGCCGATGGCGATCAGAACTAAACCGATGACGGCGGGAAGATCGGGGGTTTGTTTGAAAAAGAAGATACCGCTGATGGTGATGAGCGCAATTCCGAGCGCAGACCAGGTGGCATACGCGATGCCGATGGGGACTGTTCGCAGGCAGAGGCTCAGCAGGTAGAGTGAGCCAACGTAGCAGACAAGCGAAAAGATTGAAGGGAGAACCTTCGTAAATTGATCCGACATTTTCAGGAGGGTCGTGCCGGCGGTCTCCAGGACAATTGCAAGAAAAAGGAATAAATAGTTGAGCATGGAAACAATATACAAATTAATACGCACATAGTTCCACACCACATTGTTATATTTTACGACAACGGAGTTTTATGAAAAATTTACGCCATTGCTGGTGACATTTTTTCAATCTTCAGGTGTTACAGAGATATGGACTTGTTCTTGATTATTTCGTTCCCGTTCGCTTTCATCATCCATGATGCCGAAGAAATTTTCGTGCAACATCAATGGGTTTTGACGCACAAGGACGGTCTAATCAGGAGGTTTCCGAAAGCGAAACGCATCGTTCATCACTTGAACGGCCTCACGACTAAAGCGTTTACAATCGCGGTCATCGAAGAGCTTGTCTTGCTGATTTTTGCGACGATTTATGCTATTGCCCAGGGCCCTTTCGGGGCAGAATTGTGGATTGCGCTATTCATGGCATTTGCCATACACTTTTTTGTCCATATTGTACAGTGGCTTGTCATCAGGAGCTATACTCCGGGTCTTGCGACATCAATCATGATGTTGCCCTACGCGTATTACGTGATAAGCGCAATCTGTGCCACGACGCCGTGCGGCAAGCTCGCCATGTTGAGCGCAATCGGAATCGTACTTATGATAGTGAACCTGATATTCGCCCACCGACTTGGGTATCGTTTCAAGGAGAAGAGAGCATGACTTTGGTACTAAACACGCTGGAATCTGGCGACTATACAGAACAGATAAACAAGTTGCTCGAAAATAACGATTTTGATATAGAAATCATCAATACAGCAAATATGAAAATCGCCCACTGCATGGGCTGCAACCAGTGCTGGCTCAAGACTCCGGGTGTTTGCGCCATCAAAGACGATTACGAATCCATCATCAAAAAATTGGTAAAGGCGGACAATTTATGGATTGTCTCGGATACGCATTTCGGTTTCCTCGATTATCGCGGTAAGCGGGTTCTAGACCGCATCATGCCTATGCTGAACATGTACATCATGTTCCGTGATGGATGGATGCGGCATCAG
>JAFWRL010000232.1 GCA_017520105.1 Fibrobacter sp.
CCTTCATGACAAAGTGAGACTGGTCGCGGTCGCGGTAATCGCTAAAGCCGTAGCCAGCAAAAGAAGATGAAGCAAGAAGCATCGCCGCTAGAGCGGACTTCCAAATGGCTTTTTTTAAGTTTCCATTCATAATAGGTACAAATCTCCAAATTCGGATCAGCTATAATATAGCTTGTTTTTTGGCAAATCTTAGTTTTTCCTTTGCAAAAAAGCCTTTGCAAAACATGATCTCTCAATGAAATACCACTATCCAAGCCACATAGATCGTGGACTCAAGCGTAAACGGAATTTTTTTTCTCAACGATACGTTTCCGAATATTTACAAACAAAATATTGACGAGCATCACAATGGACTCAAGCGTAAACAAAAGATACGCTCATTGTCATTTTTCTATTTTCCATTTTGTATAGATTTTGAGAACAGGCTTAATGTGTATAAAACCTTTTGGGGGTTACTATGATTAAGAGATTTATTTCGGCAATGGCAATCGGATGTGCATTCATCGCATGCGAAAGCGGCACGGACGCACCACCGGAATACAAAGGCGGTAACAACAACAACAACAGCAGCGCAATCACTGTCGTACCTGTAGATTACACCGCCGGACGCATCATGAACGCCACCCTCGGCCGCGGTATTAATCTCGGCAACTCCTGGGATTCCGACGGACCAGACGATGGTGGATGGAGCAATCCTATCCGCGATACAGATTTTGCCGTTATCAAGGCGGCTGGCTTCAATTCTGTCCGTATTCCGGTCCGTTGGCAAAAATTTTCCGACTACAACACCCATACTGTAGATCCGGAACGCTTAAAGGGTGTCAAAGAAGACATCCGGCTCGCCATCGCTAATGGACTTGCCGTGGTCGTAAACTTCCACCATTACGTAGAACTCAACTGCGCCGGTGGCGGTGGAACAAAAGCAGACGGCACAAAATGCAAATACGATGCCGTAGAATACGAAAAAGAAAAGGCCCACTTCCTCGCCTTGTGGAATCAGGTGGCAACCGAAATGGGCGAATTTCCCGACAACATGGTCGTTCTTGAAATCCTGAACGAACCATCCATCCCCCAAGAAGATATTGTCGATAAGTTAATGACAGATGCCTACACAGTCATCCGCACAGCAGCGCCTGGCAAGACAATCATGTTCGAATCCTACCACTTGGCAAAGTTTTACGAGCTCCCCTCCTTGCACCTGCCTCCCGACGGAAACATCATCTTCAGCGGTCATTATTACGAACCTTACCAGTACAGCCATCAAGGTCTCGGCTACGACTGCAAGGGCGACCTAGTAAAAACAAACACGGCCGCAAAAGACATGAAGGAATACGCATCTCTCGCCTTCAGGTATTATCCCGATGTTGACAACGTAAACCATGTTCCCTTGAACATGGGCGAATTCGGGGTTTCCGGCGGAGATTCAAGTCCCTGCCAATGGCAAAAAGGAGAAGCGCCAAGCGAAACGGGCAAAGCGGAATGGGCTAAAAAAACAGTCCAGGCCGCATGGGAAAACGGAATTTCCTTCCATTATTGGGCTTTCGGCGCGACAAGCGGCTTCGAAGCATACGACGGAAACAACTGGTATCCGGGATTCCCGGGGGCACTAATTTTCTAGGGCTCAGCAAACGCCAAAAAACATTACGGGCGGACGAGCGTGCCACCCCAGTGTTCATCGAAAAAGGCTTGGAACAGAGGTTCCGGGCCTTTTTTCAGTTCTTCGATGACTTCTGCAATAGGGCGCTTGCCGCGATAAAGCATGCGGAACGCGCGCTCGAAAAAAGCAATGCGTTCCGGCGGAAATTCGTCAGCATGGATTCGAAGCGCGTGCAAGTTCAGGGAAGCAAAGCGGAGCGGGTTACCAAAAGCGCGGCTGCACGGAGGGACGTCGTAATCGACCTTGAGCGTACCGCCCACGAACGCATAGGCGCCCACCTGGTTTCTCTGCTGTACAGCGGTGGTGCCGCCAAGGGTTGCAAACTGGCCGATACGCACGTGGCCGCCCAGCTGGCAACCGTTAGCAATGACCGCCCCCTCCCCAATTTGGCAATCGTGCCCCACATGGGCATAAGCCATAATCAAGACGCGGGGGGCGATGCGTGTACAACCGCCGCCCTGTGCGGTACCGCGGTTGAGAGTCGTATATTCACGAATAATGCAGTTTTCGCCTATTTCCAAACGAGTCGGTTCACCAGCATACTTAAGGTCTTGTGGAGGTGCTCCGAGAATCGCGCCATCATAGACATGCGTATTCGCCTTAATCGTCACGCCGCCATAGACGCGCACACGAGATTCAAGCACCACGTTTTCGCCTATTTCAGCACCTTCATCGACAATACACCAAGGGCCAATAATCGCGGACTCATGGATTTTTGCGGAAGGATGAACGTAAGCGGAAGGATGGAGCATAAGCATTTTGCGCCTACGGCGCAGTTAGTAGTTACTAATTAATAGTTACTAGATACTAGTTATTGGTTACGAGCAGAATTTAGAAAAAGAAAGCCTTGTCTAGTAACTAGTAACTCAGAACTGAAAACTCTTTTTCTACATTTCCCCCCATGGGTGGCATTATCATCGCATGCCTGACGGTACTTTACGCATCCTTGTTCCTATTCTTCATCATAGGACTGTTAAAGACGCATCGCTACAAAGGCCCCAAGGCGACCCCGAGCGTTTCTGTCGTCGTCCCGATGCGAAACGAAGAGGAATTTGCTGAACGCACGCTTGAAGCCCTCGCCGTACAGGACTACACAGGCGAATGGGAAGTGATTTGCGTCGATGACCGCTCCACGGACTCCACCCGCGAAATTCTGGAGAAGTTCGCCGCCACGCACCCGAAATTCCGCGTGCTCAGTCTCCCACAAGACCTTCCAAAAATCGCAAGCCCCAAAAAACGAGCCCTAGAAAGCGCTTTCAAGATTGCCAAAAACGAAGTGCTCCTCACGATGGATGCCGACTGCATCCCACGCAAGAGCTGGATTACCACAATGGCAGGACGATTCGTCGATGACATCAGCATCGTGCAAGGGCCCAAGCAGAACAACGGCACACGTTCCATGCCGCACCTCTTCCAAAAACTGGAAACGCTTGGCTATACCGGGATGGAAGCCGCCGGATTCAGTCTCGGTCGCCCGATTGTCGCAAGTGCGGCATGCCTCGCTTACAAGAAAGAATTGTTCTTCAAAGTGGGTGGATTTGGCGACCTCATCAACCTTTCGAGCGGCGACGACGACATGCTCATCCACAAGATGATGAAGATTCCAGGTACAAAAGTCTGCTACAACCTTGACAAGGACGCCGTCATAGAAACAGCCCCAGTCCACACATGGAAGCAACTGTTCAACCAGCGCGCCCGCTGGAGCAGCAACGGTACGAACTACGAAAGCAAAGCGTACGTTCTAATGCTCACGCTAATCTACGCCTACTACATCTGGATGTTTATCAGCCCGTGGTGCGTGCTATTTCTGGATTTTCCATGGCAATGGTGCGTGTTCAGCATTTTACCCAAATTTATCGTTGACTTCATATTTCTGAGCATAGCCTCTTGGAAACTCAAATCCAAACGCCGCATGCTAGCCTTCTTGCCTGTGGAACTCATCCAGATTCCGATGATCGTCTTTGCCGTGCCGGCTGGAATAACAGGAATGTTCAGGTGGAAATAATTTAGACGAGAGACTAGAGACGAAAGACGAGAGATTTTTAAAGCCCTCTCGTCTGTAGGCTCGTTAGAGCCGTTCTTTCGTCTGATCCATCGCCCACGCGATTGCTTCTTCGGCGTTCGTGATTTTGCCGTCAAGTTGCAACTCAAAGCTCTGCTTGATAATCTCGCCCATCTGCTTTCCCGGCTTTACGCCCAATTCCATAAGCATTTTGCCCGTGAGATAAGGCTGCGGAGCGGCTTCCAACAAGTCGAAGTCCGTAGCAGCCTGCCACAGTTTTTCGGGAAATTCCGCATCGTCCGCTTCCGCGTAAAACTTTCGCGGAGTCGCTTTCACAAGTAAGCACAAAAGTTTTAAGCCTCCCAGTTTCACCGCCAAACGGCGAAGCTGAGGTACATCGTTGACAATTCCAAGCGGGAGGTTGCTATACGCCCCCAACAGCAGCGGAACGTTTTTCAATAAATGAGTCTCGTTCGTGATACGTTCGAGGAACTTCAGCGAAGTCTCTGGACGGCCGCTGAGGAATGATGCAAAAGCAAATTCCATCGACAGCGATTCCGAAAGGGCTATCCCCGCGGCGGCGAGCTTTTCGCGTTCACATTCCATGTTGTCGAGCATCTCGCCCAAGTCTTCCCAAGATTCACGAAGCGGTAACACTTCCGGAAAAAAATCGTTCAGTCGAATGTCCAAGAACGCACGCAACCCAAGCGAAGGTTTTCCCGGTTTCAGCAACCATTTCTTGAATTCTTCGAACAAACGTTCCACACTCAAGTCGGCAAGCGTAAGCTTGCGACAGAGTTCAACCGTCTCCGGAGCGAGCGTGAGCGCAAAACGGCTCGCAAACTGCACGCCGCGCAAAATACGCAACGAATCTTCGACAAAGGCCGGCCCCACATGACGGAGCAAGCCCTTCTTCAAGTCGTCGATTCCGCCATACGGGTCGCAAAGCGTGAGCTCAGGCAATTCCATGCCCATAGCGTTAATCGTAAAGTCACGGCGGAGGGCTGCCTCCTTGAACGAAAGTTTTTCATCGGTATGCACCACAAAACCGCGATGACCGTAACCGACCTTGCTTTCTGTACGCGGAAAAGAGAAATCAAGCGAAAGCCCCTTCATCGCCAGATGGATGACGCCAAAAGCCTTCCCCACAAGATTCGTGCGGCCATACTTCTTTAAAATGGGAACAAGTTCATCTTGCGTAAGGTCATAGACTTCGATATCGTAATCGCGGCAATCCCTGCCGAGAAGCGCATCGCGCACCCAGCCGCCCACCAAAAAAGCTCGACCACCGGCACTACGGATATTTTCTGCAATGGAAAGCAAACGATTGGGAATATCCGGCTCGTAACGTTCACCGGCAAGAGTCATGAGAGAAGGCATTACTTGTCCGCCCCGGCAGACGAATCCGTTCCAGCCGACTTGTAACGGTCATAAATGCTCATTGTTTGCTCTTCGGAGGAATCTTGCAGCAATGTGGAAACAGGGATATCCTTGGACGTATCGGCCGGCGCAGTCGCACCCATGTTCGCATAGCGTTCGTAAATACTCGTATTCGACTGTCCCGTTTCACCCTTCTTTTTCGATTCTTCTTCGCGGCAGGTGCTCAGTTCATTTTCCAAGTACGCACGCTGGTCAGGCGAATAATTCAACGTACTCAAGCGGTATTCAATTTCTTCGCAAACAAGCCCCTGGCGTTCACTGGCACATCCGGCGAACAACAGCGCGGCAATAAAAGCAATACAAATAGATTTATTCGCAACCATATATTCACCGCAAATCAATGGATAATCAGAAGCTTGCCCTTCTTCGTTTTAGAGGATCCGCGAATAACGTATTGATAAAGACCTGGCGCAACCAAGTTGCCGTTATTCATCCTCCCATCCCATTCGACACGGCCACCGGCAACTTGTTCGCCACTAAACGAAGCGACCAGTTTACCACCCCTGTTATAGACTCCAATAACGGCATCATCCGAAACGTTGTCAAAAATGACATGTGCTTGAAGCCGAGGACGGAACGGATTCGGAAAGACCTTGACATCTTGGCGGGCCTCTCCCGTCATGTTGCCTTCCGTAGCGCGCAAGTCGTTTCTGCTGTAACGGGTCACGCCATTCTCATGGGCGAACCATACCATGCCAAGAGCAGAATCGACCGCAACATCCTGAATCTTGTCGCTGAGAAGCCCATGTCTCGTCGTAAAGTGAAGGACGGACAACGTATCAGGAGACGTCGAACGGGGAGTCAAGCGGTAAGCACCACGTGACGAAGTCCCGACCCAGAGGTTCCCGCGAGCATCGACGTCGATACTCGTAAAGTTCGCGCTTGTAAGACCGTTTGTTGAAAGCGGAGTTCTTATGGAATCCATGTCCTCGTTCCAATACGCAAGAGAAGACCCTGTTACCATCCAGAGATAATCCGTCTTTGATTCATAGACCATATCCAGCGGCGTCGAGGACGTACCGTAAAACACCTTTCTCTCGGTTCTCGAGGAATCGATGACGCCCCCCGTCTTCTTTGGAGGCGGGAAAGTAAACACATCCAAACCGCCAGTGGCATCTTGGGATGGCGACGTTCTCGTTCCCACGTACACAATCCAATTGCCTGTATTTGCATCAACACGGACAAGCATCGGCCCACCTATGGAGGCGCTTCCGACATTGCTTGCGCAGGACATATCTCCATCAAGGGTTACATGAATCAAGCTATACCCCTTGTTCGAGGCTGACGTTGTCAAAAAGCCCATGCCATCCGGTGCAGGAACCGAAGAAACCGCAATCGTAAACGGAGGCTTTTGAGGATCATCTACGTAATCGTCCATACAAAGATTGGCGATATTCTCTATCGTTAATGCATAATAAAGTTCTTTGCCCCATTCTTTATACAAAAGGTATCCATAACCCCAGAGATGATAGAAAGTACCACCGCTCGGAACGGCCGACAGTACTTTCAAGTTATGGGAACGGGCATCAACGCCATTCCCCTTGTCTTCATACACAGGCCTTGGTTCGCTCCAGTCATAACCATAATTGTACGAGAGTTTTCCGCTTTCAGACGCAGCAAGGACTCCACCTTGCGGAAGAGCTAGAAGTTCATAGGCACCGCCTACCGCAAATGGAGCGTATTCCGACAAATCCGAAATTTTCTTGCCATCATAGTAGAAAACACTTTGAGGCCCAGCCAAAATAGCCTTGCCGGAAGGGAGCAGAGAAATCCACTGCACCTTCGATTCGTAATAATACCGGTCAATAACCAATTTATCATCAACTTTCTTATAAACTGGAATTTTTTCATACAGGATTGAATCCGTCAACGTTTTCCCGCGAACCACGACCAGCGCTGCCGACCTGACATCGGACGTCGTATCGAGAACAGCCTGGGTCAGGCCATCCTTGTCCCAGATTCGCGTTCCTTCAGTAGAAAACGTCTTGATTTTTCCATCTTTCCAAGCGATAGCCTTAATAATCTTACCATTGTTGGAAGCGCCCTTGACAACCTTCCAGGAATGCGGATCGTTCAGCAAGACATCGGATGCCAGATTACGCCAGTCCATCTTGCGTACGTAAAGAAGGGAATCCACAGCGACAAATAACGAATCCCCGCGAACGTCCATAGCACGGACATGGCTAGAAGACAGATTCGCATTCGCAATCCTTTCGATAGTAAGGATAGAAGTCATGGTCTTCACACTCAGGAACGAGAGACGGTCTTCAAAGGCTATAACCATGACAGAACCGCTACCGGAACCGCCAAAACGGACCATGCCAGGAATCACATGCACGTTGTTTCCGGCATAAGACCGGCTAACCACTTCCCACTTCCGACCGACCATCGCCGAAACGATACCATTATCGCTCACGGCAAAAGCACCAAGGCTATCGGAAATAACCACGGCACTGACGGACTGGTCGCCCAGGCCATTCGCCGTCGTGTACATATCATCAGCAGTATTCGTCCTATAGCGAACACCGCCACCAGTCGCCATAAGCAGGCCATCACCATAAGGAATAGCCGATTTCACCGGAAACGGACTTGAGAAATTGATCCATTCATCAACGGCAAATGCCGACGTGAAAAAAGAGAGAATACAAATAAGCTTGATTAGTAATTTCACAACATAAAATTACAAAAAAAAAGAATTTTTTATTTAGGGCTCCCGATAATTTCACTCAATGAAGCGTCCCTCCCCCAAAACGTCCTATAATTTTCCCTCTGCGCCATCATTTTTAGCTTCATTTTTTCAAATGCCTCATTTCGGCGAGCAATGATATTCACCTTAGAAAGTCCAATCAGTCGGCTCAAGTCGCGAATGCCGATGTCACCCACCACCGAAAGTTCCACAATCATCCTCTCAAGCGGATTCAGTTCGTCCAGCAGTAGCGAGAATTCGTTCATGAGCGCTTCTGGGCTTATCTTTTCGTCGGGAACCACGAACTTCACTGTTTCCATGCCGTCATAGTCACATACGTGTTCATGCAGGCTCGATAGCGGCACCATCCTGTCCATCTTTTTTCGGTAGATGCTATAATGGCAGTTCAGCAACACCGTCTGAAACCAAGCGTATAAACCCTTCTTGTTGTTCAGTTCCTTCGCTTTTTTACAAAAACGGAGCGCAACCTCCTGAAACAGGTCTTCCGCATCCTCCTTTGACGCACACTTCTGCAGGCACAATTTGTATATTCTGTAGGAATATTTTTTCCAAACAGAACCAACCCAACTAGGGGGACGGTCACAAAGGAAATCCGTATATGACATTTTTTTTGTTTCCAGTATTTTCTACTTCCTATAACGAGCTTTAATTTATGAAAATTTTAAATAAATTTATAGATTTTGCAAATTTTGCAAACAACCGTTTGCAAAAAGCTTCATTTTGCATTTTATGGTTTGCAGCGGTAGCCTTTTCGCAAGAGTTCAACATGAACAACATGCCCCCTCCCGAAGTAGGCATGCAGTATTCCGTAGGCACCTTGCAAAAGGGTTCAAATGTTATCGTTGACATTGTCATTCCAGACAATTGGCACGTGAACGCCAATGTCGCCGCCGACGAATTTCTGAAGCCTTCCTCCATCGAGATTTCTGCAAATGGCGTCCACTTTGGAGAGCCCAAGTGGCCAGAGCCCATCAAGGAATACAGCGAGGCACTTGACCTCGAAAACCTTGTTTTCAGGGGACATTTCCAAGTCACGCTCCCCGTCGAAGGTGTCGATGCCGATTACGACAGTCTGACGACACAGGCGACGTTCCACTACCAGGCTTGCGACAATTCCATTTGCCTCGCGCCTTCGCAAGTCACGTTCGGCTTGGGAGCCCTCGGCTTCAACAAAAAAAGTTCCATGCAGCCGGGAATAAAAAAAAACGATAATGAAACCGGTTCGAGCGAAGACGTTCCGCTAAACGGCCCCGTCAATGATTCGCCTATGGAAGGCGGACTCGCCGGCACATTGGTTCTACTTTTGTCTGCTCTGCTCGGTGGGTTAATTTTGAACCTCATGCCATGCGTTTTGCCTGTACTCTCGCTCAAGCTGTTTAGCCTCATCAAGCAGGCTGGCGAAAGCCGCGGACGTCTGCTTGCACTGGGAACATCGACAACGGTTGGCATCCTCGCCAGTTTCTGGCTCTTGGCCGCCATCGTCGCCGCGGTCAAGGCGGGCGGCGGAAACGCCGGTTGGGGCATGCAGTTCCAAAGTGCGGGATTCATCGCGTTCATGGTCGTCATCCTGAGCGCCTTTGCCATGAGCTTTTTCGGAGTCTTTGAAATCTGGCTTCCCGGAAGCGCCACCACCAAGATGGACAGCGCCGGACGCAAGCAGGGACTCGTTGGTGCATTTTTCACGGGAGCGCTCCTGGTACTCCTCAGTACACCCTGCTCTGCACCGTTCCTCGGCACCGCCATGGGTTTTGCCTTTACCGCCTCGACACCAGTACTCTTCTTGTTCTTTACCGCAGCAGGCGTAGGACTTGCGCTCCCCTACATGCTCGTGAGCGCATTCCCAAGCGTCCTGAAAGTTTTCCCGAAACCGGGCGCCTGGATGGTGACGCTCCAGAAGGTCATGGGCATTCTGCTTCTCGGCACAGTCGCATGGCTTTTGTGGGTCGTGCGCGAACAGGCCGGCAACTACGGAGTCGCCATTTTCGCAGTCGTTGCGTTCCTGAGCATCATTTTCAGTTTCGCCATCGGAAAAATCGCCCCGCCAGGAGTTGCGTTTATCCGTGAAGTTGCGGCCGTCGTTGGTTCTATCGTTTTACTCGCTGCATTCTGGTTTGCATTCGCGTCTCCAAAATACGAAGCCGAAGTCGATGCCATCTTCGAAGCAAAAGCAACACAATTAATCACAGAAGACGGTTGGTTCCGCTATACACCAGAACTTATCGATAACCTCGCCAAGTCCGGGCACACCGTGTTTATCGACGTGACTGCAGACTGGTGCCTTACCTGCAAGGCGAACGAAACGGCCATTTTGAACCGTGAAGATTTCCGCCGCGCCATGGACAGTCTGAAAGTCGCACGAGTCAAGGCCGACTGGACCCGCGAAACACCCGAAGTCACCGCGCTCCTCAAGAGCATGGGCAAGTCGGGAGTTCCCGCCTACGCCATCTACCCTGCAGGGGATGCTTCAAAACAAATTGTGCTGCCCGAACTGCTCACGACAAATGCGATCGTGGAAAAGATCGTTGGCAGTAGGAAGTGAATGCTCTGCACTCCGTCATCCTGAGCAACGCGAAGACAACTCAGAAGGCGAGTGTTGCGTCCATGCTTGCATGGGCATAACCGAGCCAAGGAGTTGGGGCTTTAGCCCCATCCAGTGAAGTTTTCGTTGACATTGTCATCCTGACCCTGTAAGGGGAAGGATCCAGTGATGTCTTGACGCAAAAAAGGTGGCTTTGAGCCACCTTTTGATTTTTTGAAAAGTATTAGGTTGAAAGAGATGGCGGATCGGGTCCGCCATGACAATGTTAAACACGCTTTCCTTCGCGCTTGTAGCGTTCGATGCATTCGGCGTAGAAGTCAAAAGTCTGCTTCGCGATGGTTTTCCAGCTGAACACGTCAATGGCGCGCTTGCGGCTGACTTCGCCCATCTTTTTCGCGAGTTCCGGGTTTTCGAGAATCTTGTTAAGTTTGTTTGCAAAGTCCGTTTGGAAGGCCTTCGGGTCAGCCGGTTCAAAGTTCGTCGCGGACACGGCTTTGAGCGGCACGAGGTAACCCGTTTCGCCATCGACGATGATTTCCGGGATGCCGCCGACAGCGCTGCCCACAACCGGCGTGCCACAGCTCATGGCTTCGAGATTGATGATGCCGAACGGTTCATAAAGCGAAGGCGTCGCGAACACGGTCGCATGGCTGTAGAGCACGCGCAGTTCCGTATGCGGCACGGCATCCTGAATCCAGACAACGCCATCACGCGTCGCTTGAACCTTTTCAATCAAATGCTTGCATTCGTCCGCAAGTTCCTGCGTATCAGGCGCCCCGGCACAAAGCACGACCTGGGCGTTCTTGTCAATTTGCGGAATCGCCTGGATCAGCTGGCTAATGCCCTTCTGGCGCGTAATGCGACCCACGAAAAGCACATATGGGCGCTTCGGATCCACGCCCCACTTCTTCAAAATTTCTTCGTCGAACGTCGGCTTGTAAAAATCCGGATCGATGCCATTGTAGATAACCTTCACGCGGTCTTCCGGCACTCCGTACAACTTCATCACGTCACGTTTCATGCCCTCGCTCACGGCAATCACGCCGTCGGCAGCCTCGTAAGCGGTACGTTCAATCCAGCAGCTCATGTTATAGCCGCCATCGCCGAGCTGTTCCGCTTTCCACGGACGGTGCGGTTCCAAGGAATGTGTCGTGAGAATCAGCGGGCACTGCAACAAACGGCTCGCCACCACGCCACCGAAATGTCTATACCACGTATGGCAATGAATCACGTCGATATCCTTAAGCGAAGACATCCACTGGAGATTAATGTCCAGCGGCTTCAGGATTTTCTTGAAGCGTTCGTCAGCCGGATTGCTATCCAGCTTCTGGCTAAAGCCAATCGCACGGATGTTGTCGGCATCATCGTTCTGCGGGCCAAAGCAGCGCGCTTCGATGTGACAGAGCTTGGAAAGTTCCTGGCTGAGAAATTTGACGTGGATTCCTGCACCGCCGTAGATTTCTGGCGGAAACTCGTTAGTAAGAATAGTAGCGTTCATTATTCAGTAAACAGTGGTTAGGGGACAGTGGTTAGAAAATTGTCCGCAAACTGTTTCCGGGAACAATAATAAAAATTTACACAACGAAATTCAATAGTTCCTCCATGGCAAACTATCGATTTGTCTCTTTCGTCACTTTACAAATTCTTGCGCTTTTTCAATTTAAGATAGAAACATACATATTTAATGGTTTTCTCTTTAAATTAAGAGAATTATTTTGAATAGGAACAAAAAAAGAACCCGTAAACAACGGATTCTTTTTTAGTATTAGTTTTTTTCTTAATCGCCGAAGAAATATCCCTTTCCAGTCGGAGTTTCATCCAGCGTAGAGCATTCTACACCATCACTGCCGCACAAAAGAATCAATTCTTGTTTAATATTAACGATTTGCATGGCAGGAACCTGATACAATTTCTTTTCGGAATCCATATTAACACTCCTTACTTGACAATGACCTTTTTACCATTATGATAGTAGGCACCCTTTGTTGTAGGCTTGCCCTTGAGCAACTTGCCTGTCACGTCAAACCAACGATCAATCTTGAGTTCGCCGGTAACAGTGTTGATTTTACCAACAGCTAAGGTCTTATCCTCTTCGCTCACGATTTCGACACCAATTTCGTCGGGCAGATTCGCCACCACTGCAGGTTCATACTTTGCGCCATCCAACGCCGAACGAATCGCCTGCGGAGCAGCCTCATACACAAGATACCCACGCATCGGCGGCATCGAGTTTTCGTCACCAATCTTCTGGAATTTACCGGCTATGCCGTCACTACCATCCTTCGATGCGACAAACCCATAAGCACGACCTAGTTCATCATCGCCCTCATGCCAATTCCTTAAGCTATAAATGCTCTTGAACTGCCAATTGCCAAATTCAACCGCGGTTTCTTCGGTCTTGATGGAGAACTTCGTTCCGGCAGGCACATCAAACGTAAGTTTGTCCTTAATCGGAACATAAACATACGGCGTATTGGCCTCAAGCTGAGTGCTGACAAACATCAGGCGAACAGACAAATTATTGCCGGAACCGCCCACTCCTATGAACTTACAGAAAATACCTCCATTCACATAAGCCATGTCAACCGAGAACGGTAACACGATTGTCGTTGTGACGCCCCTCGTGAATTTTTGTACAAATTCAACAGCATCAACATCAATGGCATTAGGAACATTCGTAAACGCAGTAGACTTTCTGTCAATGTAGGCAACTGAATGATCCAAAGCCACTTGAATGGCGCCATAATCTTCTATAAAATCAGCCTCAACAGAAGCATCAATTTCAGCCACCGTAAACGTATAGATTCCATCAACAGGGTCAATCACTTTACCATTGTATGTCAATTCACTTGTTATAGCATAACCAGACTTTACACGAATTGTAGCTTTAGACCCCTTGATAAAGAATTTATCTTCAGCAACATCGCCTGTTACAATTTCCATCGCTTCCGGCAGATTCACCTCGACACGATTATATTCCCACAAAGCCTTGATTGTCATATCCTGAGACGGCATGGTCGTCGGGATTTGCTTATCCCAACCAAGGAACGTATAATCTTTCTTTGTCGGATTCTTCGGTGCCGTAACCGCAGAGCCCTGTACGCCCGAAATACTAGCGATACTCGAGCCCCCATCCGTATCAAATGTGATGGTATATAATTTATCCCAATAAGCATTCACAATTGTTATTCCACGAGAAATTTTTGAAGGAATCGATGGATACCACGTCCTAAAAACATATCCTTCTCTAGTCGGATCCGCAGGAGCCGTCACTGCATCACCAATGTCACCTTCAACAGCGGCTACTGGAGTTCCTCCATTCGTGTTAAAAACAATCTTCGACTTATTCACAATCACATCAATCGAAGGCGTCAGAGTCCTACTTTCGCAATTGTATGATTCTGGAACAACGATTTTATTAATTTTATACGAACCCGCACTTAAATTTGTTCCAACAGTACCCAAAAAAGAACGGCCATTATCCATAAAAAATTTTGCATCTCCCGAATTACATTTATCATCCCAATCTAATTTGACGAGGTCACCACCAAACAATTCTTCTGTTCCCAATTGATTCTTTAACGTATAAGAATAATAATAGCGATAGTCATCAGCAGGCATCTTATGGATAATTGCCACGCCCTCATCAGAAATTAAATCAGCTTTCAGACGGCTGTTACTTTCTAATTTATAATAGACCTGATAAGTTCCAGCATTAATCCCAGTTGGCGACCACACACGCCATTCCCCATTTTTCTTTTTATAATACGCTGACGCTTCATATGTATCATATTCGCCTAACTTAATCAAATCCTGGGCAAAACCCGTATATGTCAAATAATAATCGCTACTCGAACTAGATGCGTTATACAAGTGAGGTCTTGTTGTGAAAGAAACCCTGGGAATTGCTTCTCTTTTTACCATTAAGTAAACTTTCGGCTTCGAGGAATTAGTTGATCCAAGATTCAAATCCATATTACTTACAGCTTCAAATCCCGAATTACCACTTGCATTTTTACTAGAGGTCACCTTTACAGCTGTTATAGTTTTGCCATCAATATCATCCATCGTATAATAAATGTGCAAATGATGGTTAGACCATTTATTGTTACTGATATCGATACCATATTGAACAGTACCACTTTCATTATATATAGTCAGCCTATGGTAACGAAAGCCCAATGTATCTATAAAGTCTTCTGAATAAGTACTCGTCCCGAGGTCTCGGACAATGATATTCGTAATAGGAGCATTAAAAGCATCGCCAGTGAACCTTTTCACTGAATCAGTCTTAGTGTAACCCATATAAAGATACTTGCCTATCTTGGCATCTTCCTGCAAATCAGCAGGATCATCCCCTTTTTTCACGACAGTATAACCACTCGATATTTTTTTATAGGCATTTTCCCCGCCCATTCTCAATTCAAGATTGTTAACATATTTCTGTGCCCACGACGCAGAAGAAAGGAGAACGACGCAAAGCGCATTCCAAAAGATTTTTATTCCATTTTTCATGATTCACCTCAAACTAAAAGGCAAAATCGCCTTTGTTAAACACGGCCTAAATATAGCATTTTTCTTACATTATTGAGTTTTTTCTTTCACAATTTATTTTGCATCAAAAAAAAACGCCACGACCCTAAAGGTCGAGGCGCTTGGTGTTTGGAGTGTTTAAATGAAAAAAACAGATTTTAGAAGTTCTTGCACTGGCCTTTCCACTTGCCCGGCTGTCCATTGATGTTGCCATTGATGTACTTGCCGCTGGTGCCAACGAAATCCTTCTTGCGGAAGTCTTCGCCGCCGAGGTGCCAACGCATCCAAGCAACGGTAGCAGCCATGCCGCCCCACGGACCGGAACCATGGCCCCAGCCGCATTCGCCATTCTGGCATTCATTGCCCTGACCGCCCGTCATCTTGATGAGGCATGCCGGAGCCTTGACATTATTATTGTTGTAGTCGCCTTCAGCGTTCGGGCGTTCCATACCGCCTTCACCATAGACGATAGCCACAGACTTGGAAGTAGAGACCTTTGTCAATTCAGCGTGGTTGAATGCACCGCTATTGTTCATGACAGCAGTAATCACACGATCATCATTGATAAGCATCTGTTCGGACTGGAGACCACCCATGGAGTGGCCGGAGCAACCGACCTTCGTCATGTCGATTTTCTGATAAAGCGGATCGTTCGGGTCGTTGTTCTTCTTGGCGAGCCAATCGAGAGCCGGCTTGCCGCGGCCAGTGCCATCCGGGGAATCGCTGGTAGCCACCACGATAAAGCCGTGAGAGGCGAGACGACGGATAATTCCACCGTATGCACCCGGTTCGGTGCCGCCACCCGGGCCCCACAACACGACAGCATGTTTCTTGTCGTTAGAGAGCTGTTCCGGATAAGCAAGAATACCGCCACCGTTATCAACGGTATGTTCGATATACTTGACTCTCATCTGGTCCTTGTCTTCGTCAGTACCTTCAGCAAGGAAAATGCCGCCTTCCGGCTTCTTTTCTTCGCTGGAGCTGGATTCCACTTTCTTTTCGCTAGAACTGGAAGCCGGAGCAACAGCGCTAGAAGCTGGCGTGTCGGCGCTGGATGCCGGAGCGGTAGCAGAGCTAGAAGCAGCGGCAACATCGGCACTGGATGCAGGGGCATCCGCGCTGGAAGCCGGCACAGCGTCTGCGCTGGATGTTGGAAGCGGATTTGTTCCAGGACCACAAGCATCGGGCAAACTGGATGCCAAACAAGATTCGTCGCCACCCGCTTGCTGATTGGTTTCACCACCCTGCTGAACCGTTTCGCTAGAAGCCGGCTGTGCAGAACCCGCAGATTCTGGCGAAACAACTTCGCCAGCACTGGACGAAAGACCCGTTGCATAATCGTTTATCGCAGATGTGACAGCATCATCACCGCAATTCAGGAAGACCAGCGAACTGGCCAATACCATCGTTTTTAAGAGTTTAGATTTCATTTTGTTCTCCTATTAACCTTAACCTGACTAGAAATTACCTAAAAAAACCGTTGATTTACCACTGTTTAACCAAAGTCTTATGGACAAAAAATCCAAAATAATTAATTTGTTTGTAATTAATTTTTATCTTATTTCGACCAGTTCACAACAAGTCACAAGAACGATGAAGAAAACACAAAAAGAAAACGCCTCGACTGAAACAATCGAGACGCCTAGTTGTTGGAGTGTGGATATTGATTATAAATTATTTAAAGTTCTTACACTGCGTTTTCCATTTTCCCTGCTTGCCAATGATGTTGCCATCAATGTACTTGCCGCTAGAACCCACAAAATCAGCCTTGCGGAAATCTTCGCCGCCAAGATGCCAACGCATCCAGGAAATCGTCGCGGCCATGCCGTCCCAAGAGCCGGAACCGTGACCGTAGCCGCCTTCGCTATTACGCGGACCGCCCGTCATTTCGATAAGGCAAGCCGGAGCCTTCACGCCAGCGTTGTTGTAATCGTTCTTGGCGTTGTCTTTTTCCATGCCGACTTCGCCGAAGAGAATCGCAATCGTCCTGTCTGTTGCGACTTTGTTCGCACCGGCGCCGTTCCAGTCGCCACTGTTATTGAGGAACGCCGTCAGAACGCGTTTGTCCTTAATGACAGCCTGCTCAGATTCCAAGCCGCCCATGGAGTGCCCAGAACAGCCAACTGTATTCATGTCGAGCTTGCCAAAAAGCGGGCTGTTCTGATCTTTGTTCTGTCTATCAAGCCAGTCAAGAGCCTTGATAGCTTGCGATGCATCACCCGGAGATTCCTTGAGCGCAATCACCACAAAGCCATGAGAAGCGAGACGACGGATCATGCCTTCATAAGCGCCAGGTTCAGTGCCGCCACCCGGCCCCCAAACCACAATGCCATGCTTTTGTGTCGAAGAAAGCTGTTTCGGATACGAGAGAATTCCACCGCCATCCCAGCCAGTGCGAGTCTTGTATTCCACCTGCATCTGGTCCTTTTCTTCTTCCTTACCGCTGGCGAGGAAAATGCCCTTCGGCGCTTCACTAGAAGACGAGACAACAGTTTCTGCACTGGACTTCGGAGTTTCCACGCTGGAACTTGATTTTACGGAAGCCGAACTTGTAGGCTTTGCAGTTTCCGAACTTGCAGGCGTTGCCACTTCGGCACTCGATGCAGGTACAGCAGCGCTAGAAGTCGGCGTAACATCGGCACTGGAAGCCGGGGTTGCGACATCTGCACTAGATGCAGGATTTGCGACATCCGTGCTTGATGCAGGATTTAGAGCGTCTGCACTCGAAGTCGGAAGCGGATTTGTCCCAGGCCCGCACGCATCAGGCAAGCTAGATGCCACGCAAGGGTTGCTCCAAGGGTCATTCGGATTAACCGAAGCCGAGCTCAATGCCGGATTAGCCGCATCGGAACTCGATGCGATACCCGGAAGGCCGCCACCTTGATTGATATTTGGTGCTGTGAGGGCATCGTCCCCACAATTCATGAAGGCAAGAGAACTCGCCACAATCATGCATTTCAAGATTTTTGATTTCATATAGTACTCCTCTTAACCAAAACCTTGCACCCTTGCACCATTTTTAAAATAAACAGAAAATAAAACACAAGACCTTGACAGGAAAAAACTTTCATGGACAAAAAATCCAAATCAGAAAACGCCTCGACCGAATCGATCGAGGCGCTTGGTTGTTGGAGTGTGGATGTTTTAAAAATTCTTACACTGGGTTTTCCATTTGCCTTGGTGGCCTATAATGTTTCCGTCAATATACTTGCCTGTCGATCCGACAAAATCAGCCTTGCGGAAGTCTTCACCGCCAATCTGCCAACGCATCCATGCAATCGTTGCCGCCATGCCGTCCCACGAACCGGAACCATGACCGTAGCCACCCTCGGAATTCTTCGGGCCACCCGTCATTTCGATGAGGCAGGACTTGACTTTCGTCGCGGTTTCGTAATCTTTGATGGCGTTCGGCTTTTCCATACCGACTTCGCCATAAAGCACCGCAGCCGTTTTACCTTCCGGGAAATTCTTGATGACACCGCCGTTCTTGTCGCCGCTATTGTTGAGGAACGCTGTAAACACGCGCTTATCCTTGATTGCCGCCTGTTCGGATTCCAAACCACCCATAGAGTGACCAGAACAGCCCACCTTCGTCAATTCCAGCTTTTGATAGAACAAATCGTTGGAATTCTTGTTCTTGTTTTCGAGCCAGTCAATAGCCTTGATAGCCTGCGATGCATCGCCCGGAGATACGCTTAGTGCTATCACCACGAAACCGTGAGAAGCCAAACGACGAATCATGCCGCCGTACGCGCCCGGTTCGGTGCCGCCACCCGGCCCCCACACGACAACGCCATGTTTTTGCGTACTGGAAAGCTGTTTCGGATAGGCCAGAATTCCTTTGCCATCCCAGCCGGTATTTTCTTTATACTCCACCTGTAGCACGTCTTTTTCTTCTTCCTTGCTTTCAGGAAGGAAAATGCCTACCGGTTTCGGCGCTTCGCTAGAAGAAGAGACTTCGCTAGAGGAACTAGCCGGCTTTACCGCCTCACTGGAACTAGATGCAGGAACCGCCGCACTCGATGCTGGCGCACCCGCGCTGGATGCAGGAGCATCACTCGAAGCAGGCCCAACATCGGCACTGGAAACTGGATTCTGGACATCAGCACTAGAGGCCGGTGCATCCGCGCTAGACGCAGGAACCGAGACGTCCGCACTCGAACTCGGGACAGACACGTCCGGAGCCTCGACAGAAGAAGAACTCAATGTCGGATTTGCGGCATCGGAACTCGACACGATACCCGGAAGTTCACTATTCGGATTGAAATTGGGTGCCGTAGAGGCATCATCTCCACAATTTATAAAGGCAAGGGCGCCAGTAAATACAGCGCACCTCAATAATCCTGATTTCATTCCCTGAACTCCTCTTCCTCATCACAAAAACAAATATCCCATACACCGCCCATACACGATGCTATTCATAAAATAGACCTAAAAACGGCTTGTGACTAGCATCACAGCTCACCTTTTATGGATAAAAAATCCAAGCACAGGGCAATGATTAAAAAAATCCGGTTCTCGCCGGATTTTTCTTTTTTTATTCGAAATGCAAAAATTATCGCGGTGCGTAAATGCGGGACATGAATTCGGCGCGGGTCTTTTCGTCCGTCTTGAAACGCCCGAGGAGCTGTGTGGTCACCATCGTCGCACCCGGCTTTTTCACGCCGCGCATCGTCATGCACATGTGAGATGCTTCGAGAACCACCGCGACACCCTTCGGCTGTAACACCTTCTGGATGAGTTCTGCGATCTGGCGCGTCATGCGTTCCTGGATTTGCGGGAAGCGGGCATAGAATTCCACTACGCGCGGAATCTTCGAGAGGCCCACCACACAATCGCCCGGGATGTAGGCCACATGAGCCTTGCCCGTGAACGGCAAAAAGTGGTGTTCGCACATGCTCGCAAATTCGATGTCCGGCACGATAATCATCTCGTCGTACTTCTCGTGGAAGCGGGTCTTCAAAATATCTTCGGCACGTGTTTCGCCCGAAAGGCCCGTCATGAGTTCGGCATACATCTTCGCAACGCGCTTCGGCGTATCAATAAGACCTTCGCGGTCCGGGTTTTCGCCCATGCCTTCCAGAATCATCCGGAAGCCATCTTCCATTTTCTTAAAATCCATCATGACAAGGCACCTTCGGTGCAGTTAATAGTTACTAGAAATTTCCGGTATAGCATAACCTTAACTGGATTCTTCGGCCTTTGGCCTCAGAATGACATATTCAAATTGTCATCCTGAATGAAACGCAGTGAAATGAAGGATCCAGTAAAATTTTCACGCTATCTTTGCGGTGCAAATATAGAAAATCTGCCTGTTACACGAACACAACTTCGTTTCCGACGCGGGGCGATTCCGCACGGTTCGGGAGGCCGCTCTCGGTATCGGCGTAGCCAATCGCGACAGAGGCATACACGCGTTCGTCTTCCCGGAGTCCAAGCGAGCGGAGGTATTCCAAAAGCGTCGGGTCCTCGTTCAGCCATTTGAGCTGGTTGATGTAGCAACTGCCGAGGTCAAGTTCGTTTGCGGCAAGCATCATGTTCTCGACAGCGCAGGCGACATCGGCCATGTTGTTGCCGTATTCCTTCTTGTTCGCAACCACGATAAGTACAGGCGCCGTATAGCAGAACGAATAATTTCCCTTCTGCGAAAGACGAATGGAATTTTGCAAACTCTTGTAGAGGTCTTCGCGGAGTTCCATCTTTGCAAAAGCGGACTGCACGAGTTCCTTGAGCTTTGCAATGACCGCCGCATCCGAAATCACGAAGAAATGGTTGCTCTGCGCATTGCCGCCGGTGGGTCCAAAGCGGCCCGCCTCGACAATCTGTTCAAGTTTTTCACGTTCAACAGGTTGCGCCTTGAACTTGCGCGTACTGCGGCGCGTCTTGATAGCTTCTAAAGTGTTCATTATTTCTCCAGCGGGAGCACCAATATTCTGGACTTACGCTTTTGATTGTAGTGTTCGCGTTTGCTCTTCGGCAAATCCTGAACCGTACCATCCTCGAATCCGAGTTGGTAGAACCAATCGAGCGCCTGCGTCGTGAGCAAGAACAGAGTCTTGTAACCCTTCATCCGGCCAAGCGAAATCAAGTGGCGCACAATTGCCTCGCCAATGCCCGACTTGCGGTAGTTCGCGCCGACGGCGATTCCTGCCACCTCGGCCATGCCATCTTCGAACGCGTGGAGCGCGCCGCAACCGTGGATGCTGTTGTCAATGCTATAGACAACATAATCATCCAGTTTTTCGGAAATGGAATCCTGTGTACGCTGCACCAGGTAGCCCTTCGCAATGTAATCCTGCATAATCCGCAAGATATCCGGGATATCCTCGATGTTTGCCGGACGGATGCACGAATACTGGTTCGCATACACCATCGTTCCGTCACCGCGAGCGCTAAACACTTCCTGCAGCACGCTTCCCTGGAATTCGCCGCTCAACAAGTGAACACGGTTCGCCCCCGCCTCGCAAGCGTTTATGGCGTTCATCAGGTAGTCCATCTGCGCAAAGTTAAGCACGTCAGAATTGAGCTCCAGAAGTTCCTTTGCCTGATCCACGTCCATTGCCGAAATCAGCCCGTTGTCCGTCGGTTCAAGGTACTTCGTGTTCTTGCCCGTCACAAGACCTTCGAGTTTGATGCCGCTCTGGCTACCGATAAAGAATAGTTTGCCGACCTGCAAGTACTTGCAGAGTTCCGTCGCGAGTTCCGTACTCGAAATATTGTAGGCATGCCCAATCTTGTTCCAGCCAATCGGCGGAATGATAGGCACAAACTTCTCGTTCATGAGCTGTTCCAAGAGGTCGCGCTGGATACGTTCGATGCGGCCCGTACGCATATAGTCGATGCCATTGATAACGCCCATGCTGCGCGCCAAAATCCAGTTGCCCTGAATGCCGCTGAGTCCGCTTGCCGTCAAGTGGCTCATGATGCGTTGCGCAACGCCCAAGGATGCCTGCTCGATAAGCGGCAGAGCCTCCTCGCTCGTTAGCCTTACGCCGTTATGGAATTCCGTTTCGAGATCCCACGCCTTGAGCTGAGCGTCAATGCTGTTTCGCGTGCCCGGCACGATGATGATACGGATGCCCGCCTTGTGCAAAAGGGCGATATCCCGCATCAGCACGGGGAACATCGGATGGTCCATCAAGCTATCGTCGATTTTAAGGACGAACAGCTGTCCCTTGAACCTATCCATGTAGCCAAACACTTCCCGGATGAACCCGGCAACTTCGAAGTGCTGAGAATAAAAATCGGACGTTGCGTTACTCATGGCATAAAAAGTAGCAACAGAAAAAGCGAAGGACGGAACATCCTTCGCTTTTAAACATCAAAATCGCAATTTTTACTTAGCCGGAACGACAGAACCTTTTGCTGGGGCAAGCGTCCCGCCAGCAGGGGCTTCCGCAAAGACCTGCAACAGTTCCACCTCGAACACGAGGAGCGCGTTCGCCGGAATTTTTGGCGGAGCACCGGTTTCGCCATAGGCAAGCGCACTCGGAATCCAAGCCTTCACCTTTTCGCCGACCTTCATTTCCAGGAGCAGGTCCTGCCAGCCTTCGATGACCGCCGTCACCGGGAACTCCATCGGGGAGCCGCGCCTAATACTATTGTCAAATTCCGTTCCGTCAAGCAACGAACCAATGTAATGCACCTGCACCTTGTCCGACGCCTTGGGCTTGATTCCTGTACCTTCTTTAAGGATAATATACTGGACTCCCTTAGTCGTCACCTTGACGTTCGGATCCTGGATGTTCTTTGCGAGGAACGCCGCCTGTTCGCCCAAAGCCTTGCGGGCCGCAGCCGCATCGTCAACATCCTTCTGCATCTGCATCTGGGAGAGCAGGTCCTGCAGTGCCGCTTCGGACTGTGAATCCGTCATGAGGACTTCACGGCTAGGATCGAGAACATCCCGCATAGCGTCAATGAGCACGTCCAGCTTCACGGGGACGTTGATATTGGAAACCGCACGCCCGAAATCCACGCCAAGCGCATAGCTATAGCGGTCAACAGCATTGTCCAGGAACACTTTCGGCTCTTGAGACGGAGGAGTTTCCGGGGCTGGCGAAAGCTCGGGAGCTTCCACGGGAGCCATTTTTACCCCCGAACCGTTTGCGGAGGTGCCATCCTGGTTGACAACGGACTTGCTTCCGCCACACGCAACAAGTGCCCCCCCAGCAATAAAAATCGGCAAAAAGCTGGAAATTTTCATAAAACCGGCTCCAAATCAAAAAAAAATTGCCACAATAAAATATGTTTTTATGCCCCAAAAGCGCTAAAAAATGTAATAAAATTCAAAAAAATCCACAAATGTAAACGAAAACACACATAACCCCTTTAAAAAAAGTTACAATTATGCTATCTTTACGCTGAAAGGAAAAAATCCTATGAAAAACAGCTTTAAGTGTTATATAGATTCTGCGACGGCACAGAAACGCCTGTTCGACGAATCCGTTGATAACGTTAAAGATTCCTTAACCAAGTTCATCACGGAATCTTCCTATCAGGGTTATGAAGATTTGCACTTCGCGAAAAAGCCCGAACCTGTTTATTCTACCGGCTGGCTCAAAGGCGCCCTCTCCTACCCTTGGGTACTCGTAAGCGTAATCATTCCTTCATTCCTCGAAGACATCTTTTAACTATTATCTTTAAACCCCTTTCGATTGTCATGCCCGCCACCGCGGGCTTTGTTTTTTAAAGGACGCCCTCCTTTTTATTTGTCAACCGCGAGCATCTCCTTTTTTAATCAGGAAATCCCTTTAGTGGCATGTCCAATTTTTTTAAATTTGAAAAAAACGGAGATTTTATGGCAGCACTCATTTTGGACGGCAAGGCTCTTGCCAAGACCACTGAAGAAGAACTCAGCGCCCGCGTGGCAAAGCTCAAGGAAAAGACCGGCAAGACCCCGATTCTTGCGACGATTCTCGTGGGCGACGATCCGGCAAGCGCGACTTACGTCAAGATGAAGGGCAACGCCTGCGCCCGTGTGGGCATGGAAAGCATCCGCGTGGTGATGGACAAGAACACCACGACCAAGGAACTCCTCGACAAAATCCAGGAACTCAACGAAAACCCGAACGTCCACGGCATCCTCTTGCAGCATCCGGTCCCGCGCCACATCGACGAACGCGCCGCATTCGAAGCGATTGACGCCCGCAAGGATGTCGATGGCGTGACCTGCCTCGGTTTTGGTCGCATGTCCATGGGTGAAAAAGCCTACGGCTGCGCAACACCGGCCGGCATCATGAGACTACTCAAGGCCTACAACATCCCGCTTTCTGGCAAGCATGCCGTAGTCGTCGGCCGCAGCGCCATCCTCGGTAAGCCGATGGCGATGATGCTTTTAAACGCGAACTGCACCGTGACCATCTGCCACAGCAAGACCGAGAACCTCCCCGAATTCGTGAAGCAGGCCGACATTCTCGTTGGTGCGGTCGGCAAACCGGAATTCATCAAGAAGTCCTGGATCAAGCCGGGGGCAGTCGTCGTCGATGCCGGCTACCATCCGGGCGGCGTGGGTGACATCGAGAAAGGTCTCGAAGATGTGGCATCCGCATACACTCCGGTTCCGGGCGGTGTCGGACCCATGACCATCAACACCCTCATCTACCAGAGCGTGGAATCCGGGGAATCGTTGATTAAGTAACCTAGTGGTTAGTAAACAGTGGTTGGTGGTTAGTGATTAAGGTTTTCCATCGCGCAAGCGTCATCCTGAACGCCAATGAAAGACCCAGTGTTTTAAACGGCTGGATTGTTCGCCATAAATGGCTCAGAATGACGAAAAGAGGCGCCCTAGTGGCGCTTTTCGCTTTGTGCATTTTGTGGCCCGTCCAGACATTCGCCTCGGAACTCCACAAGCAGATGGTGCGCGACATGAAAAAATGCGGCAGCACCACCGAAGAAGTCGCCTGCGCCATCGAAGGCAAAGACGGCTGGCTATTCTTGCAAGAAAGCCTCTTGAACGCCACCAAGCGCTGGACCGACAACACGCCACAAATCATCGCATTCAAGGACTCGCTCGAAAGTCGCGGCATCAAGCTCATCGTCGTCCCCGTTCCAGACAAACTACAAATCGTCCCCGAATATTATTCCGACAAGGCTAAAAAAGGCATCAACCTTCCGCAATACAAGAAGTGGGTTCAAAAACTCCGCAAAAAAAACGTCACCGTCATTGACGCCCTCGACAAGTTCAAGGAACTTCACAAAGAACAAGGCAACGAAGCGCCCTTATTCGAGCCGTACGAGAGCCACTGCACAGGTCCTGCAAGGTTCGTACTCGCCAAAATGGCAGCCGATTCCATCGCGCCGCTCCTCTACGGCATGAACCGCAAGCGTTACCCGCTACACGACACCATCGTCGATGGCACCGGGAACCTCTACGAACTGCTCCACGACAAGGAAATCGAGTACAAAATCCAGGAACCGAAAGTCGTAGGCACCGACGGCTATAAATACCGCGGTTCAAAGAAAGCACCGATTATCATCATCGGCGATAGCAACGTGGGGCAGGGCAAATCTTACGGAGCTCACATCGGAGCGTACATCGCATCACTGACCAGCGTCGAGACTTTCACCATCGGCAAAGTCGGCGGCGGCAACATCGGCCCGCAAATGTTCAAAGGCAAATCCAAGTTCCTAGAAGGCAAAAAAGCTGTCGTCTGGGTATTCGACGGCCGCGAACTCTACGGGCATTTCAAGGCGCCGGAATTTTAAAAACCGCTGAGTTTTTTAAATGGATTTTGCTATTCTCTCAGCAATTGATCCAATCTTTTCATATGACAGCGCACGGCAGAGTTTATCTGTAAATTTTCCATATTTACGATAAAGAAAATTAAACGTAAAATAAGAAGCTCTTACACTTTTCGATTCTGGACACCGACGTATTATATTTTTCAGGCTATATATTTGCTTGTATATCCAAAGATAACCTTGATACAGTTCCTGTTTAGTCATTCCTTTCGGTTGATAAACCACATGAGCGGTATTGTAAAGCGAGAGGTCTTCAGTCAAAATTCTTCCTTCAGCTTTCATCCTGTCATAGAGAGCCGTCCCAGGATAAGGAGTCAGAATGTGCGACGTAACCGTTTCAATTTTATTTTTCACAATCCAGTCAAGCGTTGTTCTAAACGTTTCGGGAGAATCTCCGTCTAGCCCGAATACAAAACTTGCATTAATCATTATTCCTTTTTCATGAATCGCCCTAATCGCCTTTTCGTATTCCTGCGTATGGTTCTGCACTTTATGAACACCACGTACAGATTCTGGATTGATGCTTTCAAAACCGATAAATAAACTTTGGCACCCCGATTCTTTCATCAAGTCAAGCATTTCTTCGTCAAAGGCGGTATTGATGGATACCGCTGCTCTCCATTTTAAATGCAAAGGCATGATTTCTTTAAGAAACCGTTTCGTCCATTTCGGGTTTCCCGCAAAATTATCATCGATAAACATGATATGCCTTGAACGAACCGCTTTGATATCAGCCAGAACATCTTCGATATTGCGATTTACATATTGATGCGCTTTTGCGCTGTTATAACAAAAATCACAACGGAAGGGGCAACCACGGCTCGTATGCACAACATGGCAATACAAATATTCACCTTTTTTTAGAAAATCGTATGCTGGCGAAACGATTTGATTCCCTTCGAGCGCCTTTTGGCAACGATAGACTGGCTTTAAATTATTTTCCTGAAAATCCTTGATAATCTGCGGCCACGTTCCCTCAGCAGCTCCGATACAAAGTACATCAAAAACATTTTCCGGAATGGTATCATAAGCTGTAGTTATATGAATCCCTCCGGCAACAACGATACAGCCTTTTTCACGAAAACGCCGAGAAATCTCGATTGCCCTCGGCAAAGTGTCAACCGTGACCGAAATCCCGACAATATCAGGCGTATCGTCATAATGAATTTGTTGAATATTCTCATTTTCTAATTGCACTTGGTGTTCTTTTCGAACAAGATTTACAATCGTAAGCAAACCTAGAGGAGGCGCCATGTGCAACTTGATATCCGTATCCATCGGACGACGGTACATCTTAGGTTGAATCAATTTAATCAACAAACTCTTTTTCATTTACTTTATTATGGCAATTTAAAGTTTTTCCAAGAACTCTTTTGCGTCGCAAGATTCGACGAGGTCATCGCCTAACAATTTCTGCAAGCGCAGCAAGTCGGAGCGGTCATCGCGTTCAAACACGACCACTTTCTTGAAACGGTCGCGGTGGCGCAACAGGAATTCCAGATTGTTGACATCCGTCTTCGGGAATCCGTAACCGATAAAGTAAATTTCTTCGGCATTTTTCAAGTAGTAATCGGCCTTGGACCAAAGCAAGTTGAAAAGGCTCCCGCGCAAGAACGATTCCTTGGCGTGCGCCATCGGAATGAAGATGGGCGTATCTTCGCAATAGATGGGGAAACTGCGGTCTTGCGGCTCGACCTCGCAGACGTTTTTCAAGTCGAGTTCGTCGCTTGCTCCCTTGACGGGGAACCAGTTGAGCGAACCATGCAATTTGATAAGGTCAATCGTCCGGGTTTTCTTGCCGCGTTTTGCGGAGCGGTCGGCAGGGTCAATTTTTACGCCATAATCGACGGAAACTTGTTCGCAAAGTTCTTTATCATTTGCAATTGCCGTTTCAATCAGCGTGTCGTAATTGAACGAGAGCAGAAGCGTTTCGCGAGAGCCCGATGCGGAATCATTTTCACAAGACACCAAAAATTTCTTGAGAATCGCCGACGACGACGCGTCTAACACGTTGTCACTACGGATAACGCTTGCGATAAAGCGCAAAAGCTCAAAGCGGAGCGACGCATGGTAAAGCCGTTCGCGCTCGCCCGGGAAAATCTGCGCCGAGAGAATGGACGTTGCCAAAGGCTCTATGCCGAGGTAATCGCTATCGCCGTTGCAGAGCGTCAAAAAGCGCTTGCAGTAATCGCGAAAATGCGGAAACTCATCCGGAATTCCAAAAGGGATAAGTTCGTTCAAGTCGCGGAGCGTGGGCATCTGCGGCGAAAAGGACTTGCTGAAACCGGAACCAAGTACAAAAATACGGCGATAACAATTCGACTGCATCATACTGTTAATGTATATTTTTTTAGACGAGAGAACGCTTCGCTCTCAGACTAGAGACTAGAGATTATTTAATAAAAAATTTCTTTCGTCTTTCGTCTGTAGGACCGCAGGTCCGTTCTCTCATCTAAATAGCAGCCAGCCCGTTTCCATGGCGGTCACGGGAGTTACTTTTACATTGCCTTTTTCGGGCACCTCAAAAGCAAGCCCCGTCAAGAAGTTCATCCAGCATTTCGGCTCAAATTTAAAACTGCAAAAATGCGAAAGGCAAGGCACAATCCACGCGTCGTGCGTCACAAAGATGTTGAATCGTGATTGCGCTTTTTCAAACATCATTTCACGCATCTGTTCCGCACGCTCGTGAAGCGGCCAAAAAGCATCATGTTCGCCTGAATCCAGCCACTTGCAAATGCCTTCGTAAAAGCCTTCTCGCAAAGTCTGCTCGTATGCAGGCACATCACGAACAAAGAAATCACCGAGAGCGTCAAGCGGCGTGACATTTACTGAAGCACCCGTGGCAACACCCTGCGTAGTTCCAGGAATCGCAAAGTTCCTGTACCCCGCAAGTTTGCGTCCTTCACCAATGCACTGCGCTGTTTCCACACAACGCCCCACCGGGCTAGAAAAATACACCGCATCGCCAATCGCCGGAATCATCCGC
>JAFWRL010000233.1 GCA_017520105.1 Fibrobacter sp.
AGCCGAAGCTGCGGACGCCAAAGGCGTCAATCGCGACCGGTTAATACCGGTCGCTTTTTGCTCACGGATGCAAAGCCTTGCTTAACGCAAGGCGTCGCTTTAGACTAGGGAAGGGCTCCGCCCTCCGAAGCTTGAGACCGAATCCGCTAGAATCTCGATGAAATACGCGGGCTGGCGGATTCTCTCGCGACCACGCCTCGTTGATACGAGGCGTTTGTTGCTCACAGACCCTCCTTTCCCAAATGCTAATTGCATAGGAATTAAAGAACGCTTGGTTGATACCAAGTGTTCTTTTTTGCTTACGGGCAGCTGCTTGCGTCATCCTGAACGACCGTAGGTCGTGAAGGATCCAGACCAGCATCAAAAGGGCCCCGGTCTCGCAAGAGCCGGGGGCTTTTTTGTATTCTGTCGGCCAAACGCGATCTCGTTGAAATGTAAATGAGAACGATTGTTACAAAAATCTTAATGAAAATGGATTTTTACATTTCTTTAAGCTTTTTGTAAACATAAACCCTTATAAAACCGTCGTTTTGGCGCAAAATAAGACGATGGAATAAAGCTTTAATATTTAGTTTGTTTGAAGTTTTATAACCAAGAAGAATTACTTTTTTAATTCCTACTTCTGACATAATTGTTACGGAACTATCCGTTGCGAAGGCTTGTGTTTGTTGCGGAAGACGATATTTTGTTGTTAATTTGTTTGTTGCTTGTGACGTGAAACAAGCGCCCGAATTTTATTTTGATTTTTCATTTTTTTTATTCTATATTCTCTTAAAAATAACGGGGGACACTTGTAAATGAAAAAATGCAAGTGTCTTTATCTTTTAACATTAGCCTATTCCAAGTTGGAATACTAGAAGTTGGAGTAAAAAAATCATTACTAAATTCGTTCGGAATGATACATTTTGGAATATTCAAGTTATTTTAAGTTCAATAATAGGATTGGGTTGACATGAGACTTTTTGACGAACATGTAGTGTTACGCTTTTCGCTTTTATTGGCGTGCTTTTTTTTCGCAGAATTAATTCCGGATATTCTGAATTTTAATGAGCATTCCTACAATTTTATCCCGTATTTTATAGCCATCGTTATTTTGGCTTGTGTGGCGCTTTTTTACAAGTTCCCTGTCGGCGTTAGCAAGAAACTCCGTAATGATGTCGATATCCCGGAACCCAAGGTTGTTGAACCCATTCGCGACTTCAAAAAAGATCTTCTCGAAAAAGATGAAATGTTCCAGATGATGATAGATGTGTCGTCGGATGGATTTTGGACGTTTGACGTGGCGACGGGGAAGGTCTATTGGTCAAATCGCATTGCTAAATTGATTGCTTCCGAAAATACAGCTTTGGAAGATTCCTTTGAACCTCTGAAAAAACGGGTTATCGAAAGTGACTGGAACGTTTTCCGTGAACAGTTGAACGCCGCATTGCTGCACTTGGGTACGTTTTCGTGCAACTTGACCCTGCTTGATACGGATAAGAAGAATGTGAAACTTGTGATTAGCGGCCGTGTCCAGAGTAACGAAACGGGCCGCCCGATTCGCGTCATCGGTTCCTTGACGGAAGCTGTCGATCGCAGATTCGTTGAGCAAGAAAAGTACAATTACGCTTACCAGGATGCATTGACCGGCGTTTATAACCGCAAGTATTTCCTTGAAAAGCTCAAGACGGATGTGGATATGGCTGCACGGCGCCCGGATCATCTGTTTGCGGTGGCTCTTTTGGATATCGATAGCTTTGGTGCCATCAACGCCTCTTATTCCATCAAGATTGGCGATAGCGTTCTCCGCACTATTGCGGACCGCCTCCAATCCGTGACGCGTTCGGACGACTGCGTAGCGCGTATTGGACCGGACGTATTTGCGATTATCTTGCACAATATCCAGAGTCGTGACCCGAATGACGATTTGATTCCGCTTGTTCGCAATATCCATAACAAAGTAAAAGCTCCGATTTCGCTGGAAGGCAAGGATTTGTATATTAGCGTGTCGATGTCTATTGTCGTGAACCAGGATGTCGATTGTGTCGAGGATATTCTCGCCAACGCCAACGCAAGTCTTCGCGATATGAAGAAGGGCATCAATCACGGCGGAATCCAGTTCTTTAGCGGTGGTATCCGTGAAAAGGCTATGAAGCTTTATAAGCTCGAATTCGAAATTCGCAGGGCGATTCAGGCGCAGGAATTTGTGTTAATGTACCAGCCGATTGTCGATATAAGGTCGGGTAACAAGATTGTCGGCTTTGAGGCGCTTGTGCGTTGGAACCAGTCTGAACGTGGTATCGTTTCTCCTGCGGAATTCATCCCGATTGCCGAAGAGACTGGGCTTATAGTCCCGATGGGCGCTCTCATATTGCGCATGGCGTGCAAGCAGGCGAAGTCCTGGGTCGATATGGGTTACAAGGACATCCAGGTGGCGGTGAACTTCTCTGCAAAACAGTTCGCTGTGGATTCGATGGTCGATGACGTTCGTCGCGTGTTGACGGAGACGAACTTGAATCCGCGCAACCTGAAGCTTGAAATCACGGAATACACGGCCATGAGCGACGGGGACAAGACGATTGAAATCATGCGTGCGCTATCGAGCATGGGCATCCAGATTTCGATTGATGACTTCGGAACGGGCTACAGTTCGCTTTCTTATCTCAAACGCTATCCGGTGCATACGCTAAAGATGGACAAGTATTTCGTGGATCACGTGGCCGATAACGAAGAAGACGCATCGTTTGCCCGCATGGTCATTGGCATTGCAAAATCCTTGAATCTGGATCTCATCGCCGAGGGTGTCGAAACCAAGGAACAGCTCGACTTCCTATATCGTGAGGGTTGCCGCTTGATTCAGGGATTCTACTTCAGCAAGCCGCTCAATGCCGAAACGGCGTTGGAGTACATGAAGGAGCATTATAATGCTCCCGCTGAGGAAACGGTTGAGGTGTAGGGTTGTGGGCTATTCACCGCCTAATAAAACTCGCGGCTCACTGCTCATCGCTAAATTCCGTAACACATTCTCGTGTTTTCACGACAGTGCCTGTAGAGTTCTTCTACGGGCACGTTCTTTATTTCGGCGAGTTTCTCGGCGATAAACGGAATGTAGCCGGAATGGCAGGGCTTGCCGCGGAAGGGGACGGGCGCCATGTAAGGGGCGTCGGTCTCTAAAAGCATCTGGTCGATGGGGACGATGGCGGCGGCATCGCGTACGCTTTGGGCGTTGTTGAATGTGACGATTCCCGTGAATCCGACGAAAATTTTGGCGTCTAGCGTAAGGAGTTGCTCGACGAATTCCGGTGTGCCGGTAAAGCAATGTATATGGATTTTGGTATCGTGCAAGTTGGCCGCACGGAGCACGGCGAGAGCGTCGTCATCGGCTTCGCGTAGGTGGAGCACGAGAGGCTTGCCGCTTTTGATGCCGAGCTGCAAATGACGCTCGAAAAGCTTGACTTGTGTGGCCTTTGTCTCTGCACCGTAATGGTAATCTAGTCCGAATTCTCCGCAAGCGATGCATTTGGTATGGGCGAGGTATTCGAGGAGTCGTGCTTCGTCTTCGGCAGTTTCCGTTTCGACGTATTCGGGGTGGATGCCGTAGGCGGTATAGATGTTGTCGTATTTTTCGCTGAGAGCGCGTGCGGTTTCGAAATCAGCCGGGTCGCAGGCAACGTGGATAAATGCCTCGGGGCATGCGATTTTTGCTGCGGCAGCTTTTTCTTTAGCGGAGCTGCGTTCGGTCGTGAAACTCGATGTGCGGAACCGCACTAAAAGTGCGTCGAAAGATTCGCCCGCATGGCGCTCGTAAGAATCTATGTGGCAATGAGTGTCGATGAACATGGTGTTAGTAGGAAGTAGGCGGTAGACAGTAGGAAGTAGGCCGTGGTTAGGTAATAGGGGTGGTGCATTAGACTAGAAATGATAGACGAAAGACGGCAATCATGTAAGGGGAAGGATCCAGTCATTGTTTTTCGTCAAGATGTTACTGGATTCTTCAGCCTTCGGCTTCAGAATGACGTATTATGTTTTAGTACTTTACTTCTAATATCTCGTACGTAATCTTTCCGCGGGGGGCTTGGACTTCGATGGTATCGCCGGCCTTTTTGCCTTGTAATGCTTCGCCGATGGGGGACTTCATGCTGATGCGGCCCTGGAGCGGGTCGATTTCCTTGTCGCCGACGATGCTGTAAACCTTTTCGCGTTTGGTCTTCTTGTCGAGCATCTTGACGGTGGCGCCAAAGCGGATGGAACCGTCCTTGGTGGCGGCGTTTTCGGCAATTTTTGCGCCGTCCAGAATGCGGTCGAGCTCGCGCAGACGACGGTCAATTTCACGCACGCGCATGCGCCCGTAAGTGTAGGCCGCGTTTTCGCTGCGGTCGCCTTCGGCCGCGGCGGCTTGCACCTGGTTGATCATGGCCGGGCGTTCGACGTATTTGAGATGTTCCCATTCTGCTTTGAATTTTTCAAAGCCTTCTTTCGAAATTAAATGTTGCATGGGGAAAAATTTAGAAAATGTGATTAGGCTGCATCACCGTCATTCTGAGCGTAGCGAAGAATCCATTTGTTTTTTCCTTTCTAATAACTTTACTGGATCCATTCGACTTCGCAACTATGTTGCTTCGCTCAGGATGACGCTTTTTTCCTACTTCTTACTAGAGTTGTGTGCTACATCATATCTTTTTTTCTTGATTCGTTGAAAAACTTGATTTTACGTGGTGAAAATTTCTATCTTTGGCACGATAAATTCATGAGGTGATATGGTAAAAAGAAAGAGGACAACGGAACCCAAATACAAGCGATTGAGCCGTATTTATTACAATCGGATGTTCCCGCGCAGGCAAGATGCAATTCAGGTGGCTTGGTCTGTCGCGGCAGGTGTCTTTATCGGTATTTGGCCCACAATCGGTGTCGCGATTATTTTGACCGTTGCGTTCTGTGCGCTCTTTAGGCTCCCGAAAGTTCCTGGAATTGTCTCGTCCTTTGTGGCAAACCCGCTGACCCAGTTCGGCTTTTTCTATCCGACTGGCTATATGCTCGGTTGCAAGATTGTACACCCAGAAGCGATTAGTTTCAATTTTCTCGATGAATTCGAGGGACTTTCGTTCAAAAACTTCACATCTGTTATCAGTCATTTGTGGAATGATGCCGCAGACCACCTGCTTGCGTTCATGATTGGCATTACAATTATCGCCGCCATCGGCGGAACCATCTTCTTTTTTCTAGCTTATTTTGTGGTAAGTTATCGAAAGAAAAAATGGATTGAGGCAAAGACGGGTTATATCCATAACTTGATTGCCGAAGACGAAGTTTTAATTAAAGAATCTCACAAAGGAAAGAAACCTATGATGCACATTTATCCGTTCAAGGCTTTGCGTCCGGTGAACCCCGCCGAAGCCGAGACTATTTCTGCGCTTCCGTATGACGTGATGAACCGCGCCGAAGCCAAGGCCATGGCCGAGGGGCTCCCGCACTCCTATTTGCGCGTGACCCGTGCGGAAATCGAACTTCCGGATTCCGTCGATGCCTACGACCCGAAAGTCTATGCACACGCTCGTGAAAACCTCGACAAGATGATTGAAGACGGCGTGATCGCTTTCGACAAGAAGCCCTGCCTTTACGTCTATCGCCAGACCATGAACGGTCGCGAACAGTATGGTCTCGTTTGCTGCGTGCCGGCTGCCGATTACTTCAACGGCATCATCAAGAAGCACGAACTTACCCGCGCCGACAAGGAAGAAGACAGACTTCGCCATGTGCTCGCCACCAACGCCAACACCGGTCCGGTGTTCCTCACTTACCGCGACCATGGCCAGTTCGACGTATTCGGTGCCGTCACCAAGCGTAAGCCCGTCTATGACTTCGTGAGCAAGGGCGACGGCTATGGCCATACCGTTTGGATTATCGACGACGATGCCGAAATCGAAGCCATCCGCAAGTCCTTCGAATCTGTGCCGGTGAGCTACATTGCCGACGGCCACCACCGCAGCGCTGCAGGAGCCCGTGCCGCAAGCTACCGCGCCGAGCAGAACCCGAAGAACACCGGCGAAGAAGAATACAACCGTTACCTCGCCATCCTCTTCCCGAGCACCCAACTCAAGATTCTCGACTACAACCGCGTGCTCAAGGATTTGAACGGTCGTACGCCGGAACAGCTCATGGAAGAGTTGAAGCTTGTATTCGACATTGAAGAATTGCCGAGCATGCAGAGCCCCGCAAAGCAGAACCAGGTGAACTTCTATATGGGCGGCAAGTGGTACGCTTGTACGTTCAAGGACAAGTTCCTCAAGAACCTCGGTCCGGTCGATAGCCTCGATGTGGCCCTCCTCCAGAAGCTCGTGCTCAAGCCGATGTTCGACATCGACGACCCGCGTACTTCCAAGCGCATCGACTTTGTCGGTGGCATCCGCGGCCTCGGCGAACTCGTGAAGCGCGTCGATAGCGGTGAATGCGCATGCGCCTTCGCCATGTACCCGACCACGCTTGACCAGTTGATGGACATCGCCGACGCCGGCGCCATCATGCCGCCGAAGAGCACTTGGTTCGAACCGAAACTCCGTGACGGTCTCCTGGTCCACACGCTCGACTAATTCATCGCGCCGCTAAAACTGCGCGAAAAATCAAAAAGTTTAAAAGTCCTTGGTTCAATCTGAGGACTTTTTTTTGTTGTTTTGCCTAAGGGAAAATTTGTATATTAAAATAAACTAACTGAAAAAAGATTGGTTATGATGAAAAAATACTTGTTCGCTCTCGTTTCGGCTTCGGCAATGCTTTTCGCCGCCTGCGACGATGATAATTCTACGGCGCCTATTCCCGATAATCCGTCTAGCCAGGCGATTGAGGCTCAGAGCAGTTCTTCGCACGACAAAGGCAGTTCGGATAGTAAAACCAGCACCATCGAAAGCAGCGGTAGTCGCATAAAACCTGATAACGTCATAAACGTTGTTAAAGGGACTGTAAGTGAAGACAAGTCTAAGAAACGTTATTTGGTAACCCTAGAAGATCGTGCAGAATGTCGTGTTGGGGGCACCAAGAAAGAACGTACGGTCGCCTGGGAAAAAGTAGAAAATTCAAGTTTGTTTACACCGACCATGGAATTCGATGGCGAAAAACTTATTCTTCGTGAGGATTCGAGCTTCGCCTATGTATTTGAAGGTGGTCCCGCCCCAAAAATAGATGGAACGTGGACTCTTGATAGTATTTGGATTTCTCAAGACAACGTTTTGTATTCATTTGATGATCGCTTTGATGCAACCTTGGAAATTTCACATGGCGAGTTTGTCATGACTTTGGGCTTGAAAGAAATTGATGATGATTCTTTAGGAAGAGCAACATTTGGTGGCTCAAATCCCATCTTTCCGCGCTCGGATTTTATAAACAAAATGTACCAAGCGTTGAACGGAGGCCGCTTTTTCCCGTTGTACATGGATGATGTTACAAATAACTATACGGAATTACATGACCTCTTTACTGTCGATTCCCTCGGAATAAACGTCACCATGAAATCGTCAAAGGATAGCAGTGTGACATTTGTACTGAATGGAACAACATATACCGTTACATTGGATAGTTTCGTTCAAAGATATTATGAAGGGAATGAAGTCGTTATTTCTGTAAAGAAAGATGACACCGTCTGTAAATGGCACCAGAAAGAAAAGAATGTCACTCAGGAACTTTGCAAAACCGAGAACCTGGAACATTTAAATGAAGACAAAAATGTTTATTCCTTATCCGGCCAAATCGTTACCAAGTACTGGGAAGGCAACAGGAACGAGTTTACGGAATGCCTCAAGGGAATTGCAACGCCTATGAAGAAGTAAGAATCGCTTCTAGCTTTAAAAGGCTCCCGAAAGGGAGCTTTTTCTATACATTATTTTTGTTGAAAACGAAGAAAGTAAGTAAAATTTTTCAAATATTTGGTAAAAATTAAAAAACAATTACCGTTTTAATTCGATAAAACTTATCTTAATTAGTTTAACTTGACTGTTAAAAATGAACTAATCGTAATAAAAGAATAATTATGAGATAAATTAAACTGGCGGTGCTAGTCCGTCCGAAAATTTGTTTTTTATATTGCTTAAAAACAACTTACAGAAAGATTATTTATATGAGCAGTACAGCAGAAAACAATTCGACTTTTGACCTTATCCTCTCTAAATTTGGCTTGATTCTTTCCAATGTGAAGGACGCTATTTTCAAGGATTTCTTGGATGGTCTTGTTGAAGACGGATCGTATGAAGATTTCCTAGCGAAATGCAAGAATACTAATGTCAAGGCGCTGGAAGAGTTTTTTGATGCTGTTTTCAAAAAAATCGGTTACGATATTTCTAAAGCCGACAAAAGCAGTGGTGTGTATAAGCTCATACAGTCAATTTTTGACGCATCTACAGAGCTTTCCCAAAAGATAACGGAACTCTTTAACAGCAGTGAACTGACTTCTCTTAAGGGAATTGTGTGTTCTGACAAACCTGTTCGGTTGGATGATTTGGGTAGGATTGGTTCGGATATCGCTTCTGGTAAGTTCGGCGATGATGTAAAAACAGATAAGGATGACATTTTAAATCGCCTTAAAGCTATAATAAAATTAGTTCAAGTATTGTTTGATTTGTTTAAACAATTCTCTAATATTGAATGGGAGGGAATTGCTGCAGAAGGTAGCGATTTTGGAAAGTTCATCAAGGATAGTTACTTTAGGCTACCTCTAAAAATACATCTTTTTCGTAAAAATGGATTTTCTTTCGCTTTCACAACCTGAAAAAGTCCACTTTTTGCCCTTTACCCCATTCCATTCCGGGCCTTTCGGCCCGGTTTTTCGCCCCGGGGGCGCCCGC
>JAFWRL010000234.1 GCA_017520105.1 Fibrobacter sp.
AAACGGCAAAAAGAAATCGAGCGAGAAGTATAGCCGCGGAACTTTAAACGGCATGTCGGAGGACTGGTACGAAAATGGAAAAATCCGCCGCCAGATACCCTACGAGAACGGACAAATTCACGGCGTCGTGAAAATTTACGATGAGATGGGGCTTTTGTCAGAAGACATGAACTTTGAACGTGGCATCCGCAACGGAACTTACCACCGCTATAGTTTCGGCAAGGTCATGCTCGAAGCGGAATTTAGGGACAACCGCTGCGTCAAGAATTGCAATTTTTAATAGGTTGTAGGTTACAGGTTGTAGGTGTTAGGATTTTTTTAACCTACTACCTAACTCCTAAAACCTAATCCCTAAATACTACTTTTTCTTCGGCTTTACGGCGTTCCATACCATGTAGCCGATGAAGAGTGCGCCGAAGCCGAGCAGCGCGATGGCGAGCTCGGAATTGTATTTTTCGATGATGTCCTTTTGACCGTGGGCAAAATATCCGAGCAGCGCGAGGACGCAGTTCCAAATGGCTGCACCGAGGAACGTGTAGAGCGTGAATGGGGCGAGCTTCATCTTGGCAAGGCCTGCCGGAATCGAAATCAACTGGCGGATGACTGTGATGAGGCGACCGACGAACGTCGAGATGGCGCCGTGTTCGCGGAAATAGTTTTCGGCTTTTTCAACTTTCTGAACATCCAACAGCAGGAAATGGCCGAGGCGGCTGTCTGCGAACTTGTAGATAATCGGGCGACCGAGAATTTTCGCGAGGAAGTAGTTGACGTATGCACCGATGAGTGCGCCGACTGTTGCAAAGAAAACGATGAGCGCAATGTTGAGGCCGGATCCCGGCTGGAGAGCTTTGTAAGCGGCGGGCGGCACGACGAGTTCCGACGGGAACGGAATGAAAGAACTTTCAATCGCCATTAAAAGCGTAATTGTGCCGTAATTCAGATTGTCGTTGTACCAGTCAATAATGCGGTTGTAAATGCCTGTCGATTTTGTGGTGTCGGCGACTGCGCCAGCGGCGTTGGCTGCATCGACAGAGAGCGAATCTGCGGCAAAAGTAAAAGCGGTAAGGAGAAGTGCTAAAGCGATTGTTGTTTTGAGAACTGAATTTTTCATTGGACGCAATTTAGAAAAATATTTGGCGTGTCGCCAGAAGATTCCCATAAAAACAGACCTCGGCACAGTGGCCGAGGTGAAAAGGATGTTTGAATTATGCCTTTTGCAAGAAATGTTAGAATACAAAGTAGATGCCGACGCCGAGGAGGGCTGCTGCGGTCCCTAGCAGGATGCCACCGGCGATGGCCTTGTTGTCACCTTGCTTGACTAGCTTGTGGTTTTTGTCAACTTTGTTCCTGTAGTTCTCGCCTTTGACGGCTCCAGGAATCCTGAGCTCTTTCTTGATGTCGTCTGCGTCGTTATAGTCCAAATGCGCAAGGTACATGAACAGACCGCCAATAAGCGCCGTGCCGATGGCTCCGCCGATGAATGCCTCGCCGAGGGTCTGCATTTTCTTGTCGTGGAGCCACTTGTTCTGCTGTTCGATTTCGTCGAAGTCGGTAAGTTTTTGCAGGTCAATGCTCAAGTCGATTTGTGAGACTGGTGCCACGAAGAAGTTGACGAGTGTGTCGCGGTAGCCGGCTTTGCGGATGATGAGGCTGTCCATTCCCATTTCGTAAACCGGTATTTTTTCAGGGGTTTGTGCAATCGCTTTAGAACGCTTAGTGATTGGGGCGTGTGCTTTATAGACGTTAGCTCCTTCGGGGAACGTCTGGATGCGGATTTCTGGTGTAACGCGTTTGAGCTTGAGCGATATGAAGGTCGTGTCGCCAATGAGCGGGACAACGCTTGAGCTTGCTCCCCAGAGGTGCCTATCGACGTTCCAATAGGCGTGAATTGTGAATTTAGATGTGTCGGTAGTGATGAATGTGCAGGGGGATTTGCAAATGGCGTCTTTGTTGGTGCGCGAAATGGTCGCTCCGTCGGGATCCGTTTCGACGTGGATGTAGGCACGGTCTTTTTTGGACTTTACAATGTCTTTACCTTGTGCATCTAGCAATTGATTTTTTAGTTTGTTGTTGGTGATGGCGTCGCTGAGGGCTTTTTCTTCAGAAATTGTGAGCGTTGCGCGGTGCAGTGTCGGGAGAGAATCTTCGTAAAAGACGTGTGTCAGATTTAAACGGAGACTGTCTGTTCCAATGACGGGGGAGATGTCGCCGAAGTAGATAGAGTTGAAACCAAGGGCGGCGAGTTCGCTTTGAATGCAGATGTTGTCGTTGCAGTTCTTGATGTCTGTCTTACGGATGATTTGAGGTTTTTCTCCAGATTCGAATAAAAGGCGTGCGGTAAGTGCGGTAAATTGGTCTGCAAAGGATTTTTCGACATTGTCGGCATCATAGGCGACAAGAACCGTTTTGTTTTCGCGCTTCACGACTGCGGTTACGCTTGAGGAACTGACGCTCGACGAACTTGAAACGGCAGAAGAACTTGCAATTGATGAAGAACTTTCGACGCTTGAACTGGAACCGGGCCCTTTTTTTGTCGCGGGTTCTTTTGATGCGGAACTTGTTGCCGTAGCACTTGAGTTTGCCTGCGTTTTTGCGGCAGTTTCTTTAACTGCGGAACTTGTGGCAGCTGCGCTTGAACTCGTTGCCGTCATGACGGGGGCCTTGACTGTGGCAGGTCCATTGGCGGCGGGTCCTTTTTTAGCCGAGCTGCCTTGCGCGTCATCCGCATTCAATAAGTCGTTCCCTTGCTCATCGACAATTCTTTTGAATTGCTTCTTGGCAATTTTTACGATTGTGAATTTATTCTGAATGTAGCCGCCGAGACTTACGGTGTCGTTTTCGATGCCGATAAGCTTTGCACGTTGTTGTGTTCCCGATAGGAGCTCGACGTCAACGAGTTTTCCTTCGGGTTCTGCGAAGGCGGCGACTAGGGCGATTGCTAGAATTGAGAAAATCTTTTTCATATTCTACCTAAAATGAAAGGGCGAATCCTGCGGCAAGGAACAGTAAGCCTGTTCCGAAAAAAACTTTGGAAACGTTTTTTGATGTCTTGGCTCTCTTTCTGTAATCCTTAAATTCTTGCATGTGGACGTCATATTTTTCATTCATAAAGCGCGTATTCTCCATCGCTTTTTTATGGTCATTCGCTTTGCTGATGTCGTATAACGTGACAATTGCAGATATTCCGCTGATGACAAACGGGGCGATGGAAAACCATTGAAGCGTTTGCCCGAGGTTGCGTCTGCTGCGGTGCTTTAACATGTCTTGATGGCTGCTTATTAGCTCGTCATCATAGGTTTGGCGGAGCGCTACAATAATAAAGGATGTATCACTTTCAGACAAGGTGATGCTTATCGTCGTGTCGGCGTAATCGGGGTGGAAAAATGAAACGGTAATGCTCTCTGCTCCGTCAGGAACAGGAATAAATGCCGGGGACGTGTATGCGGGATTTTTTGAAAAATCAGGTGGCGCGTCGCCGGTATAGAGATCGACCGTGGAGGGGTTTGTAGAAATTTGCAGATAGCGCGTACTTCCTTTTTGCTGAGCAAAAAGGTTGTTGCAAAGCACGAATAACATTATGAAAATGAGGGATACGTTTCTATAAAGATTCATTTGTCACCCTCCGTTCCCGGAAACGGTCCCTTGATTGACGTTACCGATTTGCCAGTCAAGATTTTCCAATAGACGTCGGGAGCCTTGTTGCGGGCGTAATCTTCGGCCTTGATGACCAACTTGCATTCCTTCCGGCATGTGTTTGTAAACGATAAAGTGTTTTCGTCAAAATTTGTCTTGAGTGTGTCGTCGTTCATGAGAACTGTGATTTTTGAGGCGTTGATGCCGGAACCGTTGTCGAGAACAAAGAACTTCAGTGGCGAAGTCGAGGGAATATCCGTTGCGGTCGGTGCCATGTTGGGCTTGACTTTGTCGTACAGGAACAACGTGTCTGTCAATTTTTTTGTGTTTGGGGCGAGATCTACCGTCATGGAATCGCAGCCGTATTCCGTGCGAAAGTTGTCGCAGACGACAATCTTGACGTTGGATTGCGGGGGCAGCGTCTCTTGGATGGTTGTATTTGCCTCGACTTTTGCGAACGTTGAAATCGTGTCGCCCGACGATGATATGAATGCTCCGTACAGCTGCGATTTTTCGGGATACTGGCTGAACATGCAGGCCAGCGGAACCTCTATGATAGTTTTGCCTTTGTTTTCGAGTTTTGTCGAGAAGTTGAATACTTCACTATACGCTTGTTCGATATTGCCTCTGCTGTTTTTGGTAAGGGCCCGGACACCCCAGTAAATAGTGGAGTTGTCAATGGCGTGGTTGATGGAATCTCCGTTTTCGTTGATTTCCTTGTTGAGTTTGCCCATCAGATCTACGCTTTGCGTACATTCCGTTTCGCCTAGCGGGGATTCCCAAATTTTTTCTAGGTAGTAACTTGCGTAGATGACGCAGACGGAGGATTCCCACGGATCAATACCGGAAATGTTCCAAGATAATTCGAGTCCGTCTGGGTTATCTCCGTTAACTAGGTTGTATCTGTTGGGCGGAGATTGTAGTGAAATGGTTGTTGGCGTGTTGACATAGACCGTGGCTCGTGAAAGCAGGGTGTCGCCCAGATGGTCTATCGTTTCGAATGAAATCTTATGGACGCCAGCTTTGTCGAACTTGTAATATAGGGAAGATGTACTTGCTTCGTTGGTGTCAATCGTCCATTTGTGAGTGTTGTAATAAGCTATGGATTGATCGCTGGGGATGAATTCTCCATTAAGGGAGTATATGCCGCAAATTCGAATTTTCTCGTTGATGTTGACGTAAAATTCGTCAGAAGAAGCGTAGCGGATGTAGGGTTCACCGATAAAAGTTTCCGGTACTATAAAAATGGATTGGGTGATTTCAGGAACATCCGAAGATTGAATCTCGGAATCGGAACATGAAATAAACAGTTGTGCAATAGCGATGGCCGAAATTATCGAAAGAGGGCGGAAATCGAAATGCATTAGTTTTCCTCCTTCGGTTCGACGTCGTTGACGGTTAGTTTCCAAGTTTTATTTTGTACAATGCCGTTAGTATAGATGACTGTTGTTCTTATTGTTTGTTCTTTGTCGAAAATGCTGGCGTCAATATTGGTTGAATAGACGCTCTTTTCCGGCTTTGTAACAGAGGCGATTGCTTCGCTTCTGGTGACGTTATAGAAACTGAAAGCCTCAACTTTGAAGTTGAATGGGTTGTGCTCGTCGATGAATAGCAGGATACTTTTGTCGCTGTCGATGGTCGTGTCACTGTTGGTTGTAAACCAGAACGTACTTGGAGTGATATAGAACGATTTTGTTTTTTTATTATTGCTTCCATCGGTGGCCGAAATGGTAAGGATTCGGTATGCCCAGCTCTTATCAGTGTCTTTGAGAACGACTGTTAGAATACTGTCTTTGTAGAAACGGTCCGTAATTAAATCGGCTTCCAAGTTTACGACGATGCTTTGCGAGTTGAGCGTGCTGCCTTTATCTGTGATAATAAATTTCAATGTGTCCGAAAAATCAAGTGTGTCAAGATTCAAGACGGATTCAATAGAGGGCGCTATGGAATCGACAAGTTTGATGTTGTCGAGAATCGTGACAAACCCATCGCGAATGGTGATGTCTTTTTTTGTTGTTCCGAAATCGGAATAATCGGAGCGCATTGTTAGTTTGTACTTCCCTGCGGGGACAGCACCTAGCGAGATTTCATTTCTGGACTGTGAAATAGAAAGGCTGTATTTGAATGTTCTATCTTCGTTTTCCTCGTCTTGAAGCGATAGCTGCACGGGAATGGATGATTGTTGACTTATTTTGATAGTTGCCAGGAGTGATCCCTCGCCAGGGAGCCCCTTGGTAAAGAAGAAACTCTCTATTTTTTCGCTAGATGCAAAGTTGTATTCGTTGAATGCTTGTACGGTCCAGTTGTATTTTTTTAACGGATTTAATTCGTTGTGGAATATGAAGTGTGGCTCGCTTATGATTGTGTCGATGCTCTTGAATTTGGAATCTGAATTTGCAAATTCTTCTTCGCTCAATGTAAAACGAAAACGATGGGCGAGGCGTATTCCTTCGGTTGCCGCTTCCCAAGAGAAATAGATGCTTTCGTAGGGGTCTATGGCTTGGGTCCCTGTAGCCGGGATGAATAAAGTGTCGTTTAAGACGGGCTTGTCTGCAATCCAGACCTCAAGGGAATCGTAATGCATATCGCCAAAGTAATCTTTAAGAATAAATGTGAATTTGTAGTAACCGGGTTCTGCAAGCTGTTTTTTGAAATTGTATTCTGATGAACAGTGTTGTCCGTTCATGAGCCAGTGATAATCTTGAACGCGGATAATTTTATTCGGCACTATCTTTGTTTGGAAATAGATGGTGTCGTTAATGTTGAATGTGTCTGCCTTGACACTGTTGAGTATGGGGCTTGCCGATCTTGCTAAGGTTGCGTCAACCTTTATATCTGTGGCATCGGCTTCGTCGAAGATGTGGTCGTCGGAATCAAAGCAGGACTGGAATAGCCAGACTATCGCTACAAGGAAATAAATTCGTGTGAATTTCATTGGACCTCCAGTGTATCGACGACATAGAAATTTTTATACGGAAGCGTGTCTGTATCACCGTAGAGGTCGCGGACGATAATGCGGAATTTGTGCTTGCCCGCTTTGAGGCCAGATTGCTTTACTTCGAGGAGTGTCCCGACATTGTATTGGTTTCCGTCGATTTCTAGAATATGGAACAACGTATCTTCGTTATATAAATCCAGGTCCATGCTACTCCACGAAAAGAGGAATGCTGAAAATGGCGAGCCGTAGAGCGTATCCCCGTTTGCGGGAATTGTTGAATCCGAAAGGACGGGAGGCGTATTGATAACGACTGTGAACTCGTAAACTTGCTGATTCCCTTCTTTATCTAGAACGACAAGCTTGTTTGGAATGGATTCGTTTAGATTGTTTGGGTAGAATGTATAATCCGCTCCTTGAATGAGCAAACTGTCCTTGCTGTCGCTGACATAAAACCATTTGAAAGTCAGGTCGTCTTGAATCTTTTCGGGTACGGTTTTTGCCGTGATTGTCGCGGAATCGGACGGATTCACCTTGAGCAATGTCGAATAGGGGCTTTTCTTTTGCTTGACCATGACGTTGATGGATTCAACGGGTTCTAATGCGTGCGGATAGTCGGGAGCGTCGAGGCAACCGGCTAGGAACAGTGCAAAAAAAGTAGCAAGCACAAAAAACGGGAAAATAGGGCGATAGAATAAATTCATTTGATTTAAATCTAACTATATTCGTGAACATGAGTGCGCAAAATTTTGAATATAAAAACGCAATGAACCGTTTGGAAGAAATTCTTTCGAAAATTGACAATTCCGAAATGGAAATTGATGAACTTGCTCTGGAGGTTCAGGAGGCTACACAGCTTTTGCGTAAGTGTCGCCAGATTTTGGTTGCGACAGAAAAGAACGTTCAGGATGCTCTTGCCGAGTTGGACGCTTGATGAACATCGAAAATTTTGATAGCACGGTCCCTGCTCTCGACGTGAATGGGTTGACAGTCCGGTTCCCGGTTCGAGGAGGCGTTTTTAGCAAGGTCAAGGATTACTTTACTGCGGTGGACAAGGTGTCGTTTACGCTTCCACAGGGAAAGATTCTTTCGATTGTGGGGGAGTCTGGCTGTGGTAAATCGACGCTTGTGAAGTCTTTGGTCGGGCTTGTTCCCGTTGCAGAAGGTAAAATTAATTTGTTTGGACTCCCGGTGACGAATGGACGTGCGGGGACGGCAAAGGATACTGTGCGTGTTTCGGATTTGGTACAGATGATTTTCCAGGACCCGTTTAGCAGCTTGAACCCGCGGCAGACGGTTTCCGAAATTTTGACGGCTCCCGTGATTGCGCGTGGGCTTTCTTTTGACGAATCCTGCAAGCGGGCGAGGGAACTTCTGGACCGAGTTTCGCTGCCGGCAGGGGCGATGGACAAGTTTCCGCATGAGTTTTCGGGAGGGCAGCGTCAGCGCCTTTGCATTGCGCGTAGCTTGATGGTGCGCCCGAAGGTGCTGCTTTGCGACGAAGTGACGAGCGCATTGGACGTGTCCGTGCAGGCTCAGATTTTGCATTTGCTCGACGATTTGCGCAATGAACTTGGGCTCTCTATTCTCTTTATCAGCCACGATATGCAGGTGGTGCGTGCGTTGAGCGATGAAGTCTTGGTGATGTATTTTGGCCATGCCGTCGAACACGGCCCCGCTGACGAAGTCCTCACGAACCCACAGAACGACTACACGAAAAAGCTTTTAGCCAGCGTCCCCACGATACATCGGGAATAGGCGGCTGCTTCCGTCATCCTGAGTGGCGAATAGCCACGAAGACTCCAGTAACAGAACAGTGACTGGATTCTTCCCCTTACAGGGTCAGAATGACGGTATCCATTGCATTCCTAGCCCCTAACAAATTTTTACACAAAATCTTAAGACCAAATTCCTGAAAAAAGCGTGTTAATATAATAGGTAGAGTGAGTTCTCTACCTAGAATAAGGACGCTTATGACTAGAGAAGAATTTGCCCGGTTCCTCGACAGGCTCAGGAACGCCGACAAGAACGGCCAGGACACCGACGCCATCGTGAAAGCGCACGAACGGCAGAACGTCTATTTCTACAATGACGCCTGTATCAAGAAAATCCTGGCCAGCGAGAAGAACATCGCACTCACGACCGACCTCATCAACGCGGCGCTGGACCTTGTCGGTCCCGACTGTATCGAGCACCCGAAACTCGTGAACCCCTTCATCCCGAGCGAACTCGGCTACAGGAACGCCGAACCGGACCTGTTGCTGACTAACGACCGTGAAGGAAAGGCTCCCCGCGACCGCATTTCCATCGAAATTCAGCACGATAGCGGCTCCGTCTACAGGCAACGAGTCGTGCTCTACGTCTCCCGCCACGTCAGCAACATGGTGAAGAAGAACGAACCTCCCGTTCTCGAGAACCTGAACCTCATCAGTTTCCAGTTCACCGATGCGTATCCTTGGCGCTTGTCACGGGAATACCGCCACAGGGTGCAGCTTTACAACCAGCAGATGCTGCTCTATTACGACCAGCTTGCCATCACGGTCGTTGAGGTGAACAAGTTCTTCAAGCATGCCGAATCGTTTGCGACTGATTGTAGCCGCCTTGCGCAGTGGCTCCGTGCCATCGACACGCTCAATCGCGAGGCCGATTTCAGCGGGTTCTCATCGGACCCGATATTCAAGGTATTGCAGGAAGAGGTAAAATTGAGTAATTTTAGTTCGAGGTATCTTATGACGGATGAGATGAAATCCATAGACAGGGCGATGTACAAGTTCATGGAACGAGAAAAAGTCGCGAGAAATTTGCTGAAAGCAAAACTTGATCCCAACTTTATTGCTCAAAATACAGAAGTTCCGTTGTATATGGTACTCAAGCTCAAAGAAGAAATGGAACTCGCAGAAGCGTAGTTCCTGCTTTCGCCATGTCACCCCGGCCACCATGCTGGGGTCCCTTTTATGACGTTTGTCCTAGATTGTGACTGGATGCTTCCCCTTACAGGGTCAGCATGACGGCTTCCATTACAATGTCGCCCCGTGCTCAGTCACGGGGGCGCTTTTTATCCCTTAAAAAAATTTTACACGGCATAATTGCCGTTTTTAGTATGATTTGAATCACGTTTTTGACGAAATTATTAAATTTTTGTAAGTTTTGCGTAATGTTTAAGAGGTGTGCTTTCCCCCGTTGCATCTGCAATGGCAAAATTTCTGGTTTAGGGTTTGATATTCGGGCAAACTGGCTCGAATTGGCCCGGATTTTGCGGGGGGGGGCTGCACGTCTGTGCAGAAAAGCCTTGGCTTAGGCGCGCTTTCTCAAAGTTTTTCAAAACAACATTCCACCCAAATTAAAGAAGGTTCAACATGAAAAACCGTTTTCATGTGTTTTGTCATAAGTTCACTGAGCTTGCCGAAGTGAACATGTTGGTGTTCTTCCTGCTCGCGCTTTTGATGGCACCATCGGCGTGGGCGGCGGACGAATTTGTTACCCAAAATGACCAGACGGTTTATCTGTGTAACGGGACTAAAATGGTTGAAGTCTACAGTGGTATAGAAACGCTCCAAGTAAGTGGTGGAGGGGGTTCGGTCAAGGGTTGTATTGGCAAAATGACCCTGAAGGCTCCCGATGGTTATGGTTTCGTGATGTCTGGCTGGACGAGTGCTCCTGGCAAGATCACTATTTATGATGGTTATCAATTTAATTTGTCCTATGCGATGCTGAGTACGAGTAGTACGAGTGGTAATAGTAATATTAGTGATTTGCGAAATACTTCTGAATACGTATCCGTGGCTCTTGATGATGCTAAGTCACCAGATAGAGTGTTGTATTTGAAGCTTAAGGTCAAGAAACTTCATTCGGTCAAGGCTGGTGGTCAACAGGTAATCTATACACCTTATCCGGCTACCTGGTACCTATTAGACGATATTAAAATGATCGAAGACTATTCGGTTTATTTATACACAGTTAACAACGGTAAATGGATTACAACCTCGCTTAAGGTCAAGGATGCTGATAGCAATCTCGTATCTACCAAAGGCTACAACGATTCGCTACAATTCTATATGCCCAAGAAAGATGTTCGTGTAACCTATTCAGAAGAGCTCGTAAATCAACTGGAATATATCGACATGCTGTGCATGACTAGGACGGTAAACCTTACTGACAAGGTAAAGTCCTTTAAAATCTATGACAATGGCGGCAAATCCGAAGGTTACACCACTAATTGCGAAGCAAGACTTTCCCTGATACCTCCTGATGGTTACCAGATAAGATTGACGGGAACCGTGACCACGGAAGCGGCTGGAGACAACCCTTATGATTACCTTGAAATCGATGACGGCGAGACTATTGTTAAGAAGGTGTTTAGCACGACTTCCAATTCGACGGTTAGCGTCGGGACAGTAACGACGACACACAGGAGTATGTATCTTTATTTCCATTCGGACCAAAGTAATGTGGCGGCAGGCCTTAACTTGACTGCGGAACTGGTGGGCGACCCCCATACTGTTACTGTAAATTCAGCGAACAATGGAACCGTGACGCCGTCTTCTTCGTCTGTGGCAACGGGTGACGAAGTGACATTGACTGCAAAGCCCAAGTCCGGCTATGCATTAAAGAGCGTGAGTGTTGTAACCACATCTGGGGCGACAGTTTCTGCGACTAGTAATTGGGAAACGAATGAGATTAAGTTCACGATGCCGAACAGTAATGTGACCGTGACTCCGACATTTGTGAAGGATAAGTATGCTATTGCCAAAGTGACTGTAGAAGGCGGAACTATTACTGTTGCGGATTCTGCCATGATGAATTCGACCGTTACGATAACGGCGAATCCCGAAACTGGCTATATGCTCAAGGAAATCGTGGTTAAAGAGAAAGCTAGTGGCAATATTATTAAGTTGCTCAAAAATAAATTCACATCGTTTTCGTTTACGATGCCATTGTTTAGTGATGTGACAGTGACTCCGACTTGGACAAATGACTTGACTGCCGAGGGCGGGCTGTATGTTGATATGCCTAAGACTGGTAATTCGATTCTTTCTATCCCCCAAGGGGTCAAATCGTTCAAGGTGTATGACGACGGTGGCAAGGACGGAAGCTACAGCAATAATGCGGAAGGAAAACTTATATTGATAGCTCCTGCCGGCTACTTTCTTGTGCTTACAGGAAACGTGAATACCTACAACAGTTCTGATAAATTACTGGTCTATAAGAATAATCAAGCCACTGATGCCAATCTGCTTGGTACGTTGTCTGGCGGTTCGTATTGTGCTTATTCTAGTGAGGCTCGCTATATGGCCATCATGTTTGTTTCTGATGGCTCTGGTAATGCATCAGGATTGAATTTGACGGTGAAGGTAATCAAGTATGAACTGGAGCAGGGAAATGACGGTGAAAACCATTACGTGAACATGTTCTTCCTGCACAACATGACGTATGAAATCCCGGAAACGCTCAAGTCGTTCAAGGTTTATGACGACGGCGGCAAGGACGGAAATTATACCGGCAACAACAGGGACACCCTAGTGCTGAAGGCCCCGGCGGGTTATGCTTTGCAGTTGTCGGGCAGCGTGACTACGCAATATAGTTCTGATTCTTTGCACGTCTATAGCGGAACGGTGGGAAATGCCGACACCGTTCTTCTTGGAAAATACAATAGTTCTTCAGGCGG
>JAFWRL010000235.1 GCA_017520105.1 Fibrobacter sp.
ACATTCCGCCCATAAGGCGCAATCAGCCTACTTCACCCACTTATCGACTTCTTTTTGGGCCTTGTCGCGTTCGTTCTGGGCCACGTGTCCGTAGATGGCAAGGCCGGGGGTCACATTCGCGCCGGTTACCTTCTTGAGGCGCGCAACACCCGAAAGGCCGCTGCCTTCGTGAGTCACGAACGGGTGAATCGTCTTGCCCTTCAAATTATACTTCTCGAAGAAAGTGAACATGGGCATGGGCATTTCGCCCCACCACACCGGGTAACCGACGTAAATTTCGTCGAATTCTTCGGGATTCACGTTCACCGGCTTGATGGCCGGGCGCGCGTCCTGCGCAAGTTCCTTCTTGGCCACGTTGATGCAGTCGTCGTATTTCTTGGGGTATTCCTTCGCGGGTTCCACATGCAAGAGCGTGCCGCCCGTCTTTTTCGCAATCATCTCGGCAATGATTTCGGTATTGCCCTTGGTGATTGTTCCGACTTCATAATTTTCATCGGCACGGGAATAGTAAACGACGAGGATTTTCTTTTCTGCTGCCATAGAGACTCCTAGAAGAAGTGATAAAAGAATCAAGGTGATTTTTTTCATGGGATCCGCCTTTTCTGTAAAAATTCCTTTGAACCGGTAGCCTTTAATATAAATAATTTCAGGACGGTCGCGTAATGCGTAATTTTTATGCCCAGTATGCGTGTGATGCATAGTGGAAAAAGCGTCCGGCTTTATTGACGGACTTTAGTCGCCGGGATTCCAGTCCTTGAAATGCTGGATTTCGGCAAGGGTCGAGGTAAAGAAACGCTTTTCCTTGTCGAGGCCGCGAATCTTTTTCATGTCGTCTTCGGAAAGCTTGAAGTTATACACCTCGATGTTTTCCTTGATGTAATCCGGGTTGCGGGCCCCCGGAATCGTGGAGAAGCCTTCCTGCACATGCCAGCGGAGGATAATCTGCGCGGGCGACTTCTTGTACTTTGCCGCCAGTTCCTTGATGGTCTTGTCGCCAAAGAGGGTCGCGTTGCCGCCGGTGCCGCCCAGCGGGAACCAGCCTTCTACCGCGATACCGAGCTTCTTGCACTTTTCGCGGAAGGCCTTGCGCTGCGCATACGGATGCAGTTCAATCTGCACGATGGCGGGCCTAATTTTTGCCTTCGCGATGATTTCGTCGAATGCTCGCTCATCCATATCAAAGTTCGAAATCCCAATGGACTTGATCTTGCCCTGCTTCACCGCCTCTTCGAGGCCGCGCCAGCCCGCCATGTAGTCGCCCACAGGCTGGTGCAGGTAAACCAGATCGATGTAGTCCACGCCCAGGCGTTCCAGCATCTTGTCGATAGATTCAGCGGCATTGCCGTGGTCGTAATCCGTGGGCCAGAGCTTGGAGGTAATCCAGATTTCTTCGCGGGGAATTCCCGACTCCTTCACGGCTGCGCCGACACCACGCTCGTTGCGGTAGGCGTGAGCCGTATCCACGTGCCTGTAGCCGAGCTTGAGCGCCACCGCCAAAGCGTCCTTCGCCTCGGCCACCGAAGAATTGTAAGTGCCTAGCCCGAACTGCGGAATGGCACGCCCATCGTTCAACGGGATGGTGACAGGTTTCACCTTCGGGGTGGCTGTCCCCGCCGCAGCAGCCAGCGCCGCCGTCGAAAGCATCATAGCAACAGTCTTGTTCATTTTGGTTCTCCTTGCGGCAAGTGCCGCGATTAAAAATTGCTTAGCGGTTCCCGATACGGACCCAGGTGTCACCGCGTTTTTCATAGGTGTAATCGGCATCCATCGTCCATGCTCCACTTGAACCATAAACTTTCGCAGTCAATGTGTGAGTCACACTCATGCGGGCAAGGCTGTCGCCCTGCATTTGGATGTCATAGGACTTGGTTTCAATCTTGTAGTAATTCAAGGTCTCGTCCATGATTTCATCCAAGAATTCCTTGCGGGTCTGGACTTTCCCGCTCATGTGGGTGAAGGTCAAGTCCTTGTCAAAAAGACGTTCAAGCGTTGCACGATCCTTTTTTATCAAGGCCTCGTTAATCGCCTCGTAAGTAGCATAAACCTCTTGTTCCGAAGGTTTCATGGTGTCCTCTTGTTCCGATAAATTCATGGTGTCGCTCCCAGAAGTCGGAGATTCCGCACAGCCGAACGTTCCAATGCAGAAAATCATTGCAATCAAAAACCGAATCATTTTCCCGCCGGGCGCACATCGGACCATTCAAAATGGGAAGTGCGTTTTGTGATATACCACTTGCCGTCAATCTTTTGGTATTCGTCCTCATATCGAACGCCCTGCAAATTCTGCGTGCGCACGCCCTCCGCGTTTTTCCCGATGAGCATCACGGTGCAATAAGACACGCCCTTGGCACGGTCGCCATCGATGGTCACTACCTGCTGGCCGTTGGAATGGTAAACCGTATCGAACAGCGAGAGGAACTTGGCACAGGCTTTCTCGATTTCATCACGCCCCTTGAGCGTAGAGGTGTTTTCACCCACGATGGAAGTCATGGTGGCATCTTCGGTAAAAAGCATGCTCTGGGTCTTGGTGTCACGCATGTCGGCCAGATTCGAGAAGGTGTCCACCAGTTCTTTCAACGCCTGCTTTTCAATAAGTTCTTCCATTTTCATTTGAGTCTCCTTGTTGCAGTCGCAAGCAGAAAACAAAAGGGCCGCTGCGACAGTTAAAAGTGTAACGAGTTTTTTCATTTTGGTTCTCCTTGCGGCAAGTGCCGCGGTTATGCGAATTTCTCCGGATCAAGCATGCGCACCACCTTGGCGGGGCTTCCTACGGCAACGGCATAATCGGGAATGTCCTTCGTGACCACGGAACCTGCGCCCACCACGGCATGCTTACCGATGCACACGCCGGGCAATACAGAGACCCCCGCGCCCAGCCAAGCGTCTTCCTTGATAAGCACGGGCTTGCACTGCAAAACGGCACGGTCGTAAAGGTCGTGGTTGTTCGAAAGCAACTGCACATTGGCCGCAATCCAAGCGCCGTCCTCAATGGTGATGCCGCCGCGGGCCATCAGGAGCAGGTTGCTGCCGATATACACGTTCTTTCCGATTTTCACACGCTCAAAGCATACACCCTGAAGCGGAGCCGTGAGCATCGTCCCTTCGCCGATATTGTCGCCGAACAGTTCCTTGACCACCTTGCCGTATTCCTCGGTCATGGGCATGGTATGGTTCAACTTGAACAGAATCTGGGCGTTCTTCGAGCCGATTTCAAAGGCCTTGGGGTCCGGGATTCGGGAATCGACGATTTCTTCTTTGCAGTCCATAAGTGCTCCTTGCTTGCGCATTTTTGTTGTTTACACTTGAATTATAGGTTGTTTTGACCCGAATTCAAATGGCAAGTTATG
>JAFWRL010000236.1 GCA_017520105.1 Fibrobacter sp.
AAGGAAACTGGCCGCATCGACATGGACAAGGTCCGCGAAATCGCTCTCCGCGAAAAGCCGAAGATGATTCTCGCCGGTTTCTCTGCCTATAGCCGTAACCTCGACTGGAAGCGCTTCAAGGAAATCGCTGACGAAGTCGGCGCCCTCACCATGGCTGACATTTCTCACGTCGCTGGCCTCATTGCCGGTAAGGCAATCGATTCTCCGGTGCCGTACTTCGACATCGTGACGACCACGACCCACAAGACTCTCCGTGGCCCGCGTTCCGCTATCATCATGTGCAAGGACCGCACCATCCAGAAGATGGTGAAGGGCGAACTCAAGGAAGTTTCCCTCGCCAAGGAAATCGACAAGGGCGTGTTCCCGGGCATGCAGGGTGGTCCGCATGACCACATCAACGCCGGTAAGGCTGTTGCATTCCTCGAAGCTTTGCAGCCGGAATTCCAGACTTACGCGAAGAACGTTATCAAGAACGCTCAGGCCATGTGCGCTGAAATGCAGAAGCTCGGCTACAAGGTGATTAGCGATGGCACCGACAACCACCTCATCGTGGTCGATATGACTTCCAAGGGCGTTTCCGGTAAGGAAGCCGAAGTGGCCATGGAAAAGGTCGGCATCTCCTGCAGCCGTTCTACCATCCCGTTCGATCCGCGCAAGCCGATGGATCCGTCCGGTGTGCGTCTCGGTACTGCCGCTATCACGACCCGTGGCTTCGACGAAGAAGACACCCGCGAAGTGGCTCGCATCATCGACCGCGCTATCCAGGCTAAGGACGACGATGCCGCTCTCAAGAAGATCCGTCAGGAAATTGTCGAACTCTGCAAGAAGCACCCGCTGTACAAGTAAAGGATTGTCATTCCCGCCTTGAGCGGGAATCTCCTATACAAGATTCGCCCTCGGTTAAAAGCCGGGGGCTTTTTTGACGCATTTGGCGTTTTGTCAACGATTAATCTAGCGCAAAACATTCTTCTCTAGCGAAATAAGCGTATATTCCTATACGTATGGAATGTTTGAAAACTTCTCTTTGCGCGGCATTTTCGTTTGCCGCTGTTTCTGCCGTTTCTGTGTTTGCTGGCCCGATTACTACGGTTCCTTGGAACGGTCATCCGGGTGCGGCGACTTTCACGTTTGATGACGGTCTCCATTCCCAGACGAACAACCTCACTTTCTTGGATAACATGCCCGAGGCGAAGGTTACGTTTTTTGTCTGTACTGGAACGATGGGCTTTTCGAGCAATTCGCAGCCTCACTTGAATTACGCCAAGAAAGGCCACGAAATCGGGAACCATACGGCAAATCATAAGAAATTGACGGATAACGGTGTCAATCTCAATTCGGAAATTGGCGGTGCGGCTCAGAAACTGCGTGGCATGGGCGTGGAGGCGACTTCCTTGGCGACTCCGTACTGCGCGCAGAATGCGACGGTCAAGAACGCGATTAATCAGGAACATTTCATCAACCGCGGGTGTGGCGGTGGCGGCCTTATGGGTTGGGACAACGAACCGGACTGGATGCAGATAGATTCGCATTACTGGCAGGCGAATAGCAGTGTCGCAAGTTTCAAAGGGAGCTTAGATCAGGCTGCGGGCGGCAAGTGGCACGTGCAACTGAACCATGGCGTCGGTGGAGACTGGGACGTAATTTCTGCGGCCGATATCAAGACGCTAATTCAATATGCGGTGCAAAAGAATTTGTGGGTGGAGACGTTCTCTACGGTGGGTGCTTACCTGCGTGCGCATTTCACGATTGACAAGGCGACCGCGACGAATACGGCGAACGGTTATACGGTCAAGTGGACATCCCCGCATGCGCACATGCCAAAGAGCGTGCCGCTTCGCGTGAAAATCCAGGATGCCCAAGGCAAGACTGTAAGCCAAAAGGGGAAGGTTGTTCAAGCGAATTCCGACGGTACTTATACCATCGAGTTCATGGCGCTCGAACTTGAAGTTTCCGGAGAATCGGTTGAAGTCAAATCATCGAGTTCTGTTGCTGCCGAATCTTCAAGTTCTGCAGTACAGTCGTCGAGTTCGACGCTCCCATCTTCAAGTTCTGCGAATCAGGTTGTTTCTAGCTCGTCAGTTTCGGCGACGTCTTCTTCTACGGCTGTAGCGTCAAGTTCTTCGGGAACGAATGCGGTTGTGTCGAAGATTGCTCTTGAACGTGGTGCCGTTATGGTTCGCTGCCAGGTGTTCGACTTGAGCGGTCAACAGGTCAAGTCCGCAAATGTGATGGCGGGTTCACCAACCGAAGTTTGGAATAACGTTAAGACCGGGCTCCGGAACGGCGCGTACATTTTGCAATATGGCGATGGCCTCAGTTCACATATTGTAAAAGTACTGAAGTAGCCTTCTTTTTGGAAGGCCGCGGCGCCCGCTTTATGCATTTATCGTCGAAAAAACAACTTCCAACTTCTTACATTCTACTTCCTACTGAAAAATAAAACCTATCTTTACCGCATAAATACGAGGTTTTATGCAGTCTTGGACCGAAATAAAGAACATTGAGAACCCCACAGAAGAACAACAGCTTGAAGCTATTAAGCTGAACTGGTACGCTATTAGCTTAATTCAGAATCCGACTGAAACGGTGCAGAAGGCTGCATTCGAAAAGAACGCACAGACGATTCTTTATGTAAAAAACGGTCCGTGTGAGGCTTTGAAAGAAGCTTTGAATGCTATGGACGAGACGAAGTTTCTCGCCGAGTTTAACGCGGAACCCAATTTGCTTAAGTTCGTGACGAATCCGGTTCTCTTGAAGGCTGCTGTCCAGCGCGATTGGAAAATCGTCCGCAAAATTGACGGAGCGTCCGATGAACTTTGGGCCGAGGCTGTTCGCCAGAGCGCGGATGCGTTGAAGTTTATTCGCAATCTTGGCGAAAAAGTGCTTATTGCCGCTGTTGAACGCGATTGGAAGTACATTCAGGATATTGAAAATCCGACAGCGGCGGTTGTTGTCGCTGCCGTCAAGCAGGACTTTCATGCGTTTGAATACGTGAGTATTCGCCGTCGAACCGAGCAAGTTCAGCTTGCTGCTGTGCGCACTGATCCGCGCTGCATCCAGTATTTGCAGCGCGCAAGCGAGGCTGTGCAGATGGAAGCGGTCCGCAAGGACAAGAGCGTTTTCGCACTTGTCAAGAATCCCTGTGACGCAGTCAAGGATTTCTGCAAATAATTTTTGTGGATCTGTGCGATGAAACTTTCGAACCCGCTAGTGCAACTTGAAAAGGTCTCTTTCCGTTATCCAAAATCAAAATCAGATGCGCTTTTTCAAGTCTCGCTAGAAATTCCGCAAGGTTCGTTTTTTGCGCTCCTTGGCCCGAATGGCGCTGGCAAGACGACGTTGTTGCGACTTTTGTGTGGCCGCATGCGCCACTTTGAAGGTTCTATCAAAATTGACAAAGAATTGCGCAATGATGCAGGCTTTTTAGATTCGAAAAAGTATGGCGTGTTGCTCGAAAATCCTGGCATTTATCCAAAACTCACGATTGAAGAATATCTCCACTTTTTTACGGGCTTTTATGGATTGGGTGAGGGCGCTTGGCTAGAAGGCGGTTCGGTCTATAACCGTTGCATGTCTTTTGCAGAACGGTTGGACTTGCCGCCGCTGGATATGCGCATGGATGCCCTTTCGCTTGGAAACCGTCAGAAAGTACAGATTGTTCGCGCCTTGTTGCATAATCCAAAGCTGTTGATTCTCGATGAACCGGTGGCAAATCTCGATCCGAAATCTCGCGAGACCGTCTGGAAACTCCTTGATGAATGGCGAAAGGAAAATTACGGAACTGCAATAGTTTGTTCGCACGTACTTGCTGAAATGGATGAGTGGGCTACGGATTACGCAATTATCGATCGCGGCCAGGTTTTGGAATCGGACAAAAATCCGGGCCTCGGGAACGCTTCCGCGGCGACGCATTTTGAATTGACTTTCGAAAGCGCTGTTGCTCGCGAACAACTTGAATGCGCATTAAAAAATGCAGGAATTGTTCCATTGCAAATTAACGCCAAAGGCAAATCCCTTGCGGATATTTACCGCTCGATTATCCAATAAAAACTAGAACGCTTGCGACAGGTCGAACGCGAATCGACCCCATTTAAATTTCATGGAGTTCTTCTTGTCTTCGTCATAGCTGGAGATGCCTGTCACGATGGCGTAATCGAGGCGGAACGTGAGAAATTGCCAACGATAGCGGATGCCAAGACCGAGACTGCCTTCTTGGGCGTCTTCGTAGCTTTTGTCCTTGGTATCGACAACTCTAGCCCAGTCGAAGAACTGTACGATTTGCCATGCCCTCAACGATTTCCATGGGAACGTCCAACGGATTTCTTCGTTGACGCGGAAATACATCGGCGTGAGAGCGGTGTTGATGACCTCTTTGGAAACTTCTTCGGTGACTTGTGTGCCATCGTCCTGTTTCTTGGTGACTTGCTCGGTCTTGGTCGTCGTGTAACCGGCATAAATGCTACGGAAACGGTAGCCGCGTACAGAACGGGAGCCACCTTGATAGAATACGCGAGCGTCGTCTTCGATAGCCGTGTTGAAGAATCTGCCAACACTTCCGCTGAGCGCTCCGTAGAATGTCCAGAACAAAGGCCAGTAAACGTTTGCGGTCGCTTCGCCGTAGGTATAGACGTGACCGTCCCTGTAGTCTTCTTTTCCGCTGAAGTTTGTGCCGAGGCCTGCTAATGGCATAACGCGGATTCCTTTCGTCGGGTTGAAGTAGTCGTCCGTGTAGTCGAATGTCAAACCGATTTCACCCTTGAGCTTGAAGAGTTTATCTTCATTCTTGTTCACGTAACGCGTATCGATTGTTCCGCGGAACTTGATGTTGTTTGTAATGCCGAATGTCAGGTCGCCACGGTTGATGATTTCGTAACGTTCTTCGACGCTATCGGGGTAGGCGGGCGGGTTGATTTTTTCGTGGTTGAACGAAACGCGATCTACAAAGCGAATTGCGGTCGGAATGAAGGTGAACGATGTCCCGAACAAGAGCGGGTTTGCGTACCCAAATGTGATTTCTTGCTTGTTCTGAGCGATTTGTACGCTTGTCGAAAATTCATGGAACTTTCCAAAAAAGTTCTTGTGGTCTGCGTAAGCCAGTGCTCCGAAACCATAAATTTCTTCAAAGAAGAATCCGTATCGTGTTTCGCCAGGAACACGTTCAACGACATCTAGGTGAATATCCGAAAGTCCGTCTTCGCGTAATTCGTCATTCAGCTTGACTTGCGTAAACAGCTGTGTTGAATACAGTTTACTTTTGAAGTTGAAATATTGGTTACCGTCAATAATTTGACCTTTCGGAATCCGCCAAAGCGAAGAAAGCCAAGATGTATTTGTGAGTCCTGGCTCTGGTTCCGATTTTTTTTCGAATTTGCTCTTCGTCCGTTGTGTCGTAGTGATAATGTTGCCCATCAAGACTTTGGGACCTGGGGTAACGTTGATGACCACGTTAACCTGCTTTGCGGTTGTATCGACGTGCTCTTCGGATGAAATATAAACGTGTAAGTTACCTTGTTTGCGGTAAGCCGACTGAATCTCTTGAAGGTCGTCCGAAATATCTTCTTGGTTGTAATAACGGTGCTTCAAGATTTTCAACGAAGTCAAGTCTATAGGAATAGGCTCGTCGCCGGAAGAAATAATTTTGGCGTCGTTGAATCTGTAGCATTCCCCTTCGTTGACTGTGATGTTGTAGTTGCGCTGAATCTTGTTGTCGGACAACGGCTCACGTTCTATTTCCAACTTCAGGTCAAGGCTGTAGTAGCCGCGGGAATAGTAAAGGGCCTTTACGTTTTCCGTTGAAAGACGCATCAAGAAGTCTTGCTTGATTGTATCCAGCTGGGCGAATTCGTCAGGAATGTCGAGCTGTTCGTTCAGTTGGAATTTCGAGAATACCTTGTTCCCGGAAATCTTGACAGACCAGGGACTTTTCTCATCCGTGTCGGCAATCGCAAGCGACGAAAAAAACAATAATGCGCATATCAATAAAATCATTTTGCTTTCTCCGTGGGCTTGGTTGCCGTGCTGTCGCTATCCGTGTCGTTGGGCTGGCGCATCGCTCTTGGCGGGCGGACTGTTTCGCAATGCCCGATTCCCAAGATACATGGATTCCAGTATTTATACGAGTAGTTCATGCCGATGTTCTTTTCGACGCGGCTTTCGCTATTGCTTTCGGTACCGCTGTTAGCCGTGTATTGCTTTGAAATGAGCAACCCGTTCACTGATAGCGATGGCGAAAGGTGATTCTTGTGAGAATATTCTTTTTCCTGGAAGAACGGAAGCTTGTACGTAACGCCGAATTGCAAGGCCTGATCGTAAATCGGGTCGATGCTTTGATCCTGCGTATAACCGAGAATGAGGCTTAGGTTCTTGACCCAGCGATCCAAGGAAATCGGAATCTTGACATAGGAGGAATCCTTTTCGTTGTTGGAATTGTCGAACAGCATCACCTTCATGTCGATATCGCCGATGTAGTCGCCACCAAGGGTTTTGTTTGCCGTAGAAGCGATGACCTTGCCGAGAGCCTTGCCGGCAAGCTTGTTCCAGTCCGCATCGCCAGATTCGTTCGCCACGCATCCAAGGAAGATGTTGTAATAGGTCGCTGCCGCCGATGATTCCGTTCCGCAGTTGGAGCTCGGCGTTGGCTGTAGGTTCGTTATAGTTCCCTGGATATCAAAGTTGATGGGGCATGTCGCTTTCTCGCTGTCGTCGGGTTCCGAACAGTAGGGGAGTTCCTGCATGCTTGAAACATCGACGATGCCGTGTTGCCAGAGAACGTCGTTCCATGAAATGTTGAATCGGCTAAGTTCGAAATCGTAAAGTCCCTTGATGCCGATGAACCCGTTGTCTGTATTCGTGACATCGCCGCGCAAGAGAGGTCTGTTCGATGTTCCGAGAACCCAAATGTCGAGTGTGAGCGGGAATGCGGCGAATGGCGAGATGATTTCTACAGAATCGCGTTGCGAATCGCTGATATGGAACGACAAATCGATGGGGCTGGAAACAGAGATTTTGGCTTCTTTGTCCTTGCTACGCAAACTGGTAATGGCGTTGTTGAGCATGGACAAAATCTTGTCGAGGGAACTAGGCGTGATTTCGATTTCCAAATCCTTGCGATATACGAACTTGTCTATGATGAAGTTGCCGCTGACGCTCTTGTTCTTAATTTGGCCTTCTTGCGTATGAGGAATATTGAACTGGATGTCACTTCTTCCGAGTAGTCTTGCCTTGCCGTACGTTTCGTCGTCGAAGGTGTATTGTATCGAAGGAAGCTTTGCAATGACGGACATCTGCTCGTCGGAATCTTCCAAGTGCCCGGAAACATTACGAACTGTAACCGTATGTTGATCGGTCTTTAATGTGTATCTCTTTGTACCGAAGTCGATGGCTCCGATTTTCATGGTCTGCAAATCGTAAAGCAACGTGCCGAACACTAATTCCCCAAATTCGTTCTGCGTCGAAACTTCGGTGATGTTGAGCTTGCTGTCCTTGATGTTTCCTCTTACGTGGATGGGGAAAGCATTTTCGATGGAAGAATACCTGAGGAGCGTGGAGTCCGACTTGATTTGGGCATTGATGCCAGGCAGGCCTTCTTTGAATTTTGCCTGAATGTCGATGTTCAAGTCCGTCTTTTCAATTTCGCCGCGTATGCCGGGAATGAGCCATGTTCCGCCGAGCTTGATGGAACCGATAAAGTCCAGACTGTCGGTCAATGTGCCGCTACCGTTGATGGACCCGTTGTTCGGGCTCTTGTATGTCAAGCTGATTTTCCGGGTCGGGTCAAAGATATTATCGACGGCAATGTTTGCGATGCCGGTCCAGACGCCATTGGAAATGTCGAAGTTGGTGAGCAACTCGATTCTGTCTTTCTTGGCCGATAGGTTCATCTGCTTGATGTTCAGCACTTCCGAAGGAATGTTGTTAAAACTCAAGTCCTTGAAGTCGATATTTCCGAGCAGTCCTGTTTCTTCTTCGAACGCAATCTCTCCGTTGAATCGTCCAGAATAAAGCGTTGTATCGCCCAGCGGTTCCAGCAAGAACGGAATGTTGAAGTTGTCGATGGAAACCTTTGCATGCAGAAGCTGGAGCGGAAGCATGGCCGTTGGCTTGTAATCCGGGTTCGAGTCGTTGGGGAGTACAATCGACGCTTCCATCGTGACGTTGTTGTTGTTGTGTGAGACGACAGCCTTGTCGATGAAAACAGTGTCGCCGTTTTCCCTTATCTTGGTGTAGCCGTGGACGATGAACGGATCAACGTCTGCATCGATGTTGAGTTCCGCTTCGGCGATTCTGGAGTCGAGGTCGTAGAACACAGCTCCGGTAACCGTGGTCTTGAGGTTGTCGTTTAGATTGATGTCAACAAGAGGAATTGTCGATAACTCGACATGGTCTGTCTTGGCCCATATCAGGAGCGAATCGCCGAGCTGGACATTCACATTGGCTGTTCCGCCGTTCTTTTGGGCTAGCTGCCAGTGCGTGAACATCTTTTTCTTGTCTCTCCAATCCACATCGCCTGTGATGGAGAATTCATCCTTCGGTGCGTAGAGGGTCGCTTTGGGGACTGTGAGACCGTGTCCGTCGAGGACAAGCGCCAAGCGGAGGGAGTCCGCTTTCAGGTGGTAGGCGTTGATGATGGAATCCGCTTTCAGGAACGCTTTCAACTTGCCGTTTTCAAATGTACCGATTAACTTGGGTCTATGCCCGAACTCGATGTTTCCCTTGACCCAGTCCAGCGCCCAAGGTTCCATGGTGGCGAGGTTTGCGGCGAAGAATACCTTGAGGCTATCCTTCATCGCTACGCGGGCTTTGATGACAGAACCTTCGCGGGTTTCGATGGATGCTTCTATGTCATCCCCGGTCTTGGTTATCGATTGGATGTCCATGTCCATCGGCATCATTTGCGGGCCGTACATGGCGCTCATGTTGGCGATTTCGCCGGAGAAGTCGAAGTCCAACTTGTCGTTGAGGTTGCCTTCCAAGAAAATTGTCCCGCCTTCGTTGTTCTTGATGGAAGTCTCGACAAGCGTATGTTTGGGGGTTCCGCTGACCTTGATGGTAGCGTCGAGCGGTAGGAACGGCCAGAACTCTCCGATGTGCAATTTTAGCGTAAAGTTGTAGTGCAAATTGTTCATCTTGGTGAGTGATGCCGATACGTTTCCGCTAAAGCTCACGTTGGTGATGGCTGGGATGGAGGGCGGCAGCTTCATTGGGACCCACTGGAGCGGATCCTTGACGGCAATGCTTGTCGATGCCTTTAGCTGGGTGAGGTCTTTCTTGGGGGCGCTAGCGCTGATGGTCACGTTGTCGTTCTTTGTCTTGACGACTCCGTTGATGAGGACGTTATTGTCGCCAAAATCGACATCCAGTTGCAGTGCGGCGGTGTCTTTGACGAACGTGCCCGCGATGTGGTCGGCGCTGAGCGCGACTTTCCTTTGACCGACGTTTTGGGCGTTGATGTTCTCGGCGCTCCAGCCCATGTCTCCCATTGTAAAGTCGAGCTTCCCGATGTTGACTTTTACAGGGAGCGGTATGCGCAGATTGTCCGGAAACTCGATGGCTCCGAGCGCTTTCGAGGAGTCCTTGGGGGCTTTTGCTGCCGCTGCCGTCGTATCCACCACTTGGTTTGCGGAAATTTCCTTGACGTCGAGGGTGACTCCCGGATTCTCACTTAACAGCGTGATGTCCAGATGCGGTCCGCGAATCATGTAAGTCGAACCGCCCTTTTCAACTAAGATGGAATCGTAGTAATGGTCGAGAAGGTTGTTCTTGTGGTGGCCGTATGGGGTGATGGTTACGTCCCCGAACGTATGCGGGGTCGATAGCAGTTCTTCGATGGCAAAATGACCATACCAGACGCCAACAGCTACGGCGCCCACAATTGCCGTCGTTATGGCGGCTTTGATGGCGAAAATGGTCAATAAAGTTTTCAAGTGGCTATAATATAGATAATGTTTGAGTTTTATTTTTTTATATTCACGCTCACATATCCATGAGGACTTTATGAAAAACGCTTTGCTTGCGATTGTTTCTGCCTGTGCCCTGTTTTTTGCCGGGTGCAATTCTATTGGTGACAAGGAATCCATTGTTGCAAAAGTCAATGGCGAACCCATTTACAAGGAAGATTACGCCTTCATGATGCGTGTGGGGAATATCGTCCCCAATACGGAACCGATGAGAAAGGCCTCGGGGTCCCTTTTTAGCCGTAAGGCTCTTTATACGGTTGCACTTGAGAAGCATCCTGAATTTAAGGAGCAACTTGTTCTCCATAACCAGTTTATCGAAAATTATCTGCTCACGTTTGTCTATCAGCGTCTTTATTCCATGGACAGGCTGATGTACAGCGATGACGAACTTGCTTTCTTCTATAACAAACATCGCGAAATGTTTGACGATTCTCTCACTTACATGAATGTACGTGACAAGGTAGCCGAAGCGAAGTTCTTGGAAGCGAACCAAGATTCCCTTAAAGCTTTTGCTTACCAGCATAGGGATTTGTCCAAGTCGTCGGGAGAAGTGGAAATTACGGATGCTATCAAGGAAAGTTTCGTTTCGAACCATCGCCAAAGGATTGTTCGCGAAACAGGACCTGCGCTCCTGAAAAAGTACAATATCCAGGAAACCGAAATCCAAATGCCTTCGGTGGAAGAATACTACGAAAAACATAAGGATTGGTACAAGACTTCGTTTGGCTATGTCGTCTATCACGTGGAATCGGCGGACTCCGCGTCTCTTGCCAAGCGCTTCAAGAACAAGAAAATGGACCTCCAGGCGTTTATGAAAATCGCCTCTAAATACAGCGCGAACAAGGAAACTAAAAAGGCGAAGGGCTATGTGGGCAAGGTTGTCTATGGGCATCCGTTCCCGTACGGCATAGGTTTTGTTCCGAAAATGTTTGTGGAATTTGGAAATGACGCTGATTCCCTTACTTCCGTTCTTCGTTCCGAATCGACAGGGCGTTATCACGTATTCTACCGTGCGTCTGATGTTGCCGAAGAACAGAAACCGCTGGATCGAGTTCGCAAGACTATCGAAAAGGAACTTGCCACGACCGCAAATTACGAGCTTGATTCTTCCTATGTTCTTGTGACGAAAAACGGTGAACCCGCTATTCGTGAAAAGGACGTCCTTGCCACGTATGAAGACAATCCGATGTTGGTTCGTTCCCGCAAGTCCCATCAGCAAATTGTGAGTACACTGGCCCTTCAGTTGGCGTTCGCCTCTGAAGCCCGCGAATTAGGGCTTGAAAATACTTGGGAATACAGGGCTTTGCGCCGTCAAAGCGATGTCGATTACGCAATCAAGCTTTACAAGCAAGAATTCTTGCAACATGTTTCAGTCCCCGAAGATTCTCTCAAGGCTCTTTTCGACCGCATGGGTAATCCGGCTCATCCGAATGCCACCTATGAAGAATCCCGCCGCGATTTGAACGACTGGTTTGAAGTGCCTGATAACCTGATGAAGAGAACCTATTATTTCGCCGAGGAAGACTATTTACCGGAAACTTTTGAACAAGCGAAGAAGAACGTGTTCGGAACGGTGGTATCTCACTACCGTTATGATTGCTGGGACAAGGAAGTTGTGCTTGCATGGAGCAAGGCCAAGGTGGAATTGTTTGCAGACAACATTACGCTGTTGCCGCAGGAATTGTCTGTGGATGTCGCCATGAATTCTGCGGATTCCCTTTACACGAAAGCCAAGAGCGTAGAAAAGGCGTACTTGGCATGGACGGGTATTCGTGATCGCTATGTGGATATTGATTCTGTTGCCCGCAAGGCTACGTTCGAAATAGCTCATATCTTGAGTGACAAGGAAAACTTCGACAAGGCTCAAAGAGAATACAGGGCTTTCTATAAGACGTGGCCCGACTCTCCGGATGCCGAAAAGGCGATGTTCAGCCGCGGTTTCATCTTGACCGAGAACATGCACAAGGATTCTCTTGCCCTGGGCGTCTTTGAAGAATTCAAGAAGCTTTATCCCAAGAGCGAACTTAATGAGTCCGTTGATTGGCTTGTCCAGAACATCAAGAGCAACGGCAAACTCGCCGATGAACTTATGAAGAAAATCGAAGCGGAGGAATAGCTCGCAAAGCTCGCCGTAGACAGTAGACGGTAGGAAGTAGGCAGTTTTTTTGTCTTTTTACTTCCTACTTCCTACTTCCTACTTCCTACTAAAATCTATATTTCTCACATCTTAAACTAAAAGGTACCTACTATGGAAATGACATTTGCAATGATCAAGCCCAATGCCGTCAAGTCCGGCCTCATCGGGCGCATTATCGACCGTTACATCGCTGCTGGCCTCTCCGTCTGCGCCGTGAAGATGCACCAGATGACTTCTGCCGACGCACGCGGTTTCTACGCCGAACACGTGGAAAAGCCGTTCTTCCCGGAACTCGAAGCCTACATGACCAAGGGCCCGTCCGTGATGCTCGCTCTCGGTGGCGAAAATGCAATTGCAAAGGTCCGCGCTATCAACGGCGCTACCAATCCGGCTAAGGCGGAACCCGGTACTCTCCGCTACGATTTTGCCCCTTCCATGACCGAAAACGTCGTGCACAGCTCCGACAGTCCAGAATCTGCCAAGCGTGAACTCGACTTCTGGTTCAAGGAAGACGAACGCTATGCTTACGAAATGCCCTGCCTCAAGGCTTGCTGCGTTCTCTAGTCCAAAAGAAGTTTAACAATAAAACAATAAAATCCCTCTCTAAGGAGACAGACTCAAATGAAATGGATCATCACGTATCTTACTTCTTCCATCGGTAAGAAGCAGATTATGGGATGCACGGGCGCTTTCCTCGCCTTGTTCATCTTCGGTCACATGTGCGGCAACTTCCAGTTGTTGAATTTTGATCAGGCTTCGGCCCAGGCGTCCTACAACGCTTACACCGAGTTCCTGACCGGCTTCAATCCGCTCCACTTCCCGATAAAGATGATTTATCTTGTGGAACTTGTGTTGGTGGCTGCTTTTGCTCTCCACATTTTCCTTGCCGTGACGCTCAAGATTGAAAACAAGAAGGCTCGCGGTAACGTGGGTTACGAAGTCAATGCTCGCAAGGGTAAGAAGACTTTTGCCACCTTCACCATGATTTGGACTGGCCTTTTCATTCTCGGCTTCCTCATCCAGCACCTCATGATGCTCAAGTTCGGCGAACACTACCTCTACATGAACGACAAGGGCGAAATCGTCCGCGACATGTGGCTCACCACTATCCAGATGTTCTCGAATCCGGGTTGGGCTGCTTTCTATGTTATCAGCATGTTCGTCATCGGCGTTCATCTGTTCCATGCCATTTCTTCTGCGTTCCAGACCATGGGTATCGCCCACCAGAAGTGGACCCCGATTATCGATATCGCCGGCATCGTCTATAGCGTTGTTGTCGCTCTCGGCTTTGGCATCACCGCCGTTGCCGCATTCTACCTCAGCGGTCAGCCCGAAACGCAGGCCTTGATTGAAAAGTCCCGCGCCCTCCAGCCGCAGTACGAACAGCAGAAGGCCAAGATGGACGCCGAAAAGAAGGCTTCTTTCGTCATCCCATCCATTGGCGATGTTCAAGTTTCTCTCAACATTGAAAAGTAAGGAGACCACTAATGATTCTTGATTCTAAAATTCCTGGTGGTTCTATCGAAGAAAAGTGGACCAAGCACAAGTTTGAACTCAAGCTTGTGAACCCCGCTAACAAGCGTAAGTTTACCGTGATTGTGGTGGGTACTGGCCTTGCCGGTGCATCCGCTGCCGCTTCTCTTGCTGAACTTGGATACAACGTCAAGTCTTTCTGCATCCAGGATAGCCCCCGTCGTGCTCACTCCATCGCTGCTCAGGGCGGTATCAACGCTGCCAAGAACTACAAGAACGACGGCGACTCCGTTTATCGTTTGTTCTACGATACCGTGAAGGGCGGTGACTTCCGCGCTCGCGAAGCCAACGTGCACCGCTTGGCCGAAAACTCGAACCTCATCATCGACCAGTGCGTCGCTCAGGGCGTTCCGTTCGGTCGTGAATACGGTGGCCTCCTCGACAACCGCTCCTTCGGCGGTACGCAGGTTTCCCGTACGTTCTACGCTCGCGGTCAGACGGGTCAGCAGCTTCTCCTCGGTGCCTACCAGGCACTCATGCGCCAGGTTGCCGCCGGTAAGGTGAAGATGTTCCCGCGTCGCGAAATGATGGACCTCGTCGTGATCGACGGCAAGGCTCGCGGTATCATCGTCCGTAACCTCATCACTGGTGAACTCGAAAGCCATGTGGGTGACGCTGTCTGCCTTTGCACCGGTGGTTACGGTAACGTCTATTACCTTTCTACCAACGCTCAGGGTTCTAACGTGACGGCTGCATTCCGTGCCTACAAGCGCGGCGCCCTGTTCGCTAACCCCTGCTACACGCAGATTCACCCGACTTGCATTCCTCGCCACGGCGACCTGCAGTCCAAGCTCACCTTGATGAGCG